>DATKHJ010000459.1:0-3504 GCA_035510335.1 Flavisolibacter sp. | reverse complement strand
GGCCGCGTTCTGGGTGAGATTAGGCTTGAACTTAAGCTGTTCAAAAATCCGGTACACTTCGGCCGTCAGGCCTTCGCCTACAAACGAAAAATCTTTGGAAGAAAGCTGCACCAGCGCCTGGCCCTCTTTGTACACAATAATTGGCGGCAGGTTGTTCACCGGCTGGTTGTGGATGCAGGTGCCCTCTTCGTTGGGGTTGAGAAATGATTTTACATAAAGCGGAATGCCTTTGTTCTGCAGTGGCTTAATGGTTTTCGGGTGAATAACCTGTGCGCCGTAATAGGCCATCTCAATCACCTCGCGGTAGTTCAGTTCTTTTATCCATTGCGCCTCTGCATAAAGCTTCGGATCGGCATTCATTACCCCTTGCACATCTTTCCAGATCACCTGGCACTCGGCATCAAGCAAATTGGCAAAAACGGCTGCGGAATAGTCGCTTCCCTCGCGGCCAAGCGTGGTGCTTTCATTTTCGTCCGTAGCACCAATAAAGCCTTGCGTTAAAACAAGATTGGTTTGCTTGTAAAGCGGCCGTATTTGCTCCTGCACTTTTTGCGCCGTCACCGTCCAGTCAATTTGCGCATCACGGAAGTTATTGTCAGTGCGGACAATGTCGCGTACATCCATCCATTTGTTTGCAATACCAGCACTGTTCAGGTACCGGCTAACAATCATGGACGAAAGCATCTCGCCGATACAAACAATCTGGTCATAGTAATAATCAAATTCACGTACGGGTTTGTCGTGCAGCAACCATTCAATCTCGGTAAAAAAGCTTTCCAGTTCGTTGTCTCCGTCGCCTGTCAATTCGCCATCAATTGACAGGTGCTCTTGTTTGATGTTTTCAAAAAGGCGCAGCGCTTCTTCTTTTTCTCCACGGTAAAATGCTTCGGTTACTTTTTCCAGCGCATTGGTGGTTTTGCCCATGGCCGAAACAATGATGAGCAATTGTTGCTCCCCGTGGTTTTTCAGGATTTCACCAACGTTCCTGATCCGCTCTGCCGTGCCTACCGATGCCCCGCCGAATTTGAAAACTTTCATAGCCTGCAAAGATGGAGGAAGAAGCTGGATGTACGAGGTAAGAAGTCGGAATATGTCCAGGCGAAGCAAATCAAATTCACAATTTCACACCTCCCGTTTCTGACTTCCGACCTCTAACTTCATTTCCTTACATTTGTTTCAAACAAACTATTGCTACATGAACGTGAACAGGAACATACTAACGCTTGATGAGTTTACCATTCAATCGCTCCGCCAGTTTCCGCAGGCTACCGGCGAGTTGAGTACTTTACTACGCGACATTGGCCTTGCCGCCAAGCGGGTGAACGTGGAAGTGAACAAAGACGGGCTGGTGGATATTTTGGGCGATGAAGGAACGGTAAACGTGCAGGGCGAAGACGTGAAAAAGCTGGATGTATTTGCCAACAACCAATTCATGGGTGTGTTGCAACGCGGCATTAGTTGCGCCGGCATTGCTTCGGAAGAGTTGGATGATTATGTAGCCTTCGACGATGAAATCAGCAAGAACTCCAAATACGTTTGCCTGTTTGATCCGCTGGATGGAAGTGGTAACATCGATGTGAATGTTTCCATTGGTACCATCTTCAGCATTTACCGCCGTGTATCGGCCCGCGGAACACTGGCCACACGGGAAGATTTTCTTCAGAAAGGACGCAACCAAGTCGCCGCAGGGTATATTGTTTATGGTTCCTCCACCATGTTGGTGTATGCTACCCGCCGAGGCGTGAATGGCTTTACGCTGGACCCTTCAGTTGGCGAGTTTTGCCTCAGCCATCCCGATATTAAATGTCCGGAAAATGGAAAAATCTATTCCGTTAACCACGGTAACTTTTTCCAGTATTCAGAAGGTGTTCGCAAGTACATCAATATCTGCCAAATCAAAACCAAAGAAACCGGCGGGCCTTACACGCAACGCTATATTGGCAGCATGGTAGCCGATGTACACCGCAACCTCATTAAAGGCGGCATTTTTATGTACCCCAGCACCATTGATAAACCCAAAGGCAAACTGCGGCTGTTATACGAATGCAACCCGTTTGCTTTCATTACAGAAGTAGCCGGCGGTAAATCAACCAACGGTACCATTTCCATTCTTGATGTTGAACCAAAAGAACTTCACCAGCGGTCGGCGTTTTTTGTAGGCAGTAAAAAAATGATGGAAGAAATGGAAGCCTGCGTGGCCTCCGTTGAGCAAAAAGAAACGGTTTAATTATTTACGTTGAAGACAATTATTGAAGTTACCGACCTGGTAAAAAATTACGGAAGTTTTCAGGCAGTGAAAGGCCTTTCGTTCAATGTGTACGAAGGCGAAATTTTCGGGCTGCTTGGCCCGAACGGCGCCGGCAAATCAACCACGCTGGAAATCATTGAAACGCTTCGCGATAAAACAAGCGGGAAGATTACAGTTGACGGCATTGACTTGGATGAATCGCCCAATGAAATAAAAAAGATCATTGGCGTGCAATTGCAAACCAGTGGCTTTTATCCCAACCTGAATTTAATACAGCTAATTCGGCTGTTTGCGGGGCTTTACAACAAAGAAGTGGACGCCATGGCTTTGCTGGATACCGTAAACCTGCGTGACAAAGCCAAGGCAAAAGTGAAGGAGTTGAGCGGTGGACAAAAACAGCGTTTTTCCATTGCTACAACATTGATCAATGATCCGAAAATCATCTTTCTGGATGAGCCGACGACAGGCCTTGATCCGCAAGCCCGGCGCAATTTGTGGGACCTCATCCGCAACATCCGCAGCAAAGGCACCACCGTTATTATTACCACACATTACATGGACGAAGCAGAATATTTGTGCGACCGTGTGGCTATTGTCGATAGTGGCAAGATCGTTGCGCTAAATTCTCCTGATGGCCTGATTGACGAACTGGTGGCCAGCGGATTCGAACGTCCGAAAGAAATGAAACAAGCCAATCTTGAGGACGTCTTTATTCAATTAACCGGAAAAACACTAAGAGAAGATTAACGATGAGTTTATTTGACAGATTGCAGAATGCAAAATCAGAAAAGCTGCAGAAAGAAAAAGAAGAAGGCACAGCCTTCATGGCCGAAAATAAAACCAAAGAAGGCGTAGTGGAATTGCCAAATGGCATTCAATACCAAGTGTTGAAAGAAGCCGAAGGGCCGAAGCCCTCTCCAAGCAGCACCGTAAAAGCACACTACCGCGGCGCCTTGTTAAGCGGTAAGGAGTTTGACAGTTCCTTCAAGCGTAACCAGCCATTTACGGCCCGGCTTACGCAGCTCATCAAAGGCTGGCAGGAAGTGTTGCCGCTAATGCCTGTTGGCAGCACCTGGCGGTTGTGGATACCTTCGCACCTTGCCTACGGCGATTACGGAACCGGCGGCATTCCGGGTGGCGCAACGCTGGTGTTCGATATTGAATTGCTGGAGATTCTATAACACGAATTCAGGGCACGAATTACACGAATTAATTTCCCTGCATTTTAATTCATTTTGTTTTGGTGCCGTTTTAAT
>DATKHJ010000458.1:0-3850 GCA_035510335.1 Flavisolibacter sp. | reverse complement strand
GGATAAATAGTTTCAGCTGTGCCTTGCGAAGCAGCAATCATTGTATAGCCGGCCAGCATCGCCAGCAAAATAATTTTCTTCATTTCAGATGGTTTATCGGGTCGTTAATTCAATGTTTCTTGCGCGGTTTGTAGTGATTGGCTTGCGGTTGCAAATTTTTCAACACGCAAATTTTGTAGCATCTCTTTTGTCATGCGAGCCAGGTCGTATTCGTGGCTCCATTCCCAGTCGGTGCGGGCCATCGAATCATCGATGCTCTGCGGCCAGCTATCGGCAATGGCCTGGCGGTAGTCGGGCTGGTAATCAATGATGAAGTTTGGCAGATGTTTTTTGATCTCCGAGGCGATCTCTTCGGGAGAAAACGACATGGCCGAGACGTTGTAGGAGGTTCGCTCCCGGATGTTCTCGGAAGGCGCCTCCATCAGCTCAATGGTGGCCCGGATGGCATCGGGCATGTACATCATGGGAAGAAAAGTGTCTTCTTTTAGAAAACAGGTGTAACGGCCCTCGCTGAGCGCTTCGTGAAAGATCTCCACGGCATAATCTGTTGTGCCGCCCCCTGGTGCCGACTTGTACGAGATCAGGCCCGGGTAGCGCAGGCTCCGCACATCCACACCGTACTTGCTAAAGTAGTAGTGGCACCAGAACTCCCCTGCATATTTGGAAATGCCATAGACAGTGGTGGGCTCAATGATGGTTTTTTGCGGGCAGTCCTTTTTGGGCGAGGTAGGGCCAAACACGGCAATGGAGGAAGGCCAGTACACTTTGTGCAGCTTTTCTTCTCTTGCGATCTCCAGTACATTTAAAAGCCCCTGCATGTTTAAGTGCCAGGCAAGGCCCGGGTTCTTTTCCCCGGTGGCCGATAAAATGGCCGCCAGCAGGTAAATCTGGGTAATGCCCTGGCGGATGACCTGCACATGCAGCATTTCTTTGTTCATCACGTCCAGGCTCACATAGGGTCCTGTGCCTTCCAGCAGCGGGTTCTGCTCGCGAAGGTCAGACGCAATCACATGGCTATCACCATAAATGCGGCGCAAGGCCAAGGTCAACTCCACCCCTATCTGACCCGAAGCACCTATCACTAAAATTTTTTCCTTTGTCATGTAAACAGAATAGCTAAAAAATAAATGAAAGAATCTGGTTGGTAATTGCGGTAAGTGCTGATGTTTTTTTGAATAAACGGAGGAAGCAAAGAAGAGGATTGTTATCCTTCCTCTATTGCTGCAAAAAGTTACCCGTAAGTTTTTTACAGAACGAATGCCTTGCATTTCTGCTTGTGTGTTCATTAAAAAACAACTGCAATAAACAGACGAAACATTTTGCGTTACGCATTAAAAAGAAGCCAGCCTTGTTTCTTTTTCCAGCAGGCGTTGCAGCAGCACCACCTGGTTTTGTGCCCGTACTAGGTTGTGTCCTTCGTATTGAGCGCCGTAGTACACATCGTTGTTCAGGTGATCGGTAAAAAAGCGCAGGGCCTGCATGTAAATCATGAACTTTCCGGCATAGAAAAAACAGCCTTTTTCGGCGTCTGTCAATTCATCTTTCATCTCGGCGTAATAACCATCCACCAACGACTTGTAATAATCTTCCCGCACAACGATCTTTGAAAAATCACGTTCTTCTTCACTTACAGGCGAGAGATAGGTTCGCATCATATCGCCAACATCAGAAATAAAATAGCCGGGCATGACCGTATCAAGATCAATTACGCACATGCCTTTGTTGGCCTCATCAAACAACACGTTGCTGATCTTGGTATCGTGATGCGTGACACGCAGCTTAAACGCTGGATTGTTTTTGATGGCTTCGTATTGCGTTACAATATCATTGCAGGCAAACAATTCATCTACCAGCAGGTGAGAGCTTTCGCGGCGTTGTGCGTTGCCCATTTCAAGGGCTTGTAAAAACTGCCGGTAACGCAGCGAAAGATCGTGAAAAGATGGAATGGTAATTTTTAGTTTAGTAACATCTACACCCGAAAGCATGCGGGTAAAACGACCAAACTGGCGGGCCGCTTCGTAAGCTTGTTCCGGGCAGTCCACCACGTCTTTCGAATGCGATCCGTCCATAAACGGAAACAGGCGAAAAAAACCTTCTTCTTTTACAAAGATCATTTCGCTGCCGTCGCTGGAAGCCAGCGGCGCTACGAAACAATAATCAGGGTGATGCTTTTTAAGATAGCGTGCAATTAAACGGATGTTGTGCGCAATGCTATCGGGGTTTTCAAAGATGGCATGGTTTACCCGTTGCAGAATGTACTGCTGATCGGCCGTGGTAATCTTCCACGTTCGATTAATTAACCCGCTGCCAAATGTCTCCATCGTCAGCAACTCTTCCTTCAGGCCATAGGCAGGCAAAACAGACTGCGGCATTGGTGTTCTTTTCTTTTTTTGTTTCGTAATCATTGGACGGCGAATGATGTGCCAGTTTTGGCAGGAATCATTCATGCGTTTATTTTCATCATTAACCGTACATGGTTAAATTTTATCATTCAAAGCAACTACCGGAAACTGAAAAAATCAACAACCGGTTTTAAAATCAGTTTCGTTGGTAGCTATCCTTGCCCGGTATCGACAATTCGCTTGCTGGAGATTTCTGCTACCTGTTGAATGGCCGCGTTTTCTTTTGTTTGTTTCGCTTGTTGTGATCTTTACGCCACCTGCTTACAAAGTGGAAAAGTACCAAAACAATTTACGCTGTTTACATGCAAACGATTGTGCAAGTTTTACGTTTTCCGGAACAGCAAACGGTTATGGTTAGCATATTTCTCTTCAACGTTTGTATTACTATCTGCCGTGTGTAACCGGCATGGTTGTAAACACATTTGCAAACAATCGATCTTTTCAAACATTTTAAATGCGTAACAAGTACCGGTTCAATTGTAGCAAGAAGAAACAAAGATTTTGATTGTCTCAAAAACACGATTCTTCTGCAAGATTGAACAAGCTACAATTTCACAAACTCAATTTCATACTGCTCCAGCCATTTTGTTCCTTCCAGGTTCCAACCGGTAGCAGCAGTTATGCGCAACCAGTAAAAAAAGTTGGCGGCCAGGTCCACCGATTTTACCAATACCTGTGCCGAGCCGCTACCCGGCGTGGCACCTGCACAAGGGGCTTCGCCGGCACTCCACTGAAACACACCATCGTAAACAAAATCAGGGCGGTTGGTGCCCGGCGCCAGGTTACGGGCCGTTCTGCTAAAGCCACCGTCGTTCATAGGCCAGTAGCCAATGAGGTTGTTGTATTTCGGGTGTTGCGTAATGTCTTGCAGGCAAAGGTTGTTCTTCACTTCCTGGTCGGTTAAGGCCTTGTTGAAAATCATTACATCGGCTGCCTGGAAGGCGGCGGCACCCATGCCTTTATCGCCACCCCAACCCAACAGCATAGGCGAATTGGATTCAATGCTGCCATAATTACTTCCCAGGTTGCGGGCAGTTTCGTTACCACCGGTTTCAATAATGCGAACACCATCGGTAAAACGTTTCACCCAGCGGGAGTTTACATTGTTTACCATGCTATCATAAATCACAATCGTCAGCGTGTGCCACCTGTCGTCAAACACGGATGGTGTAGCGGTTTGAATACGCCTTTCCCCGTTAGTTGTTGATCGCACAGAGAATGACCAGGTTGTACCCGATGCAAACAACGACCAGCCAGGAGTGCTGGGCCATGTTGCCTGGCGGGTGAAGAAGTGCGGATAGAAACCTGCGTTAGGACCTTTTATTTTCAGCTGAATGGTTTGTTCGCCGTTGCCGGCATTGTAAAGTCCACCATCATTTGGAATCGTGGCTTTAATAGTTGCCGCATCGCGGCCTTTTAACTGCACGACGGAGAAGGCAGGCTTTGTT
>DATKHJ010000457.1:0-11348 GCA_035510335.1 Flavisolibacter sp. | reverse complement strand
CACGAGTGGCGCGGTTTACAGCGTAACGTAATTCAAGGTTCATTTTAACGGCACCGCGACGGAGATCAAGATAGCGGTAGCGCATGCGCAGGTCGTCGCCGCCATCGGTATCATCCTGGATGGTGAAAGGCGGTACGGCTGATTTATTTAAAACCTTGAACGAGGAAACCGTGATTTCAATTTCGCCGGTTGGCAACTGCGGGTTTTTGTTGCTGCGCTCTGTAACCTTGCCGGTTACCTGCAGCACAAATTCGCGGCCCAACGGCGATGCATCCAGTTGTGCATTCAGCTCTTCGCCAAACAGGGCCTGCGTAATGCCGTAGCGGTCCCGAAGGTCAACAAACGTAATAGAACCAAACTTGCGAACGGTTTGCACCCAGCCCGCCAGTGTAACTTCTGCGCCGGCGGCGGCCAAGCGCAGTTCCCCACAGGTATGTGTACGATACATAGTAAAATTTGAGCGGCAAAGATAACGGAGAGAAGGTTTAGTGTTTGGGGTTGGTGGTAGAGAGTTTCTCTTTTCCTCGTTCTCTCTTTTTGTGTTCTTTTCGCTTTTTTATGAACCGGGAGCCAGTGCTACTATTTAGCGTCTGTTGCGTCGCACTCTTGTACGTTCAGAATAGCATTGAGCTAAAGACATCAGCGATAAACTTTCAGCAAATGAACTATTGTAATGTCTGTCCTTTGTCATGCTGAAGAAGGAAGCATCTGTGGACTGTGTCGTGAGAAAGAAGCATAATTGAAGTAAACCAATCATAGCCTATTTTCGAACGCAATGTCTTTATCAGACCAATACCGAACAGCGTTTGCAGAAAAAGGATACGTAGTTATTCCAGCCATCTTTTCTGATTCAGAAATTGAAGCAATCAGTAATCAAATCAGGCAGGCCGATTCGGGCAAAACAAACTTTCGCAAATCAAAAGACCTCTTTGCAATTCGCCAGTTTTTTAATGAAGTACCCGATATTGTACCGGTCGTTATTTCCGATGCTTTAAAATTGCTCATCCATAATTTGTTTGGTGGGGGCTTCTTTGTTGTAAAGTCAATTTATTTTGATAAACCAGGCGATTCAAACTGGTTTGTTTCTTATCACCAGGACCTGACAATTTCGGTTAACAGAAAAGCAGAAGTAGAGGGCTATGGTCCGTGGACGGTAAAGCAAAACCAGTATGCCGTTCAACCGCCACTTTCCATTCTGGAAAACAATTTTACCATTCGCATTCATTTGGATGATACCGACGAAAACAATGGCGCTTTACGGGTTGTACCCCGTTCACATTCAAAAGGAATTTACCGACCGGAAACAATTGATTGGAGCGAGGAAGTAGAAGAAGTTTGTTGTGTTCCAAAAGGTGGTATCATGCTCATGCGGCCGTTGTTGCTTCATGCTTCCAGCCGAACAACAAACAACAAGCCGCGAAGAGTTATTCATATTGAATTCAGTAAACAGGATTTGCCAAAGCCACTGCATTGGTCGGAACTTTTGAGGTTCGAATCATGCCCGGAAAGCCATAGAGATTAATTTGTAAATTTGTTTTTCAAGCAATCCTTATGTCTGATTCTTTGTTAAGCCGCATTACTATCAACCCCGACGTTGCGCATGGTCAACCCACCATTCGCAACAAGCGCTATACAGTTGAAGGCATGCTTGAGTATTTGGCAGGAGGTGATTCTATTGACGACCTTCTACAAGAGTTTCCTGATTTGGAACGGGAAGATTTACTGGCTTGCATTCAATATGCCGTAGTGAGCATGAAACATAAATACGCCGAAATAAAGGCTGCATGAAATTTCTTTTAGACGCTCAACTTCCCCCTTCTTTAAAACAACTATTTATTGAAAGAGGCTACGATTGTGTACATACAATTGACCTCGAATTGGGAAATGAAACTCCGGATAAAGTGATTAACCGTGTATCGGTTGCTGAACAAAGAGTTGTGATTACAAAAGACAGTGATTTCTTTGACAGCTTTGTTGTGAGAAAAGAGCCGTATAAACTTGTTTTGGTCAAATTGGGAAATACGTCAAAGAAAGATTTAATTGACATTTTTACTAGTCAATTCAATGAGATAATCGAGCAATTGAAAACGGAAAATTTAGTGCTGTTAAGGAAATAAGTTTCCTGCACCGCAACCTTAAAACTTATTCTTCCACATCATACTCTCCACCGGCCTATTCGGCTGGCCGCTGTATTTCGCATTGGCTTTTTGGTTGTACTTCACCTCAATTTCACCGTCCACCGGGAAATAAATCAACTGACCCACCGGCATGCCGGCATATACTTTCACCGGCTGCTTAACCGAAATCTCCAGTGTCCAGTTTCCGCAAAAACCAACATCGCCTTTTCCAGCTGTTGCATGAATGTCAATACCCAAACGACCGGTTGACGATTTGCCCTCCAGGAAGGGCACATGTGCATGGGTTTCGGTGTACTCCATGGTAACACCCAGGTAAAAAAGATGCGGGTACAACACAAAGCCATCTTCCGGAATTTCAAACGTTTCAATCTCGTTGTGCTTTTTCGCATCCAGGATGTGCTCACGATAGGTTGCCAGCATTTTGCCCAGGTGCACATCATAGCTGTTGCTGCCAAGGCATTCCCGCTTGTAGGGCTCAATCTTGATCGTGCCTTTTTCCATCTCTTCCAAAATGCGGCTGTCAGATAAAATCATTCGATTGTGGATTTTAGATTGGCGATTGCAGATTGGGCATCAACCAGTAATGGTGTACCATCTGCCATCAATGCGTAAACTCCTGCAAATAAATTGTAAATAGACTAATCGTAATAAAATTATTTTTGGCATGATGGAAATCCCAATCCGAAATCTGCAATCGTAAATCGTAAATTGGTTCATGCCCATTTTTTTTCAACAGGATATTGATGACAGTACAAGGTTGGCCGTCTGGCAGATTGCGGAGGACGAAGATTTTTTTCTGCAACATGTACCGCTTCAGCGGGACATTACCCATCCGCACAAACGCCTGCAGCACCTGGCCGGCCGCTACCTGCTGCAATATCTTTTCCCCGATTTCCCCATCAACCTCATTAAAATTGCCGATACCCGCAAGCCTTACCTCGAAGACGAGGCCTATCATTTTTCCATTTCGCATTGCAGCAACTATGCGGCGGCAATCGTGAGCAAGAACAAAAGGGTAGGGGTAGATATTGAAGTGCCCACGCCAAAAGTGGAAAAGATCAAACACAAGTTTCTACACGAAGAAGAACAAAAAGCCATTAGCAAAGAGCGGCAAACCGCAAGCGATGTACAGGAGATAGAAACTAACCCCAAATCCCAAACCCCAAACCCCAAACTCACACTTTTATGGAGCTGCAAGGAAGCCGTTTTTAAATGGTGGAGCTATGGCAATGTAGATTTTAGCGAGATGATCCGGATTGAACCGTTTCGGATGAGTCAGCAGGGTATAATTGATTCACGGTTTGTTTCTGAAACGGAAGCAATTCCATTGACCTTGCATTACCGGCTGTTTGAAGCAATTTGCCTTGTCTGGGTGGTGCGGTGAAACCCACCCTGGTTTCCGCAGCTATAATCTCACGTTAGGTCGCCCCTCCAAGGAGGGGATATGAACATTGGTTAACCTTGCAACCGTTGCACTTAAACGACCATCCCCTCCTTGGAGGGGCGAAGTGCAAGTATGATTTTACCAAAAGCGACTTGGGGTGGGTTATACACCCTCAATAAAAAGAAAACAAATCCTTCCTGATAACGGGGTGCTGCTTGTTCAACGGATCCTGATTCATAAGTATGGTCATCTTCTCATACACTGCCGGGTAACAACGCTTCAGCGCTAATGGCTTTTCAAAAAACAGTTCCACACTCTCTGCCCAGAATTCCTGCATGTCTTTATTGGCATAGTCAGAATACAAATCAACGCGGCCTTTCAGTTCGTCTTCAAAGGCGGTTCTGCTTTCAGAAAGTAAATAGTTATAGCGCTTTGTAAATTTTTTGGCGAATGTTTCTTCAACCACCATCTTTTGAAAATACAACGCATGGCTCATTTCGTGCAGCCCAACATTGGCCCCATCTGTAGGGTTTTCAATTCCTTTCAACAAATGATTCCAGGCAACTGTAATAATGTTGCCTTCCACATTGCCGGCCAGGACTGAAAAAGAGCCATCCCGGAAATATTCTTGCGGGTAAATGCGGATGTAGGGATAAAACGGAAGCAGGTAATGCGTGAGCCCAAACGTAAGCTGTACCGCCGCAGCACTCACCAGCACTGGCATTTCTTTAAAACCTTCATCGTCTTTAATGATGAAGGTTTTATGATCAATAAAATTGTGAAGACGGCGCCGGAAACGTTTCTGCACTTCGGCGGTAAGAGGCAAGTAATAAGGAAAACGCCTGGTTAATATCCGGTGCAGATCATCATCGCTTAGCTCAAAATCCCGGCCCCGCAAGACAATATCTGTTGGACTGATTTGCGGTTGTGGACAGGAAGCCGTGAGCTGGTAATGCTTTTGTTTTCGCACCGCAAAGCGATCGACCATAAAGTAAACAAACGCCGCCGAAGCATAGAAAAGAAAGAGGCCCATTATTTCAGCAACAGGTTCTCACTGTCATGGCCATTTTCACTTCCATCTTCCAGCAGCGGAATATTGCCCACAGACGCACCGGCAATGCCTTTGATAGAGCCGTACAGTCCGGAAGTGCTCATTAAAACTTTGTGCAGTTGTTTCTCTCTTTCCTTCCACAGTTTCTCCATCTGTATGCGTTCTTTGTCAATGGACGTTTTCATGGAAAGAAAACCTTCCACAATGGTTTCCATCTGCTGGCGGAATTCGTTGCCGGTAAGATAATCATAAAGCAACTGCATTTTTTCGCCCTTGTTCTCTTCGCCTTTTTTTGTTTCGGCAATGCGAATGATGGTATGACGCATGGCGGTTGTTAACGCCAGCACTTCGCTGAAGGAACAAATCCAAACACCGTCCAATTCACCAAAGCACTTGAAGTCTTTGGGGTAGGTTTGCGTAACAAGTATTGCCACATCAGCGCCTTTGCTGCGCATGTCGCTCTTCAGTTTGTCAATCCAGCCGGTTTGAAATGTTTTGGTGCGCTTGCTTTCAAAAATGATCTTGCCGCAATCGTGTCCTAAATGATTGCGTACAGTTTGAATACAGTCCGCACCTTCCACGCCTTTACCTACTTCGCCAATAATGTCAAACGGAAAATGATCTTTCAACAATTCTTCCAGTAACAATTCCTGCACCTCACCTTGCCGCTGCATCGAGCCTTGTTCGGCCCGTTTTTTCATTTCTTCAATGAGCTTTTTTTGATCTTCCAGTTGCATTTGCAGGTCTTTCATTTTAAAGAGATGCTCTTCTTCTTTCATTGCCAGCCGCTGTTCTTCTTCCTTGCGAATTTGTTCCTGCAGCGTTCTTCGCTCCTGCAAAATCTTCTTCTGCAGTTCCAGTTCCAATTCCTGCTCTTTGTTCTTTAGCTCCTGCTCTTTTTTTAAAAACTCCAACTCTTTTTTTTGTGCGGTGCGAAGTTTTTCTTCTTTCTCTTCATCCGATTGTTTCAGCAGGCGCAGCTGGTTTTCGTAATCCTGCGCAATGGATTTACGAATCTGTTGCTGCAGTTCGGCTTCTAGCTTTTGTTTATCCGCCAGCGCCTGTGCTTCCAGTTTCTGCTTTTCTTTTTCCAGTTGCTGGCGGAAGAGCTCGTTCTGGTTCTTACGTTTCTTTTCAAATTCTTCTTCCTGCTCAGTGAGTTTTTTTCGTTCAGCTTCTATTTGAGAGAGGGATTGCTGTAATTTTTTTTCGTACTGCAGTTTGATCTTTTGCTCTACATCGGAGGACAGCACTTCTTCCACGTCGAACGACGAGGCACAATTCGGGCATTTTATATTGGTTGACATCGCTGCGTATTTTCTACAAATTAACGGCTCTTCCTAAAAAGTTTAGCAAGTGTGGAAAAACTTTCGAACAACTTCTTTCTTTCCGTTTAAACGGGTTTAAAAATGAATGGCAATAAACTTCGGTTGAAACTCTGCGTTGGCACTGTGGCACGTTATGTGGAAATATACTTGTGAACCAAATTTTTAGACATATGAGGTTTTTGTCAACTAAAGTCCATGGGTATCTGGACTACATTGTAGGTGCGTTGCTGATTGCTGCGCCATGGCTTTTAGATTTTGACCGCGGCGGCGCCGAAACATGGGTGCCTGTTATTATGGGTGCCGGAGCAATTATTTACAGCTTATTAACCGATTACGAGTTGGGTGCAACCCGGGGAATTTCCATGCGAACCCACTTGACGCTTGACCTGATGAGTGGTATTTTACTGGCAGCATCGCCCTGGATTTTTGGCTTTGCCGATTACGTGTATCTGCCGCACCTGGTGCTGGGTATTTTTGAAATTGGCGCTTCGCTGATGACGAGCAGACACCCGGTTTATGGTCCTGGTGATAAGCCTCAGGGAAAGTTGAGTACGCATTAAGACGGCAATCGTCAAACGAGAATCGTGAATGATAGTTACACTCAACTACAGCTAATCGTTAGATAGGTTGTAGTTGAGTGTTTCTTTTATTGCCGTTTCACCCTTAACGTGCTTTATTGCCTGTTGTAGATTCTTGTCAGCTCCAACAGGTATTTTTCAATAGCGGGATTGATTTGATTTGGCAGTAACCGCCACACCCAATTGTTTTTACCGGAAGATGGTGTGTTCATGCGTGCTGATTCATCCAACCCCAACACATCCTGTATTGGCAGAACCGCAATTTGCGCCACGGAGCCAAACGCCATTCTTGCAAACACCTGGTGAATATTTGCTTCCGTGACTTCGAAACCTGCATACTTGCTGATGCGTTGTTTAACGCCTTCATCAGCTTCGGTTTTAAACCAGCCAACAGTGGTGTTGTTGTCGTGTGTGCCGGAATACACCAGGAAGTTTTTGTCATAGTTGTGCGGAATATAATCCGACCGCGGCATGTCTTCGCCAAAGGCAAATTGCAGCACTTTCATACCGGGAAGGTGAAACTCGTCACGTAGGTTCAACACATCCTGGTTAATGTCGCCAAGATCTTCGGCTACAAAAGGCAGTTGCCCTAATTCCTTTTCCATCACATGAAAGAAATCGGAGCGGGGACCTGTTTTCCATTCACCATTCTTTGCCGTTTTTTCCCCGGCGGCAACTTCCCAGTACGCTTCAAAAGCACGGAAATGATCAAGGCGAACAAGATCAAACAACTCGATATTTTTTCGCAAGCGATCCACCCACCATTTATAATTCGTTTCTTTCAATGCTTCCCACTTAAACACCGGCATGCCCCACAGTTGGCCTTCGGCACTAAACGAATCCGGCGGAACACCGGCCATGCCTGATTGTTTGCCTTCTTCATCAACCGCAAAAATTTCGCGGTGACTCCACACATCGGATGAATCGTAGGAAATATAAAACGGCATATCGCCAATGAACCGGATGTTACGACTGTTGCAATAGCTGCGCAGGCCATGCCACTGTTTGGCAAAAATGAACTGCAGCCATTTGATTTTTTGCAACTCTTTTTTGTGCTTGTCGCCAAACTTTTTCAGCGCTTCTTTGTCGCGAAGCTTGTATTCCTCCGGCCAGTCAAACCAGGGCCTTCCTTCGTGCTGCGCTTTCAGCAACATGAAGAAAGCAAAATCATCCAGCCACTCTTTTTCTGTTTTTTGAAACTGCTTAAACTCCTCCTGCAGCGGCGATGTTTTGAGTTGAAGAAATGCGGCGAAAGCTTTCTCCAGCAACGCTGTCTTCACCCGTTCGGCTTCTACATAATCTACTTTGTCTTTTTGCTGCAGATGATGATGCCTCATTGTTTCTGCATCCAGCAAACCGTCTCTTGCTAACAACTCCGGGGAGATGAGCAACGGGTAACCCGCCTTGCTTGACAGGGCACTGTATGGCGAATAACCTTGCCCCTCCTCAGTTGGATTGAGCGGCAGCAGTTGCCAGTATTTTTGGCCGGTGCGGTAAAGAAAATCGGCAAACGTTTTTGCCGCCGGTCCCATATCGCCAATGCCAAATGACGAAGGCAGTGAAGAGATATGAACGAGAATGCCTGCGCCTCTTTCGTTGGTTGTTTGTCTGCCACGCAGTATGGCAACCGGAAATTGCTGAAACAGTTTTTGCACCGCAATGCCCTTGCTGAATTTAGCGCCGGTGTACAGTTGCTCAATCTCGCCTTCCAATTCTTTTGGTAGTTGAATCTTGGTGTCCTTCCAATCAATCTGCAACAAGTCTTTTCCTTGCTCTTTGCTCATAATGGCGGTGTGCAGCGGCAGCGCTATCACAAACACGGATCCCTTGTGGCGGCGTGCAAAGGCCAGCACATGATCTTTGTAGGCCCCTTCGGCCTGCAGCGGAATGTATTCGCCTTCGGTAAACGCATCGGGGTTTGCTTTTCGCAGTTCCATCATTTCACGAACCGTCCACAACTTGATGGCGGCGTTGTAACGATGCTCCCACAAATGCGTGAACAATTCTTCGCCAGTTTTGCTTTCCAGTTCTTGCAAGGCCTGCGTTCGTTTCCCATAATCAACCGGGCGACGATTGTCCGGATCGACCAAACTAAAATCCCAGAACTCGCAACCCTGATACACGTCCGGCACACCTGGGCAGGTAGCTTTCAACACCACTTGCGACAGCGAATTCACAATGCCGTGATCAACGATGGAAGCGTGAAATGTTGAAAAGCTTTTCCAAAAAGGTTTTGAGCCATCGAGAAGCGAGACTGCAAAGGCTTTAGCCGCTGATTCGTAGTCTTCATTCGGTGTAGTCCAGTTGGTGTGAAGCTTGGCTTCCCTCAAAGCTTTCTGCAGGTATTCCTGAATGCGGGTCTCAAAATCATCATCGCCCTGGCCCGGCATGGGATAGCCACCAGCAAGCGCCTGGTAAATAAAATATTCATCGTTCACATCAGGCAAGCCATCCTGTTTTAATTCTGCTGTCAGGCTTCTCCATTCTTCCACTTTTGCCAGCCATTCTTCGTGCAGATCAGTTAACACATTCAGTCGTGCCCTTGTGTCTTCACCGCGTTTGGTATCGTGGGTAGAAGTGCCGTTTAAGGAAAGCAGCCAGGTCTTTTGCCGAGCCACCATCTGCTGGTGAAATTCATCTATTGTACTGCCAAATGCTTGCGGCGCATCGCCTACTTCGTTGTGGCCGATGAAACGGTTGTACGTGTACATCAGCGTGTCTTCCACGCCTTTTGCCATAAGGGGGCCTGTGAACTGCATGCAGCGCTGGTAAAACTGGCGGATGCGGTTATTCAATTCTGTGTTTCCTTCATGTGGTTTGTGTAGCAAGGTGGTTTCAAGAATGGAAACCGCTTCTCCCGACTCTTCGCTTCTGCGAACCTGTGCGAGAATATTCTGTACCGCTTTTTCTTCTTCTCCTTCCAACGGAAACTTGGTTCCGTAATAACGATATACCGGGCACTGAATCAGGAATTCGCCAATAGCCGATTTTAAATCATCGGATGGAATGCGGGCCAGTTGCCGTTTGTCGGCAATGTTCAGTTGAAGAAAAAGCTGGTAAAGATTTTCCAGCTCGCCGCCCATGTGTTCTGTAAGGATGTATGATTTTTTTTGATGCAGTTGCTGGTGAATAGACCGAAAATCACCCGTCAACTCCTGGTAGTATTGCGTGAACGCTTCTTCGGCTTTTTTATTGGTAAAAAGATTGTTCACCATCGCCAGAAACTCATAGCCTGTACTGCCCTGGATGGGCCAGTAATGTGGCATGTCTTCTCCCGGTTCCAGAATTTTTTCTACCACCAGGTAACCTTCTTCACCGGCTAAGCTGCGCAAACGCTCAAGGTATTCGGTTGGATTGTATAAGCCATCAATGTGATCGACACGCAGGCCTTGAATGGCACCTTCATCAACCAGCTGTTTAATAAAAGCATGGTGCTGGTTGAAAACAGCCTCGTCTTGTATGTTCAAACAAATCAAGCCGTTCACCGTAAAGAAGCGGCGGAAGTTGATACGGTAGTCGGTTTCCTGCCAATGACACAGGCGGTAATATTGTTCACCGGCCAGGCTTTGCAGCTTTTGTTTGTCACCGTTGATAGTTTCAATGGCTTGCTGAACAGACGTATTCACGACCTCATTCTTCATCAATGATTTTAATTGTAGCAGCAGTTCATCCCAGCATTTTTGCAGCTCCTGCGCTTCTTCTACTTTGTGGCAATCGTTCACCTGGTTGATGAGTGATTTTATCGCATCATTTTGTTCTGCTGCTTCCAGGATGGTGAGGTAAGAATAGATCTTCAACGGGTAGTAGCTATCATAATACTTCAGTACAAAGCGGCCGTCTTCAAAAGCTACTTTCAGTTCATCGGCCTGAATCACTTCTTCCAGTGTATTGCCTAAAAAAGGCACCATTACTTTTCCTTTGAAAAGTTTGGTGTTCCATGTAATGTCGAAGAATGATGCGTAAGCTGATTGTTCACCTTTTCCCAGCACGTCCATCAGCCATTTGTTGCTTTGATGATAGGCCATGTGGTTAGGGACAATATCCTGCAGCCAATTAATGCCGGCATCTTTTAGTTTCTGCAACAGCTGGCGAAAGCTTTCTTCGGTGCCGATCTCTGGGTTGATGACCAGCGGATTCACGGCATCGTAACCGTGCACACTTCCCGGTGTTGCTTCAAAAATAGGAGAGGCGTAAAGTGTTTTGACGCCGAGCTGCTGGAAATAAGGAATAATCTTTTCCAGATCGGCAAACGTAAAGTCTTTATGAAATTGAATGCGGTATGTTGAAACAGGATTGAACATGTGTTGGAATTAAATCGTCACAATGAAATCAGTGGGCTTTCCATTGGTCAGGATTACGATGGATTCGCCTTGCAGGCGAACCGTGTTGTTTTCGATCGTAGCTGCACCGGCGCCGCCCCATTTTTCGTCAGCAGAGTCGAACACAATCGTCCACTCATCGGCTTTTACGCGGTTGATGCTTTTGGGCTCTTTTGAAAAATTCATCAGGCACAAGGCTTCTGAATTCTCATGCTTGCGATGTAGAAAAAGCGTTTGATCTTCTTCACTAAAATCAACAGTGATTGTCTTCCGGTTAAGATTGCGCAGCGCTGCATGATCTTTCCGTAATTGAATCAGTGTTTTGTAAAACTGCAGCATTGTTTTGTGGCTGCCTTCTTCCAATAAGTTCCATTGCAATTTGGAAGCGTTGAAGGTTTCTTCCGACACCGGGTCGGGTGCTTCGCCTTCCAAATGAAAAGCCTTAAATTCTTCTTTCCGTCCCTTGCGAACCGCTTCGGCCAATTCCGCATCGGTATGACTAACGAAGTATTGAAAGCGGGCCGGTTCGCTCCATTCTTCACCCATAAAT
>DATKHJ010000456.1:0-16252 GCA_035510335.1 Flavisolibacter sp. | reverse complement strand
CTTTGATGTAGGGAACCAGTCTTTCCGCAATATAATCGTACGAGTTATAGGTTTCTTCGTCGGCGGCATCGGGGCGCATCCAGCTTGCGAGGTGCAGCTCGTACACACTCCACGGCGCATCCAGTGCATTGTGCTTTTTTCGCTTCTGCATCCATTCTTCATCATTCCACTGGTAGTGCATGTTCCAAGTGATGCTTGACGTAGCCGGACGTTTTTCCCAATAGTTGGCAAAGGGGTCGCCTTTTACCGTAATTCTTCCCTTAAAACCGGTGATGTGATACTTGTATAATTCGCCGGTGCCAATGCCGGGAATGAACCCTTCCCAAATGCCGCTCTTATCCCAGCGTGGCTGTAGCTGATGGGCTTCCGCATCCCAGTTGTTGAAGTTGCCAATCACGGAAACCTGCGTGGCGTTAGGCGCCCACACACAGAAGTAATAACCATCCCTGTCTAAAACGCTCATGCGCTTGCTGCCAAACTTTTTGTAGAGAGAATAATGCGTGCCGGCCTGGAAAGTCTGCACATCATCGTCGTACAGAATGGAATAATTCCACACGGCCCTGGTTGTATCCACAAAGTTCGTGTCCTCGTATCGCTCCGACAGCGTAACCGCCGGAATATTATTCTGCCCGCTTATGGATTTTCGTTCTTCCTGCATCATCGTATGGTTATTTTGCCGTTGAAGTAAAGTTAACAAGACGATTAGTTTCCGCTAATTAAATTGTTGCACCAAATACCAACACATGAGAATACTGTTTGTGAGCATCAGCCTTCTGCTCCTCTCCCTTAACCTAGTTGCGCAATCTCCTGTAAAAGGTTCTGTCCGGGATACGATGGATAAAAAATTCCTACCGAACGCCGTTGTTGCGCTAATCCAGAAAAAAGATTCATCGCTGTACAAATTTGTTCGCACGGCGAAAGATGGAAGTTTTCAATTTCCACAGGTGGCAGCAGGTAAATACCAGTTGCTGGTTTCTTACCCCAAGTTTGCCGATTATACCGACGACATTGAAATAAAAACCGAGCCTCTCAATTTAGGTGCGATCCCCTTAACCCAACAGGCGCAGTTGTTACAGGCCGTTATTATTAAAAGTGCCGGCGCTATAAGAATTAAAGGCGACACGACCGAGTTTGTTGCCGACAGTTTTAAAGTGCGGGAAGGTGCTACGGTGGAAGAGTTGTTGAAGAAACTGCCGGGCTTCCAGGTGAACAGCAAGGGAGAAATTGTAGCGCAGGGACAGCGGGTAGATAAAGTGCTGGTGGATGGTGAGGAATTTTTTGGTGATGATCCCACTATGGCTACCCGCAACATTGGCGCAAAGGCGGTGGACAAGGTGCAGGTGTTTGATACAAAATCGGAAACGCAGCAACTGACCGGCATGACGAACGGTCAGGAAGGGAAAACGGTCAACATTAAGTTGAAGGAAGACCAGAAAAAAGGCGGCTTCGGAAGGTTTAACGCCGCCACCGATTTTAACCGCTACCACGATGTAAACCTCATGTACAACAAGTTTGTTGGCAAAAAGAAATTCTCGGTTTACGGCAACAAAAGCACCACCAGCACCGGAAGCCTTAACTGGGATGACCGCCGCAAACTGGGCCTTGACAACGATTACGAGTTTGATGAAATTTCGGGCGGCATGTATTTCGAAATGGAAGATGACGGTTTTAGCGGCTGGAACTTCCGTGGTTTGCCCGATGCTTACACGGCCGGCGCCCTGTTCAGCAACAAATGGGCGGAAGACCGGCAAAATGTAAACGGCTCTTACCGCTATAATCGGCTGGGCATGCAAAACCAGGGATCAACGCTTACGCAGAATATTTTGAAGGATACGCTGTTTTATACCAACCAATACCAGAACCAGAAGAACGTGAACCAGCAGCATGCGTTCAATGGTAAATGGGAATGGAAGCCGGATTCGCTTTCTACCATCAAGCTTACAACTGCGCTTACAAGGCGTGAGTCGGAGTTTGACAACAGCACGTTTGCCGAGTCGCTGTCGGAAGAAAGAGATACCGTAAACACCAGCAACCGTGTGAATGAAGGATTCTCTAACAAACGCGATGCAGATAATAATCTTAGCTACAAACGTCTCTTTAAAAAAGCGGGCCGACAGCTACAGGCTAACTTCCGTTTCCGTTATACCGAAGAAGAACAGAATAGTTTTCTGCGGTTTCAAAATAGGTATTTCAAAAGCAACCTGGCTGATTCTACCGAGAATGCTGATCAGCAAAAGCTGAACGATAACCAGGCCACTACGCTGGGCGCAAAGTTCACCTATGCAGAACCACTGAGCACAAAATGGAGCCTCATTTTATCGTATGCTTATACGCAGAACGATGCCACCTCAAAGCGCAACACGTTCGACCGTTCGGCCAATGGCAAATACGAAAACCGCAACCGCCTGTTCAGCAATAATTTTGATATGGAAGCGCATGGACACAGTGGCTCCGTGATAAGCCGTTACAACACAAAAAAGCTGAAGTTTGCTTTAGGAAGCGGCGTATCATCCACCCGCTTTAACCTGCTGAACATTGACAGCAACCGCAAGTACAATTTCAATTTTTTAAACCTTACGCCGCAGGCCAACGTTAACTACACCATGCAGGCAAATTCCAATTTGTTTGTTAGCTACAATGGTTCAACCGTACAACCCAACATTGAACAGTTGCAGCCGCTGCGCAACAATGCCGATCCATTGAACATTGTTATTGGCAACCCGGCGCTTGAAGTGGGTTTCCGCCATCGCATCAATCTTGGATATTATTCTTACAAAATGCTGAAGCAGCTTGGCATCTGGACAAACTTTAGTTACACCGTCACCAATAATGCCATCAGTAACAACACCACTGTACAACCCAATGGGAAACGTACAACGCAGGCCGTAAACGTAAATGGCAACAGCAATTGGAACTACTGGCTGGAATTCAACAAAGGCGAAGGCGAAAAGAAACTGATTTATTCGCTATCGCTGAATGCATTTGGAAGCACTTATAATAACCTGGTTAACTCGCTGGAGAACCGCACCAGGTCGCTCAACTTATCTTTTGGTTACGGTTTGCGCTACGAAGTAGATCAGAAATGGGCGCTGCACATCCGGCCGAATATCGGCTGGAGCCGTTCCGAATCCTCGCTTAATCCATCGGCCCGTACCAGTTTCCTAACCTATGGCGGCAACGCCGAAGGCCGGCTGAACCTGCCATGGAAACTGGAAATTCAATCGGATGTTAATTTCGACTGGCGCCAGCGTATCTCTGCTTTTGATGCCAACCCAAACATTACTTACTGGAAGGCAGAATTGCGGAAGAAAGTGTTCAAAGACAATTCGGGCATCATCTCCCTTGTTGCCAATGATATTTTAGACAGCTATCGCGGCTTCAATCGCATCATCAACAGCAACTTTATTACCGAAGAAAGATACCAGCGTGTAGGGCAATACTTCCAATTTAAACTGGAATGGACCTTTAATAAAATGGGCGGACAATAAGCGCACTGGTTAAACAGCAACATCCAAAACAAAAAAGTTATGAAACGTATATTTTTCTTTTTGCTCCTACTGATAAGCATCACTTCCGGTGCGCAAACCGCCTTTCATTCACAAGTAAAAATTGAGTATGAAAAAGTGGTGTATGTGCGCCAGCAATACAAAGAATTGTTCCCGGAATGGTTTGATGAGTTCAAAAACATGATCCCTGAAAAAGTGGTGAATACGTACGAATTCGTTGGCGACACAACACAATCGCTTTTCCGAGAAATAAAAGAAGCGGTGTTGCCCGCCAATACCTGGTACGAAGAAGTGGGAAACAAGAATGTTGTTTTGAACAACTATTCAACCATGCGCACCATTACACAAAAGCCGGTTTCGGATGAAACGTTTTTAGTGGAAGACAGCCTGTTGAAAATCCGCTGGAAGTTAACGGCCGACACACGCAACATTGCTGGTTACGATTGCCGGAAGGCTATAGGGTTTGTGGATGACACGCTGGCCATTTTCGCTTTTTATACCGATGAATTATTGGTGCCGGGCGGACCGGAGAGTGTGCACGGATTACCGGGTACTATACTGGGTATGGGTGTGCCTCGCCTGCACGCCACCTGGTTTGCTACAAAAGTGGAAGTGAATGGCGTTAGCACCGCTTCAATAAAACCCGCCACGAAAGGAAAGAAAGTCACCCGTTCGCAAATGATGACGCAATTGGATGCAGTGCTGAAGAACTGGGGAAAGTATGGTAGTTCGATGCGGTTGAATTTTTTGTTGTAAAAGCCCCCTCGGTTCCCCTAAGGGGGAATTCGCCAGGCGCTGACCCTTGCTTTTACACGACACTTTAAAGACTCAATCAGCTTTTGATTGAGTCTTTTTTATTACCGCGAACAACGAGAGAAGATGAGTTAGCGCAGAGAGAATAAATGTAAATGCGGCTTTGCTTCTTTTCTCCTTTGAATGAAACCCACTTACCTGGAAAGAAAGAATGAGGTAGCAAAACCACTTGCTTAAGCTGGCTATTGTGCGGCTGCGAAGTCCCTCCTTCGGAGGGTTTTGGGAGGCCGCTTCTACTTGCCCAACTCCAAAATCCAAATCGTTTTCCCCGGAATTTTCCATTCACCTGTCAACGGCAAAGTCGTTCCGTCAACAATATTTTTTGCGGTGGCACAACCACTAATCCTTTCTGCATAGCGATCTGCACGAACCGTTTTTTCCTCGCTGTCGGTATTCATGACCACCATAACAGTGCTTTTGTTATCGTAACGGAAATAGGTATAAACCCAGTCTTCCGGTACATACTGCATGAATTTTCCGGTACGCAAGGCGGATGATTTCTTACGGTAGTTTGCAATCGTTCTTGTCCAGTTGTACGCCGAATCTTCCTGTGCGGTACGGCCGCTCCTTTCAAATTTATTTTGTTTATCGCCGGGCCAGCCGCCGGGAAAATCAAGCCGCACCCAGCCGTCTTGCGGACTAGCCGAGCCTTTCATCAACACTTCCGTTCCGTAGTACAACTGCGGAATGCCTCTTGCCGTTAGCAACCAGCCAATGCCCATTCTGAACTTTGCCAGGTCTTCGCCTATTTCTGTAAAGAATCTTGTCTTGTCGTGGTTATCCAGGAAGTTCACGTTGCGTGTTGCGTCTTTGTAAATCACATCCTGCGCCAGCGTTGTGTATAGCTTGTTCACGCCTTCCGTCCAATCAAAATTTTCATTCAAGGCAGGCAGAATACCATACAAATGTGTTTGAAAATCGGTTACTGCGGGAAGATTGCTTTTGTAAGGAAGATTCAGCTTGTTCTCGGTGAAATAAGCTTGGTTAATCACGCCATGCACCCATGTTTCGCCAAACATGTGCAACTGCGGGTATTCATCCAGCAATGCCTTGTTGCAACGGTTCATGAAGTCCAGATCGTTGTAAGCGTACGTATCAATTCGCCAGCCATCAAGGCCGTATTCTTCCGTGCTCCAAATAGCATGTTGAATAAGAAATGTGGCAAAGAAAGGATTGTGCTGATTTACATCGGGCATTGAAGGCACAAACCAGCCATCACTCATGATTTTTTTATCGGATGGCGATGCATACGGATCAAACAACACCTGGTCCTTGTAAGAAGTTTGCGTGTACTTTGGCCAGCGATGAAACCAGGTGCTGTCCGGCTGATCGCGGAAAAGAAAATGTTCGATGCCAACGTGGTTGTACACGGCATCCTGGATGATCTTCATCCCTCTTTTGTGCAGGTCATTAATGAGGGCATGATAGGCCTTCTCGCCACCAATGCGGCGGTCAACCTTGTAGTGATCAGTAAACGCATACCCATGCTCGGTTCTGTTGGGCATGTCGTTTTCAATAACGGGATTTAACCAAAGCGCCGTTACGCCTAAATCTTGCAGGTAATCCAGTTTGGCCTGAATGCCTTTTAAATCACCACCATGTCTTTCAAAAATCGTATCGCGGTTCAGCGACTGGTCCCGCATGCCGGGAACTTTGTCGTTCGATGGATCGCCATTGCTGAAACGGTCGGGCATAATAAGGTAGATGAAATCGTTGGCATCTACGCCGCGAATGCGTGTTTTGCCGTTTTCCCGGCTACGGGCTTTTAGTTCGTACCGGATGGTATTGCCCGATGGAAATTTCAATTCTTTTACACCCGGTTTTGCATTGGCTGCAATTTGTAAATCGATGAAAAGATAATTGGGATTGCTCACGCGGTGAACCCCTTTCAAGGTAACACCTTCGGCAACTTTTACACCTGTTGCCGGCAGTTTAAATTGCGGGAATTGCTGCGCAATGTTGGTCCCGCGAAGCATAAGTTGCAGCGAGGGATTTTTCATGTCGGTCCACCAATGGGTGGGATAAAGCTGGTAACCTTCCTCCGCAAAAGTCACAGCCGACAGAAGGAAGGCTGCAACTATAAAAATTAATTTTCTCATGAGTATGATGTCGGAGTTTTTTGGGTGAGCATGGTTTCGTCAATAATTTCCTCAGCAGATTCTTTGGTGTCTTCTTTTACAATGAAATTCAAAAGGCCGGCGATAATCATTGCTACACCGCCTACAACCAGCGCATAAATGCTTTCGTTGTTGAAGACATTGTTGACAAAAAAGCCAAGAATGGCCGCCGCAACAATTTGTGGAATCACAACAAAAAAATTAAAGACGCCCATGTAAAAACCCATTTTACTGGCAGGGAGCGATCCGGCCAAAATTGCGTAGGGCATCGTTAAAGTAGAAGCCCACGCCAAACCCACCGCAATCATTGGAAGCAATAAAAGATTCGGTGATTTGATCAGGTAAATACCAATCAATCCAAACCCACCAATAACGAGGCAAAAAAGATGTGTCATCCGTCGGCTTGTTTTGGCTGCTATTATTGGTAAAAGAAAAGCTGCCAGTGCCGATACACCATTATACACCATAAACATCACTCCTACCCAATCTCCGGCATCCTGGTAAGCTTTTGATGTAGTATCGGTAGTGCCGTAGGCATTTTGTGCTACGCCGGGTGAAGTGTAAATCCACATGGAAAAAAAGGCAAGCCAGGTAAAAAACTGAACAACCGCTAATTGCATCATTGTTTTTGGCATTGAGCGAATACCGCTAACAATTTCAGTAAACCCGTTCATCAAACCTTTGCTGTTCTTTTTTTCTTCTTCCCATTGTTTCATGTCCTGTGGTGGATATTCTTTGGACGTAAAAACCGTCCATAGCACTGCCGCCAGAAAAACAAAAGCACCGATGTAGAATGAATACTTTACCGACGGAGGAATAATGCCTTCCGGAGCGGTGTTACTAATGCCAAACCAGTTGGTAAACATGTATGGAAGTAAAGAAGCAATGACTGCACCTAAACCAATAAAAAAGGTTTGAAAGGCAAAACCGGTTGTTCGTTGTGAGCCGGGCAGTTTATCGCCAACAAATGCACGGAAAGGCTCCATCGAGATATTGATAGAAGCATCCAGAACCCATAACAGGATAGCTGCTGTCCAAAGCACCGATGAATTTGGCATGAGCACCAAAGCGATGGATGCCAGCACAGCGCCAACAAAAAAGAAAGGTCGCCGGCGTCCCCAGCGAGGGTGCCAGGTACGGTCGCTTAAATAACCAACTATCGGCTGCACAAGCAAACCTGTTACCGGCGCAGCAATCCAGAGAATAGCAATGTTGTCCAACTCTGCACCAAGCGTTTGAAAAATACGGCTAACATTAGCGTTTTGCAGGGCAAAACCAAACTGAATTCCGAAGAAACCAAAACTCATGTTCCAGAGTTCGGCAAAAGACAAGCGTTTTCTTTTAAGAGAAGGTTGCGAGGAAAGAACGGTTCCTGTGGCCATAAGCAATCATTAGCGTTTGAGCCCCTAAAATAAGAAGGAAGTGTGTATTTGATACACACTTCCTTTAATTCTGTGGACAGGCCTGTTGATAACTACACGCCTAACGTAAATCCATTGGGCAGAACAGCACCTTTTTTAATTACGATAATGCCTTCCCTGATGGTATATAAAGTAGAGTCTTCATCGGGTAAATGCGTGCCGCCAACAATACGCACATCATCGCCAATGCGAACGTTTTTATCAATGATCAGGTTCTGCAGCCAGCAACGGTTGCCAATGCCCAGTTGCGGTACACCGTGCTCCTGCGCATGCTGAATGTCTTCAATGGTTTCGTAATAATCGGCCCCCATGATATAGGTGCTCAAAATGGTTGTGTCATGACCAATGCGGGACCGGATGCCGATGATCGAACTTTCAATCCGCGCCGCGTTTACAATACAGCCGTCGGCAATAATAGTATGGTCGAGCCGCGTACCGCCAATTTTAGCCGGTGGCAGCATGCGGGCACGGGTGTAAATGGTTTTTGTATTATCGAAGAGGTTGAACTCCGGAATATCTTTCGTCAGCGCCAGGTTGGCGTGGAAGAAAGCCGGGATGTTCCCGATGTCTTCCCAGTAACCTTCGTACTGGTAGCTGGCTACTTTGTAGCGGCCGATGGATTGTGGAATGATCTCCTTCCCGAAATCGGTGGCCGTTGCAAATTCGTTTTGCAGCATGTCAAACATCAACTCGCGGTTGAAAATATAAATCCCCATCGATGCGAGGTATTCTTTGCCAAGGCCTCGCATTTCTTCACCGGTATCACTCACCCAATCTTCCAGCCCTGTTTTGGGTTTTTCAATGAAGGAAGTGATCATGCCGTTCTCGGTTTTCAGAATACCAAATTCCGACGCTTCTTTTGCCGTTACCGGGATGGTTGCTACCGAAATATCAGCACCCATTTCTTTATGAGCAGCCAGCATGTCCTGAAAATCGATCTGGTAAAGCTGGTCGCCGGAAAGAATCAGGAGATATTCACTGTCGAACGGCGCAATGTGCCGAAGGCTCTGGCGTACGGCATCGGCCGTGCCCTGAAACCAGGTTGGATTATCCGGTGTTTGCTCCGCTGCCAGGATGTCCACAAAAGCAGAACTGAAGGCGCTGAAGTGATACGTGTTTTTGATGTGCCTGTTCAGCGATGCCGAGTTGAACATGGTAAGCACAAACATGCGGGTGATGCCGGAGTTTAAACAGTTGGAAATGGGAATATCTACCAGCCGGTATTTCCCGGCAATGGGAACGGCGGGTTTGCTCCTGTTGCTCGTCAATGGTTGAAGTCTCGTTCCGGCCCCGCCTCCTAAAATAACCGATAGAACTTGTCTGCTCATAAATCTGTGTAATTAATATTTGTAAATGGATAGTGGAAGATTGGCAACGTTCACTTCTTTCTTTTACCTGAAGTAATGTTGCTGAATCGTTCCCGGCAACCGTTTTTAAAGAACTTTATTTAGCACTGCTATTAGCAATTTTCTTTTATCCATTCTCCCGCAGCGATTGATACACTTTAATGTATTCGCCTGCCGATGCATCCCACGAGTGATCGATGTGCATCATATAGCTTCGCATCCAGGTGTAAAGATCTCTTTTGTTGTAGTACAGGTCAATTGCCCTGCCTACGCTGTGCGTAATATCGCCAACCGATGCATGGTTAAACCGTATGCCATATCCCTGCCAATCGCCAAAATCACGAACGGTATCTTTTAATCCGCCCGTGCTGCGCACCATGGGAACCGTGCCGTAGCGCAGGGCATACATCTGGTTTAGTCCACAAGGTTCTACCCTGCTTGGCATCAATAAAAAATCTGCACCAGCATACATCAGGTGGCTCAGCCCTTCGTTGTAGCCAATGTAAGTGCTCACATACCCATTTAATTGCTGCTTCACTTCCTCAAGTCGGTTTTCTACATCCGGTTCGCCGGAGCCCAGCACTAAAAAATTGGCGTTGCCGCGATGGTGATACACCGAAGAACGAATAGCATCAGGGAGCACATCGGCCGCCTTCTCACCTACCAATCGTCCAATGAACGTAATCAGCGGTTTGTCGGGATCAAGACCGAACATACTGCAGAGTTCTTTTTTATTGCGGCGCTTTCCTTCTTTCACTAAATGATCATCGTAGTTCTTGATGATCATATTGTCTTTTGCCGGGTCCCACACATCGGCATCAATGCCGTTTAAAATGCCAAGACTTTTTCCCTGTTCGTACTGCATCAGGTTTTCTACGCCGTTGGCCTGGTAGCGCAATTCTTCCAGGTAACTTGGGCTTACGGTGGTAACCTTCCAAGCAGATTTAATAGCCGAAGCCAGTGGATTGATGGAATTGTCCCAATCGAGCATACCCCAGCGGTACTGATCGTAAGATGGCAGCAGGTACCAACGATCCCAACCAAACTGGCCCTGGTACTGCGCATTGTGAATGGTAAAAACAGAAGGAATGGCAGCAAGCGACTGAAACTCGAAACAATGCTTCATCATAAAGGGAATTAATCCCGTGTGATGATCGTGGCAGTGAACAATATCGGGTTTGTGCAGCCAGTGGTTCAGCCAGTCGCAAACGCAAATCTGAAAGGCAAGAAAGCGTTGCGTATCGTCGTCATAACCGTAGATTTTTTCCCGGTCGAGAAGACTATTGATATCAATAAGGTAAAGATCAAAACCAAGCTTGTTCGTCTTTTCCTTTATCACTGCATAATTAAAGTGGTGGGACCCGGAACGTTGCGAGCCTTCATGCACCAGCTCCCATTCGTTCTGGTAAAGAAACTTTGTACGGTACATGGGCATCACCACTTTTGCCACATGCCCTAACTGGTTTTGATACTTTGGTAATGCGCCAACCACATCGCCCAATCCGCCGGCTTTCGCCATGGGAAAACATTCTGCCGATACATGTATAATCTCCATAACTGTTTGTCCTTCGTTGAAGATAGAGATAAATCTTTTTCAACAAATTGATGCTACAAATTTTTCAATTCGGTAATCTTCCTATTTTCAAGCCTTCAAAAAGAAAACCATCACTTTATGAACCAAACCCCGCTTTCCGATGCCAATGAACATGTAAACCCGCACGGCGGCATCGACCAGGATTTTGATAAAAGTGTTCCACCAAAAAACATAGAAACCGTATCGCAACAAACAAACTGGGGACAGTTTGGCGTACTCATTTCCGTGTTTTTCTTCTGGGGGTTTGTGGCTGCTTCCAACAGTATCTTCATTCCTTTCTGTAAAAAATATTTTAATCTCGACCAGATTCAATCGCAACTGATTGGCTCAGCATTTTACGGTGCTTATTTCTACGGCTCATTGTTGCTCTATCTTTTTTCCTACCTGTCCGGAACGGACATTTTAAATAAGATTGGTTATAAAAAAGGCATTGTGTATGGTCTGCTCATCTCGGTGGTTGGTGCAGTTTCGCTGGCGTTTATCAGCGGTTCGGCCAACCCAACATTCCCTATGGTGCTGATCAGCTTTTTCATCATTGCCCTTGGCTTTTCGCTGCAGCAAACCTCGGCGCAGCCGTTTGCCATTTCGCTGGGAAGTGAAGAAACCGGTGCTCACCGCCTGAACATGGCTGGTGGCGTTAACTCGTTTGGTACCCTGCTGGGACCATTGATTGTAAGCTTTCTTCTTTTTGGTGCGCTAACATCGACACAGGAAGCAGAGATCAGCAACATTCAAACGCTGTATTTCTTCCTGGCCGGACTTTTTACGTTTGCGGCCATTGTTTTCAGCATAGCCAAACTTCCCAAAACTACCATCAACGAAAAGCTGGAAAAAAGTCCGAAGGCCTTATACACACTGCTGGCCATCGGTATTATTTTTCTGCCGGTTTTATTTGCCGATGCCATTCAAAACAGCACAGGCATTTCAAAATCGACCACCATCATTTGTTCACTGCTTCTTATTCTCGCTATTTTATTTTCAGCGATGACCGTTGCAAAGCGCCGGCCCGAAGGCTGGGGCGCCATGGCTTACCCGCAGTTAGTGCTGGGTATGATTGCCATTTTTATTTATGTAGGCGTGGAAGTAACGGTAGATAACAACTTCGGCGCCCTGCTGACAAGACCCGAATTTGGCGGTTACGACGAAAAACACAATGCACACCTGATTGCGCTTTACTGGGGAAGTTTAATGATTGGTCGCTGGACGGCTGCCGTAAGTGTGTTCAACGTAAGCAAACAAACAAGACGGATGCTCACCATCATCGTTCCCTTTGTTGCGTTTGGCGTAATTGTGTTAGCAAACTGGATTAAGGGCAGCCCTATTGCAGATTACAAATATTATCCTGCATTTGTGATTTTACTGATTGCCGCAAACCTGTATGCACAGGAACGTCCTATTAAGTTGTTGCTTTCGGTTTCAATCCTGGCAACGGTGTTGGTATTGGTATCGCTTTTAAGCACGGGTATGCTGGCTAACTATTGCCTTATTGCAACGGGCTTGTGCTGCAGCGTCATGTGGCCTTGCATCTTCTCACTTGGTCTTGCCGGTTTGGGAAAATATGCAAGCCAGGGTTCTGCCTTCTTAATTACCATGATCCTTGGCGGTGCTATCATTCCACCTTCACAAGGCGCCATTATTGACCTTGACAAAGGCACCGAAGTGAATGGCATTACAACAGGACCTTACACACACCTTTCTTATATTGTTCCGCTTCTTTGCTTTGCGTATCTGGTGTGGCATACCCTGAAAAGCAGAAGCGTTTTAAAAGCACAGGGAATTGATTTTGACAAACAGGTTAGCGGCGGCGGTCACTAACGTGTATTTTAATTTTTTGAAATGATTGATTTATCAAACGAACTCGCTATTGGCATCGATATTGGTGGTACCAATACCAAATACGGAATTGTTAATCACCGCGGTGATATTTTGGAAAAAGGCGATTTAAAAACAGACGAGCATTCAACCATTGAAGGGTTTATTGATGCTCTTTACGATGTGCTTGCTCCCCTGATAAAAAAGCACGAAAACGCCGGCCGTGTAAAAGGTATAGGCGTTGGTGCACCCAACGGCAATTATTATACAGGCACGATTGACTATGCACCCAACCTGCACTGGAAAGGTGTGGTGCCGCTGGCAAAACTGATGACCCAAAAATTTAGCCTGCCTTCTGCCCTCACCAACGATGCCAATGCAGCAGCCGTTGGCGAAATGAACTACGGCGCAGCCCGTGGCATGCGTGATTTTATTATGATTACGCTAGGTACTGGCGTGGGAAGCGGCATTGTGGCAAACGGGCAATTGATTTATGGCCACGATGGCTTTGCCGGCGAGTTAGGCCACACGGTCATTCGCCCCGGCGGACGTAAACACTGGTCCACAAAAATTGATGGTTCGCTGGAAGCTTATTGCTCTGCCACCGGCATTGTACTAACGGCGGAAGAGCTGCTGGCACAAAGCAATGAAGCCAGCCTGCTTCGGGATGTAAAGGAAGAACTGACCTCTAAAATTGTGTACGAATGTGCGGTGAAAGGTGATAAGATTGCACTGGAGGCTTACCGGTTTACCGGGCAAATACTGGGCGAGGCATTAGCCAACTTTGTTATGTTCTCCTCTCCCGAAGCTATTATTTTATTTGGCGGTGTTATTAAGGCTGGCGACCTGATTATGGTGCCAACAAGAGAGCACATGGAAAAGAATTTACTGCCCATCTTCCAGGACAAAGTAAGGTTGGTGTTCAGCGAACTGAAAGAAGCCGATGCCGCCATTCTTGGCGCCAGCGCACTGGTGTGGGACCTGCGGGATTGATACGTTTAAATGATTTTGAAATAGAAAAAGCGCTGGAGAGTCTCTAGCGCTTTTTTATGATGAAAACAGCCGGTACCGGCCGCTGCCCGTTCGGGTCAGAAGGTTTCATAGTTTCTTTTCCATTGACCAACATACAACTGCTTCCGCCGCCATCAAGGTTCAGGGCTTCCACGCAACCAAGGTCTTTTAATATTTGCGCCTGCTGAATAAGCGTTGCGCCGCCAGACCCTTTGCTGCGTCCTTCAATGACAAGTATGATCAGTTTATTGTCGGATGTATAACCCATTGCCGTGCGGGGGTGTTTATCGTTGATGGCTTTGCCGGCAAACTTCCACTCTTCGTTATTGGTGATTTGGATGTTACCGTTTTGTACCAATACAGGCCCGCCGCCAATGGCTGTTTCCATTTTCCATTTACGGAAAGATGGCCGCGCCGCTGCACTATTTGGAATTGGAAGAACAGCAATTCTGTTTTTCAGGTAAGCAAAACCGGGACTGGCAATTGAATCTTTCAGCAAGCCCATTGGCACCTGCGCCGCATAAATTTTTTTGCGTGAAGAATCGGTGTACGTCCAGGCAACATCTGCCTTTCTTTTCCAGCTAATGCCGATGGCGCTGCTGAAGGGATGACGGTAGGTTAATGTGTCCTTGCCACGGCCGGCAATGGAGTTTTGGTTGTAGCTCACCAGCTTTCCATCTTTTACAACTGCGTTTAAATTCTGGTTTGTTTCAAACGAAAAAAAGGTGCCGTTGACAACTACCAGCGGCTGACTGTTCTTCTCGTAAAATTTGGCAGGCGAAAGCCGGCGTTTTAGGGTAGTATCGGTGGTAAAGTCCAGCCCTTTGTCTTTTAAATCAGCAATAACGTAATAGGCTTTAAACGGCGCAGAATCCACCGGTTGGTTGGTGAAGTACACATGCACCGACTTTGGCAACGGACCATAAAGCGAATCAACATTCTGCCACTGCAGTTGCGCAAAAGAAAAAAACGAAATCAGCTGGAAAAACGAAATGAGAAAAAATTTCATGAGACCCCAAAAATAGAGGAGAAATCGGGAGTTATACGACAATCGTCCTCCAAAATATATGTATGTCTGTCATCGCCTTCCCGAAGACGATAGCTTCCATCGATTAGCTCAAAAGTCTCAATCTTTCCTGCGTCGATATCGACCAGCAAATAATATTTTACACCTTGCTGCTGGTAAAGCTGATACTTGGTGTTGCGGTCGCGAAGTGCTGTTGATGGTGAAAGAATTTCTACTACCAGTGATGGCGGAAAGTCAAGGTATTTTTGTGTGATAGGACCGCAAACGATCAGGATATCAGGAATGAGGATCGTATCAACAGAAATGACATAATCAACAGGATCGTAAGCCTTGCATTTTTTGCAGCCGCTTTTCCTTAATGCAAGAATTAATTCCGTTCGCATCTCGGCCGCTACCCGCTGATGTTCCGGAATGGGTGTAGGGCTCATCGCAATCGGATGACCTTCTATCAGCTCCCATTTGCCTTCCCAATGCTGCCGGTCATCTTTTGTATAGTGCGGTAATATTTTTTGCACGGTGCCCATACCTGAAATTACGGATTTTCCTATCGAATCAAAACAACAGAACCCTTTAACATCAATGCTTTTCCTTGTTCGTCAACCGCTTCCAGCACCCATACGTATGTGCCGGCAGCGCCTTTTCCATTCCACCCCAAATCCATGTTGCGGGTATGAAAAACACGCTGGCCCCAGCGGTTGTACACGGCAAACTGTTTCAACTCTTTTATGCCAACATACACCGGCAACAACCAGTCATTCCTGCCATCGCCGTTTGGTGTAAACGCCGATGGAACATAAACCGTTGGCCCGTTGAACACTTTCACCAGCATTGTGGCGTCGGCCGTGCACCCTTCGGGTGTGGTAACGGTTATTGTATAGGGTTGCTCATTGGTCAACGTAGCAAGTGGCGCTGCAACAGTGGCATCGGACAGCCCAACAGCCGGCGACCACACTACGCTTCCATTTGCCGTAACATGCAGTTGCGTAGGCCTGTTTCGAATAATAGTTGTATCGGTTGCCTGGATAAAGGCTTCCGCAATGGAAATCTTTTTTGTGACCGGTTCCGCGGCACATCCATTACTGGCAGTTGCCTTCAACACAACCTGGTATTCATCTGGTTTGCTAAAGGTGTAGTCCACATTCTTTCCGATTAATGGACTGTTTCCAATCTCCCATGTCCACTGCGAAACCGTTGTTTGTGCATCGGTTTGTTGCCCTTCAAAAGGTAAAACTTCGTTTACACAGCCATCGTTTACAACTGCCTCAATTTGCGGCAGGGGTTTCACTTCAAAATCGGCTGCCGAAATTGCTGGTGTGCCGCAACCAAAATTGCTGGTCACCTTCACCTGTAGCCGGTAATCTCCCGCTGGTAAAGAGGGTAAAACAGGCGTGCGGTCACCGGCAATTGTATTTCCATTAAGCGTCCATTGATAACTCACATCCGCCGTTGAAGCAGATAAGGCAATACGTGGCAAATTGCCAAAGCAAGTATCAAACACCTGCAGGCTGGCTACCGGGTTTGCTGTCACCCTAATGGTTTTGCTGGAATCTCGTTCACAGCCATCCTGCCCCGTAATTTTTAAGCTGACATTGTAAGAACCAGGCG
>DATKHJ010000455.1:0-12016 GCA_035510335.1 Flavisolibacter sp. | reverse complement strand
AGCGCAAGCGCTTTGGCTTTGAAGGTGATTTGTTTAAAAAAAGACAGGAGCTGGTAAAACCCGTACAGGACAAAGTTTATAACGCCGTGCAAAAATTAGCCGTGCAGCGGGGTTACGATTTCATCTTGGATAAAAGTGAAGGGATTACGGTTATATTTGCCGACCCCAAACTGGAAAAGAGCGACGAAGTGCTGCGGGAATTAGGGGTAAAATAAAAAATTTGTCAAAGCTATTTTTACTGACAACGAAAAAGGGCAAACCACTATCATTACTATATCACAAAAACATCTCATGAACAAATTCAAACTTTTTTTCCTGGCTGCCGTACTCGTAATTGGCGTAGGAAGTGCAAATGCACAAGGACAGAAATCAGGTTATATTTCTGTTGAGCAAATGGTTTATCTCATGCCGGAATTAGGCAAGATTGATACCCTGTTACAAAAATTTCAGAACGATTCCCTGAACACGGAGTTTGCTTCCCTGATTCAGGAGTACAACTACAAGGATAGCATTCTGACAAAAACAGATACCACTAAAATTCCTGCTTCTGTCATGAGACAGCACCGTCAGGACCTGCAGCAGATTGCTTACCAGGTACAAAACTGGCAGCAGATTTCGCAGAACTATATGCAAGGCAAACAACAGGAATTAATGGCGCCGGTTTACCAAAAGGTAATGGATGCCGTTCGTGCTGTTGCCAAAGAAAACGGTTACGGCTTCGTGTACAACCAGGAAGCATTACTGGTAGCTCCACCAGCCGACAACCTGCTTCCATTGGTTGCTAAAAAACTGAAAGTGAACCTGCCAACACAAGGTGCCGCACAAGGCGCACAACCACAAGCTGGCGGTGCAAGACCAGCGGCCAACAACAGACGCAACTAATTTTCAAAGCAAATTATAAGCAGATCCCGCATCCAAAAGATGCGGGATTTCTTTTAACCGCGGATTAGCGGGATTTTGAAAGGATAAAACGGATTTCTTAAACTGATCATTCCTTTCATTAAGCCGACTCTTTCTCATCCCGATTTTATTCCCGAGTCCAGCCTCTTATCCTCAATCTTAATCTCAATCTCTTTCTCACTTTTCTCCTCTTGGCCTACCTTCGCCGCTCAATAAAGCAACATGGTAAAATCAACAATTCAAATAGAAGTAGAGCTGGACGAACAGAAGGTTCCGTCAAACATTGAGTGGAAGGCCACCGACAGCACCATTGAAAAACCGCAGCAGGCAAAAGCCTTTATCCTATCGCTGTGGGATGGCGCCGACAAAGCTGCCCTGCGCATTGACCTGTGGACGCAAAAAATGATGGTGGATGAAATGGCCGACTTTTACTACCAAACCTTAATGACCATGGCCGATACGTTTGAGCGGGCCACCAAAATGACAGAACTGACCACCGAAATGAAAGCCGATGCACAGAAGTTTTACAAGGCTTTCCAGGAAATTCAAATGCGGGAAAACAAGGCGGGATAATGTGCAAATTTGAAGATTAGCAAATGTGAAAATGTATTGCTAATTGGATGATAAAGCTGACAACTCCAAATTCCAAACCCCAAACTTTTCTATGAGTTTAGAACAAAAAATTATGGCCGAAATGAAAGAGGCCATGAAAGCAAAAAACGAAGCCGCACTGCGTGGATTAAGAGCCATCAAGGCTGAAATCATCAAAGCAAAAACAGAACCCGGCGCCGGTGGCGAGATTAGTGAAGAAAAAGAAACGGCGCTTCTGCAAAAGATGATGAAGCAGCGCCGCGATTCGCTGGAAATTTACCAGCAGCAGGACCGTGCAGACCTTGCACAGAAAGAACAGGAAGAGATGACTGTAATTGAAAAATTTCTTCCGCAACAGTTGAGTGCCGATGAGCTGAAAGCCGAACTGCAGGCCATCATTGCCGAAACCGGGGCATCCTCCCCGGCCGACATGGGCAAGGTAATGGGTGCCGCCACTAAAAAACTGGCGGGCAAAGCCGATGGCAAAACAATTTCGGCAACGGTGAAAGAATTGCTTTCTAAATAAGTTCACACGTTTACCCGTTCGCAGGTTCACGAGTGGATTAATTTCCGTTTGGCAACTTGTGAACGGGTAAACTTGCGAACCTGTGAACACGTTCCTATGTTAATCGACATCATCACTTTTATTCTTCTGCTGGTTGCTGCTTTCAAGGGTTTGCGCAAAGGCTTTATTGTGGCCGTCTTTTCCTTTCTTGCCTTTGTTGTTGGTCTGGCCGCGGCGCTAAAGCTTTCAACAGCCATGGCTGATTATATTGGTCAGAATGTTGAAGTATCGCAGCGGTGGCTGCCCTTTCTGGCCTTTATTCTTGTTTTTTTTATTGTAGTGCTGCTGGTAAGATTGGGCACCAAACTGCTGGAAAGCGCCGTGAAAATGGTGATGCTGGGCTGGCTTAATCGTATTGGCGGGTTGGTGTTTTATGTGCTCATTTTTTTTTTCATTTACAGCATCCTTCTTTTTTATACCACGCAACTGAACCTGCTGAAAAAAGAAACCATTGAAGCTTCCGCCACATACAGTTATATTGCACCGTTCGGCCCGAAGGTGATAGAGATTTTGGGGCTAGTTATCCCATTCTTTCGCGACATGTTCGACGAGCTCTTGCGCTTTTTTGATGCCGTGGGCGAGAAAAACACTGCGGCATAAAATTGTATGCTTTATTGTATAGATTTACAGGAAGCATTTTTGGCAAAACCGCTATTTTAGCAATATCAGAATCAGATTTTCATGCAGTACCAGGTAAAAGAACAAGGAAAGGCAAAATACATAGAAGAGGGCGAAGGAGAACCATTGGTCTTATTGCATGGACTGTTTGGGGCACTCAGCAATTTTCAGGACCTGATTGAACACTTTCGCAAAGAGTACAGGGTGATTGTTCCTTTACTGCCGCTATTTGAACTGGATATCTTACACACATCGGTTGGCGGGCTGGCCAAGTTTGTTCATAAATTTCTTGAAGCAAAAGATTTAAAAGGCGTTCACTTGTTAGGCAACTCTTTAGGTGGCCACGTGGCATTGGTACATACGCTAAAGCATCCCGAACGAATCAAGTCGCTTATCTTAACCGGTTCGTCTGGTCTGTTTGAAAACGGCATGGGTGATACCTACCCCAAACGCGGCGATTACGAATACATCAAAAAGAAAACCGAGATCACGTTTTACGACCCGGCCATGGCCACCAAAGAACTGGTGGATGAGGTGTTTGAAATTACCCGCAACCGCCTGAAAGTGATCAAAATTATTGCACTGGCCAAAAGCGCTATCCGCAATAATTTAGGCGAAGAACTCAATAGCATCAGTCAACCCACATTATTGGTGTGGGGAAACAACGATACCATTACACCACCCTTTGTGGCACGGGAATTTAATAAGCTTATTCCAAACAGTGAGCTGCATTTCATTGACCTTTGTGGGCATGCGCCCATGATGGAACGGCCGCAGGAGTTCAATGTCATTTTGGATAATTTTTTGAAAAAACTTGCATCCACTGCAACAGTTGCTTAGGTTCGTGTGTCTTACTAATGTTACCGTGCTATGTTAACGAGAGACCTCATATCAAATACAATTCCTTATCTGCATAAAAGCGATACCGTTTATCATGCGTTGCAATTGATGAACGATTATCACGTAGCGCATTTGCCGGTAGTGGAAAACGAGAGTTACCTCGGCATCATCAGCGAAGAGCAGTTGCTCCAAAGCGATGAAGAAACAGCACTGAACGATTTGCAAATTACCGATGGCACTACTTCTGTACAGGCCAACGAACATTTTCTCAAAGCCATACAAACAGCCGTTATTAATAAACTAAGCATTGTTCCCGTGGTGGAAGAAAAACAATTGCTTGGCATTGTTACGTACAATGATCTGTTGAAGAATGCATCGGAGTTTATGAGCCTGAACCAGCCCGGCGCTTTAATTGTGCTGGAGATGGACAGCCGCAATTACTCCTTTACAGAAATCAATCGCATTGTAGAATCCAACGACGCACAAATTACCCAGCTCAATACATTTACCGACACCGAAACCGGTATGATGCAGGTAACCATCCGCGTAAACAAGCTGGAAGTTTCCGATCTGCTCAGCACTTTTCAACGTTACGAATACAACGTCAAATACTATTTCGGGGAAGAGCTATACGAAAACGAGCTCAAGACGAATTACGATAACTTAATGGCCTATCTCAAAATATAATCCCCGCTTCTCCGTTCGAAAAGCTATATTCGGTACAGTATTTTTAGTAGCTTAATTGTTGTGAACTCATGTCAAAATGAGAAGATGTCTGCCCATCATTGGATTTTGTGTGTTGCTTTTGTCGGCCGGCGATGGAAAGGCGCAGCAGGCCTATATCAATTCGGTGGTTGTTTACTCCACCAACCAGCAACAAGCCGTTGCAGAAACAACCGACTCGGTTTTTACCATTAAAGAAATTGTTGTAACAGGAAACAGGCGCACACGCAAATCAACCATTCTTCGGGAGTTGCCGTTTAAAGCAGCTGATGCTTACCCCTACGCAGAAATTGTTGAAAAGATAGAACTGACCAAGCGGCAATTGATGAACACCAATCTTTTCCGCAACGTAATTGTTAACCTGCAGGTTGATAGTGAGAAGCAAACTTCTGTGCTGATCGATGTAGAGGAAAAATGGTACTTCTTTCCGCAACCATTTATACGCATTGCCAACGGTACGTTCAGCCAATGGAATGACAGGGGCCGGCCACTGGAGCACCTGAACTACGGCATTAAATTAACGCAGTTCAATGTGTCGGGCCGTGGCGACAGGGCGCACCTTCACCTGGCCAGCGGCTATACAAAAAAAATCACGCTGCAGTACCAGGGTTTTTATTTTGACCGTGCGCTGAAATGGGCCGGAAACGTCAGTGTTTCCCACGGCCGCAACCGCGAGCTGAATTACACTACCGAAAACAACAAGGTGCTGGCAGTTAAAAACCCCGATGGTTTTATTCTCGATTTTTACCAGGCATCGTTTGAGTTAACGTATCGCCCCGCAATTAAAACCCGCCACCAGTTTACGGTGGGCTACAACTACAACCGTGTTGGCGATACTGTTATTAAGCTGAACGAGAATTACTCTCCTTCGGCCAATGTGTTTCGTTATCCTTTTATCAGCTACGGTGTTTCGTTCACCGATTTTGATTTCAATCCCTACCCAACCCGCGGCCGCTATGGCGATGTGTACGTGCAGAAAGCAGGCATTGGCAGTCCTGTTAATCTCTGGCAACTTTCTGCCAAAGGCATTAATTACTGGCCGTTGGGAAAGAGGGGTTACTTCAGCCTGCGGCTGGCCGGTATGCTGAAGCTTCCGTTTAAACAGCCGTACATTATGCAGCAGTTTATGGGCTACGGCGATGCGTATTTGCAGGGCTATGAAAATTACATTATTGACGGCGTGGCAGGCGGCTATGCAAAGCAAACCATTGGTCTTAACCTCATTACTACCGAAGTGCCGTTACCCACCATTAAGTTGCTAAAATCGTTGCGCAGTGTGCCACTGCGTGTGTATGCAAAAGTGTACACCAACCAGGGTTATGTACACAACCCCAACCCGGGACTGCGCAATGCACTAAACAACCGCATGCTTTACAGCACAGGCTTTGGATTGGATATTGTGATCTTCACCGATTTGATTTTCAAATTTGAATGGAGCTTTAACCAGTTAGGGCAAAACGGTCTATTTTTACATCAATAGCAGGTCCGCAAGTTTACAGTTCAAAAGTTTATGCAGTTGTGTAAAAGAAAAACAGCATAAACTTTTGAATAAGAAAACTGGTAAACCCGTAAACTCATTCATTTGAAAGTAGCCATCTATAGCCGGGTATTAGACAGTACACAGCAGAAAGACGTTCAATTATTTTTTGACGAACTGGACAAGGAAGAGATTGAGCCGGTGATTTTTCGTGAGTTTTACGAAAAGGCGGTTCCTTATATCAAGCTCCCGGCATCTGCCACCACGTTTTCGCACCACTCCGAACTTACCGCCGATATCGATTTTTTGATTAGCCTTGGCGGCGATGGCACCCTGCTCGATACCATTACGCTGGTAAGGGATAAAAACATTCCGGTCGTTGGCATCAACTTCGGCCGGCTTGGTTTCCTGGCGTCCATCGGTCGCGATGAAATGACCGAAGCGGTAAAGGCGCTGGCCCGCCGTTCTTATGTGCTTGACAAACGCTCACTTATTCATCTTGATTCTAACATTCCGCTATTCAATGATGTGCCCTATGGGCTCAATGAATTTGCCATTCACAAGCGGGACATTGCACCCATGATCAAGATTCACACCTACATCAACGGTGAGTTACTGAATACTTACTGGGCCGATGGGTTAATTCTGGCTACGCCAACCGGCTCCACGGGTTACTCACTCAGTCTGGCCGGCCCGGTGGTGTTTCCGGAGTCGGGTTCGTTTGTACTTACCCCCATTGCACCGCATAACCTAAACGTGCGGCCCATCGTCATCCCCGACAACACCATTGTTTCTTTTGAAATTGAAAGCCGTTCAGATGAAGTCATTTGTGCCCTGGACTCCCGCCGCGAGCTGGTAGATAAAAACGTGTTGCTGGCCGTTCGCAAAGAAAATTTTGCCATCAACCTCGTTCGCCTGAACGAGAACAACTTTCTTCAAACCCTGCGCAACAAACTTTCCTGGGGACTAGATAAGAGAAATTAAAGAGGTGGGAGGTAAGAAATCAGAAGTCAGAAAAGACTTTACTATTGTAGTTAGAGCCTAGCATCCGACATCTGACTTCCGGCTTCTATCTTCTCTCCCTCCCGCATACCAAACACCGAAAATTTTCGTTTCTGAAAAAGCAAAAACCTTATTTTGCATACTATGAGAAAATTACTGGCTGCGGTTCTGTTTTGCTTACCCATGGCGCTTCTGGCGCAAAATGCCATTGTGCAGGAAGGTGAATTTGGTTTCGGCGTGGGCGCCGGCCATTACTTCGGCGACCTTAACACCCGTGCTAAACTGAACCGTCCAAAACTGGCGGCCAATCTCTTTTTCCGCAAGAATTTTGGTAACCACATTGCCTTACGTCTTGCCGGAAGTTTTACACAACTCGGTTATTCCGATGTGTACAACGATCACAACGAGTTTATGCAGCGCCGCAACCTCAGCTTCAACACCAAAGTGTGGGAGTTAGGCCTGCAGGGCGATTTCAATTTTTACCGCTTTATGCCCGGCGATCCTGATTTTCGCTTCACACCTTACATAACACTTGGCGTTAGCGCCTTCAGCTACGATCCTTACGCTTACCTGCGCGGCGAAAAATACAACCTCCGCCAGTTGGGTACCGAAGGACAATACGATACGGCCACCGGCTTAAAACCCTACGGAACCATGTCGCTGGCCATTCCGTTTGGCGTGGGACTGAAGTATGCCATCAACGATCGAATCAATATTGGTTTCGAAGTGGTGCATCGCTTTACAAATACCGATTACCTGGATGACGTGAGCAGAACCTATCCCGGTGCAGCTGCCTTCCCTCCCAACCCGGATGGAACGCCTTCGGTAGCGGCTTTGCTCAGCGACCGCTCCTACGAAACCGGTACACCTATCGGCATTAAAGGCCAGCAGCGTGGCAACAGCCAGAACAAAGACCAGTTTGTAACGGCTATTTTCTACCTCAGCTTTAACCTGCAATCCTACCGTTGCCCAACAGCCAACTAAAGGGATTAACAGAACACATAAAAGATTAGCACAGATTGTTTCTGTGCTTTTTTATTTCTTTGCCACTTGAAGAAAAGCCCCTCCAGCGTATGAGTGAGTTAATGATGCCTACCGAATTGCCCGCCACCGATCTTTTAGCACAGGTTGATAAAACCCGCCTGCCAAGGCACATTGCCATTATTATGGATGGCAACGGCCGATGGGCAAAAGAACAGGGGCAGGACCGCCTGTTTGGCCACTACCAGGGTGTGGAAAGTGTACGGGATATTGTAGAAGGATGCGCCGAGCTGGGTGTAGGCTATCTTACGCTATACGCTTTCTCCACCGAAAACTGGGACCGTCCGCAGTACGAAGTAATTGGCCTGATGGAACTGCTGGTAAAAACCATTCGGGGCGAAGTGGAAAGCCTGAACAAAAACAACATTCGCCTGCACGTGATTGGCGACATTAACATGCTCCCCGATTATGCCCAACGCGAACTGGCCGAAGCGCTGCAGATTACCGGCAACAACACCGGGCTTCAGCTGATTATGGCGCTGAGTTATAGCGGAAGATGGGAATTGCTGAATGCCGTAAAAAACATTGCTTACGAAGTGCAGAAAGGGCGGCTGAACGTAGAAGAAATTGACCAAGACACGCTGCAGAAATACCTCACGACCTCCGATTTTCCCGACCCGGAACTGATGATCAGAACCAGCGGTGAATACCGTATTTCCAACTTCCTGCTTTACCAGCTGGCTTACGCCGAACTGTATTTTACACAGGTGCGCTGGCCGGATTTTCGCAAACAAAATCTTTACGAAGCCCTCATTGACTACCAGAACCGCGAACGCCGCTTTGGAAAAACCAGCGAGCAGGTTACCACTGGTTTGTAGTTTGTGGTTTGTAGTTTTCGGAGGCTTCATTAATCATTACGCTTTTATCAGCGCCGTCGAAAACTCCTTTTCACTAGGAGCGGCTTCCTTTTCCTATTTTCACAGGCACATAATTTTTATGCTTTGAATGCATTGGCACATTATCCAATTATCAAATTAGCACATTCATCATGGCAGCATCATTTGAAGTAATCGGCGGTAAGAAGTTACAGGGCGAGATTATTCCGCAGGGCGCAAAAAACGAAGCATTGCAAATCATCAGCGCCGTATTGCTGACGGATGAAATGGTGACCATTACCAACATCCCGGACATACTGGATGTAAACAACCTCATTGACCTCTTGCAGGCCATGAATGTGAAGGTGAACCGCATTGACCGGCAAACCTGCACCTTCCAGGCCGACAATGTGGACCTGAATATTTTGCGCAGCCCCGAGTTCAAAACAAAAAGCGGCATGCTGCGCGGCTCGGTCATGCTGGCCGGCCCTATGTTGGCCCGCTATAAAAAAGCGTTCATTCCAAAACCGGGCGGCGATAAAATTGGCCGCAGAAGATTAGATACGCACCTGCTTGGCTTTCAAAAGCTGGGCGCCGAAATGATTTATTATCCCGAAGACGCCTTCTTCTATTTTTCTACCAATGGTTTGAAAGGAACCTATTTGTTGCTGGACGAACCATCGGTAACCGGCACGGCCAACATTATTATGGCTGCTGTGTTAGCCAAAGGCGCTACTGTTATTTACAACGCAGCCTGCGAACCGTACATTCAGCAGCTTTGCCGCATGCTCAATAAAATGGGCGCCGATATTCAGGGTATTGGTAGTAACCAGTTGGTGATTGAAGGCGTGGAAAAGCTGCACGGAACGGAGCATCGCATTCTGCCCGACATGATCGAGATTGGCTCCTTCATTGGCATGGCTGCCATGACGCAAAGCAACATCACCATTAAAAACTGCAGCGTTGAATACCTGGGTGTGATACCGGAAAAATTTCGGCAACTGGGCATTCAGATGAATATCATTGGCGATGACATTCACATTCCCGAACAGGACGTTTACCAGATACAAACCTACATGGATGGCGGTGTGCTTACCATTTACGATCATCCCTGGCCGGGCTTTACACCCGATCTTTTAAGCATTGTACTAGTGGTTGCTACGCAGGCAAGAGGGTCGTTACTGGTGCACCAGAAAATGTTTGAAAGCCGCCTGTTCTTTGTGGACAAGCTGATTGAAATGGGTGCCCAAATTATTTTGTGCGACCCGCACCGGGCTGCCGTTATTGGCCTCGAACGCAAACACAAGTTGCGGGGTATTCAAATGAGCTCGCCGGATATTCGTGCCGGTGTATCGTTGCTGATTGCCGCATTAAGTGCCGAAGGAAAAAGCATCATTCAAAATATTGACCAGATTGACCGCGGCTATCAATACATTGATACGCGGCTGCAGAGTTTGGGAGCGGAAATCAGGCGTGTGTAGAAACAGGTATGAAAAACTTTTGCAGGAAGGAACTTCAATCAACTCTTTTGCAAAAAGCTGGAAGAGAACTTTCTTTACCGCTTAATACCAAGGCTCATTTCATTCGATAAAATGGCATCGGGTAGCACACCGTTACGGATGCCAACAAACAAATTATAACGGCCAGCCTCCACATCATTTATCGCTATTGTTTTTCTTATTCTTATACTGCTTCCTGGTGCCACAACATCAGCAGTGGTAAACGTATGAAACGCTGGTGCCTGCACAATGTTTTTTCCTTTTTCGATTGAAATGATTAACGAAGTTGGCTCGCCCTTCAAGCCCTCGCCAAGGTGTAGCGGTGTTGAGCGATGGTTCGCAAGCGTTGCTTCTATCGTTAACGAATCCATTGTGTGCTGTTCAATGCGTGCAGCAATGGCAATACCTGTGTAATACGAACGAAAAGAAGGCAACACGGCATAGTAGCGGTTTTGTGCTAACGAATTAGGCAAAGGTTTGCCTCCTGTAAATGGATATTTTGTAAAGAAGAAAACTTCTTTTCCCTGCAGGCTGTCTTCATAGCCCCATAACTCGTACTGCGATTTTTTCTCCGGCCGGTTGTAAAGTGTTATGCCTTTTCCCGTTGCATAAAACGAGTAAAGCGAAGCTTCCCGCAAATTATTCGGCATAAAAACATAGCGGTTGCCGGCAAGCGTTTCAAGGTCTTTTGCCCATTGCTTGCGTCCGTGGTAAACATCTTCGCCAACATGCATGTTGGGAATAATGGGCACAACCAACAACACTCTTACAATTAAAAAAATAATCAAAAAAGGAAGCAGTAGAATGTTGAACAATTTTTTCTTTTCCGGTCGGTTGTAGTATTCTACCGCAAAGTACAGAAGCGGAAAAAGGGCAATGGACGTCCAGTGAAAATGCACAAAGGTTTTAAACGAACTGAAAAGAAAAAACAGCAAGCTGCCAACGACAATAAACTTCAGCGTTCGTTCAAACGTGTTGGCTGTTTTGATGACAAACGGAAGAAAAATCAGTCCCGGTCCAATGGCAAAAATTTGCTGTGAAATGTATTCGCCAACATGCCGGAACGACCAACTGCCGGTTCGGCCGGAAAGGTGATACTGTGCCGTTGGAAAATAGTTTTGGTATTGCCACCACAGGTGCGGAAAAAACAAGGCGACTGCAACCAGCAAAGCAAAGTAAAAATAACCCTGCCGCAGCAATCGTGGGTTTGCCAGTACGGTGAACAATAACACCAGTGCACCATGGTATTTTGCATAGGCCATCAGCGCAAGTGAAAGGCCCAAAAGCAGGGCTATGGTCAACGACTGCCTTTCTAAAAAACGCCGGTAAAAAAACAGAAAAAGCAAACTGCAAAACAGCAGCGGCCCATCCGGAAAAACAAGAAACGTAAGGTAATGCAGCAACGGTGCCGCCAGCAAAACAAAAAAGGTTCTCTTGTTGTTTTGAAAACCTGTGGGCAATAGGCGGAAGAAAAGGTAAAGCGCTGCCGTGCTAAGCACCACGTTAAAAAAGCGAACGCCCAACTCGCCGGGAAAAATAGCGCTGCCGGCTTTGATCATGGCGGCAACCATGGGCGGGTGATCGTAATAACCCCACTGCAAATGCTGCGCATAAAACCAGTAGTAACCTTCGTCGCTGGTTAGCTCCATAAAGCCAACCTGAACGAGGTTGAGCAAAAACCAGCATAACAGGAAAAGAGCGGCCGGCTTTTCAAGTCCGGCCCAACCCTTTTGTACAGTTTCGGTTTTTGCGTTGCTGCTCATTGTTGCAATCGGCTTATCCTCTTACCCACTCGGTTTTTTCTTCCAGCGGTTTGCGTTTGCCTGCCGGCGAAGGAACGGCTACATGCGCCAGGTAAAAAAAGCCAAGCAGCTTGTCGTCTTCTCCCAACCCAAAAAACTCTTTTGCGCTTTGCTTGTAGGTAGCGCCGCCGGTGGTCCAGTAG
>DATKHJ010000454.1:0-6072 GCA_035510335.1 Flavisolibacter sp. | reverse complement strand
CTGCAGCACCAGCCAGCCTTGCGCCACAATTTGCAGCCAGGTACCAATGAGTGAAAAAAATTGCCCAAAGAAATAAATGCGGTAGTTGCGGTTTTGCAAAGCCGGAAACGTTTTAAACCGCTTTGCCCAGATGTCATTCTCTCCCACGGCAATTTCGGGACTCTCGCTGATCAGGTATTCTTCTTCCGGCTTGTGGGTTAAATGTCGATCCATGCGACTGCAGTGTATCAACTTTTACGCCGCGTATTCCTTCGTAACCGCTATCAAATCGTTGAGGTTAACAACGATGTTTTGGAGCAATAATGCAAAATACTTAGCGCTAATCTGCTATTTCTTTCTACGTTTCCTTTGCTATTTTCGACCAAAACTAACTGCATGCGCTACCTGTTAACCTGCGTCATCCTGGCTTGCGTTTTTTCTGCCAATGCGCAAAATGAAAATGATCATTGGGAAGCTTACCTGGCTCAATATGATGATGGCGTAGGCTCTACAACGGTGAACATGACGCTGAGAACAAAGCCTGCTTTTCAGGCGCACCGGTTTTTGCTGATTGCCGGTGTTGGATTCACAAATTGTAAAGAAGGGTTTCCTCTCGATTCAGAATTTGGAAAGTTGCATGCGATTTCTGATTCTGTTTTTACGCAGGTAAAAAAACTATCTGGCAATGCCATTCATGCCGGCTCGTTTACGCAAAACTGTGAGCGGCTGGAATACATTTATGTGAAGGATACAGCCGGACTGCGCAGCCAACTAACAACACTTTATCAAAAACGTTTTCCCAGGTATAAACCAGTGATAAAGATTCGTGAGGACAAAGCATGGGAAGCTTACCATAAATTTCTTTATCCGAACGAAGAAACGATGGATTACATCAGCAATAGCAAAGTGGTGCTGAAGCTTCAGGCCGCAGGCGACAAATTAACCAAACCAAGAACCATTGACCACTGGTTATATTTTAAAACCGATAACGACCGCAACCTGTTTATTGTTTATGCACAACAAAATCAATTTACAGTTGCGGGTAAAGGGAAAGTGGACGGCCTTCATGCTTTTTCATTACACCTTACAAAAACAGGCACGGCAGAATTGGATGCTATTAGCCACACCACACTTCAGCTAAAGAGAGAAGCAGAAAAACACAATGGCCTGTATGATGGCTGGGAGTCGGTGGTTGTGAAATAATTTTTCTGGTCCGCTCGTTTCAATGCAAACGAATATTGATTCGATGGGCTGCCTGCGGACTTACATCTTCACCACCGGCAACACCATCGCCGCTACTGCATTTACCAAAGAAGATTTTTCTTTCTTCAATTTCGCCAGGAATGTATCGGCCGTGTTGCCATCACCTCTTTCGCTTACGCCAAATAACAAAACACCTGTTATGCCTTTTTTGTCAGTAAAGCTTTTGTAGCGGTACACATTTCGTTCAACAATGCTGATGCTGCCATCCGGGTTGTTGGCGGTGAGTAAAAAATCGAGAATGTATTCGCCGGTTTTTTTGTTGTCAAACACATCGTACTGCACAAAAGGGTTGTTCTTTTTCAATGCATTTAATTCGGCGGCTTTTGCTGCCACGGCCTCTTTTGCATTTGCAACACCGGTTACAACTTCCAGCAAAAGCATGCGCTGGAACTGTGCAACCGCATCACCTTTGAGCAGGTATTCCTGCTTGTAATAATTAGTGGTGGGGTGAGACGACCAGGCAAGCTGGTACGCTTTGTTTTGAAAGCTGATGGTGCTGGCTGTGCCAAGATAGTTGGTGGCGGGCTTGTTGTTCTGCGCATGCAGTGCAACAACAGAAAGACAGGCAAGAATAATGGTAATGAGTTTCATGCTATATGGTTGAAGCGGTTTCAAAAATCAGGTGGGCAAGATGTTGATACGGACTACTCAAAATGAAAAACAACCAACCACTGGCGGACCTTCGTTTACCAACGGCGCAGATGGCAACAAAGAGCAAACGTTTATAGCAGCGGAACTTTGCAGCTGTTGCGAAAATGCTGTTGGCAAATTTGTTACCTTTCCTCAAACCAAATCACATGCTTCTTACTACCACGCCTACCATCGAAGGAAGTCCCATTCAGCAATACATTGGCATTGTTACTTCGGAAGCCATTATTGGCGCCAACATTGTAAAAGATTTGTTTGCCGGCATAAGAGATATTGTTGGCGGCCGCAGCGGCACTTACGAAAGGGTAATTGAAGAAGCCCGCATGAATGCACTGCATGAGCTGGATCAAAAGGCAGCAGTGATGGGCGCCAACGCCGTAGTTGGCATTGACCTTGACTTTGAAACCGTGGGCAGCGGCGGAAGCATGCTGATGGTAGTGGCCACCGGAACGGCCGTAAAAATTTAATCGCCACATACTTTACTTCTTATTTAAATGAACGCAGACATTCAGGCTTACAACAATTCGCTATCGGCAGAAGACAAAGCCATTACCGATTTGCTGGCAACCGAAATCAACCGTCACCTTCCCGAAGCCGAAAGCAAGATCTGGCACCGCCACCCGGTGTGGTTTATTGAAGGCAACCCGGTTGCCGGCTACAGCAAATTAAAAGACAGCGTTCGCCTGCTATTCTGGAGCGGACAAAGTTTTGAAGAAGAAGGCCTGCAAAACGAAGGCAGCTTTAAAGCAGCCGAAGCCCGTTATACATCGGTTGCAGATGTAAACAAAACCGACCTGCAACGCTGGCTGCAAAAAGCAAAAACCATTCAGTGGGATTATAAAAATCTTGTCAAGCGCAAAGGTGTGCTGGAACGATTGCATTAATTGTTTCCCTCTCCCTTTCACTTTTTTCTTGCAGTCTCTTCAACAAGCCGAACTTCTTTCATTCTAACCAACGTTAAGAAAATTTAAAAACACCAATCTCAAGACAACGCCGGACCTCTCTTGCCCGTTTTTTGTTAACCAGTTGCGCCGATTGCAATGCAGGTTGTTTCACAAATCTGCAAAGCAGTCTTACCAACTGCCCTTGTTAACCATTTAAAAAAACACCAAGTATGATCCGTCATTTTTTCGTCCGCCGCACGGGTGTCACCCTCGGCCTTTTGTTTACGCTTAGTATTGTTTTGTCATCTTGTTTAAAAGACAATGAAAATGTAGCCCCAACGCCAGTGGCAGCGCTAATGGCTTTTAACCTGGCGCCGGACCAGCAGGGCATCAACATTGGCCTGTCGGGCAATGCGTTGCCGGGTGGGGCTTTGCCGTATGCCGGCTACACCGGTCGCTATTTAAACGTTTATCCCGGCAACCGGATGGTGGAAGCCGTGAGTGCAGTTTCCGGCCAGCGGCTCGATTCGCTGTCATTCAATTTCCAGCAGAGCAAGTTTTATTCACTGTTTGTAGTAGGTAATGCCGGCACCTACCGCAATGTGCTTGTAGAAGACAACTACGACAGTCTTACCGCCAGTTCCGGCAAAGCCTATGTGCGGTTTATCAATGCGCTTTCCAATGCGCCATCGTCAAATGTGGTAATCACTTCTAATGGTACCAACCTTTTCAACAGCAGCGCAGCCTTTGGCGATGTATCGGGTTTCGTTGCGGTAAATCCCGGCGAGGTAACCGTACAGGTAAGTAACGAAGGCGCTGTCAGCGCTAACCGCACCATCACTTTGTCGCAACAAAAAGCATATACCGTGTTGCTCACGGGTCTCCCTAACCAAACCGATGCAAGCAAAGAAGTGCAGATCCGGTTTGTGGAAAACGGAACAGTGACAGACTAAAATTCAGGATGATCGTTAAGTAAAAAAAGGCACTGGCAACAGTGCCTTTTTTCTGCACAAACAATTTGGTGGATCTCAAACATTGTTTACAAATCGCTGCAATATTCTACACTAGCACTTCACAGAAAAGCAAATGTCTCACCCTCTCACCACTGATCATTCACTACTCACCAACCCAACTGCCGGGCCTGATTTTTATAACCATCTGCACAGCTTATTATTTATTATGCAGAACGGAACAATGATTCAATACTTCCACTGGTACATACCGACGGATGGAAAATTTTGGAAACAGGTAGCAGCAGAAGCACCGCGACTGGCCGAACTGGGCATCAATGCCGTATGGCTGCCACCGGCGTGTAAAGCCGCTGCGGGCAAACACAGTGTTGGTTACGATGTGTACGATTTATACGACCTCGGCGAGTTTAAACAAAAAGGAAGCGTACGTACCAAGTATGGTACAAAGCGGGATTACATTGCCGCTGTAAAAGCACTCCAGGCTTGCGGCATGCAGGTGATGGCCGATATTGTGGTGAACCACCTGGGAGGCGGCGATGAAACGGAAACAATCAAAGCGGTAAAGGTGAATCCCGAAAACCGCAATGAGCCCATTTCTGAACCGTACGATATTGAAGCCTACACAAAGTTTACCTACCCGGGCCGCAAGGGAAAGTATTCCGACTTCATCTGGACGCACCAATGTTTCAGCGGTGTGGATTATGACCACCGCACCGGCGAATCGGCCATCTTCAACATTTTGCAGGAGTGGGGTGATGACTGGGAAGAAATGATTGACGATGAAAAAGGCAATTACGATTACCTCATGTTTAACGATGTAGAGTTTCGCAATCCCGCTGTGCGGGAAGAACTCAACCGCTGGGGAAAATGGTATCACGATACCGTTGGCTTCGACGGTGTGCGGCTGGATGCAGTGAAACACATCTCCCCGAAATTTTACAACGAGTGGCTGGTAAAGCTGCGCCAGAATACAGGCAAAGAAATTTTTGCAGTTGGCGAATACTGGGCGCCGGGACAGCTGGAGTTGCTGCTTCGCTACCTTGAAGCCACCGAAGGCAACATGAGTCTTTTCGATTCATCGTTGCACCACAATTTGCACAATGCCTCGCAAAGTGGTAATACGTTTGACCTGCGCATTATTCTTGATGAGTCGCTGGTAAAAACGGTACCCGAAAAAGCAGTAACGGTTGTTGACAACCACGATACGCAGCCCTTGCAGGCACTGGAAGCACCGGTGGAGCATTGGTTTAAGCCGCATGCCTATTCGCTTATTTTATTACGGCAGGAAGGTTATCCCTGCATTTTTTATCCCGACCTCTACGGCACTTCGTATGTTGACAAAGGCCGGGATGGTGCCGACCACGAAATCTTCTTACACAAAGTAGAAGAACTGGAAGCATTGCTGTATGCCCGCAAGCAGTTTGCTTACGGAACCCAACGTGATTTTTTCGACGACCCCAACTGCATTGGCTGGACGAGAGAAGGTGATGAAGAACACAGCGGTTGCGCCGTTATGTTAACCAACAGCGATGCCGATAAAAAACGAATGGAGATAGGCCAGCGTTACAGTGGCAAAACCTTTGTTGACCTATTGCAGAAATGCGAGGCTGAAGTAATGATTGATGAAGCTGGCTGGGGCGAATTTTTTGTAGCGCCGGGAAGCGTGAGTGTATGGGTGGAGAAACAATGATGTAGCAGATTAACACTGGCATAGATATTCCATTTCTTGAAGAAATGGAATATCTGGCATCGCAATCATCTATGCAGCACAGAATCTTACCTTCGCGGCCAAATTAGTCCCACATGAAACTGGAAGAAGCATTGCAGCAAAGAAGCGGTGGCCGTTGCGAAATCTGCGGAAGCGAAACCGGCGTAGCTGTTTACGAAGTGCAGCCGCAGGATGTACGCAGTGAAGAAACCTGCTGCCTGCTTTGTGCAAAATGCACAGCGCAAATTGAAAAAAAAGAAGAGCTGGACAGCAACCATTGGAAAGTATTAAGCCAGGCAATGTGGAGCGAAGTGCCGGCTGTGCAAGTGCTCTCGTGGCGCATGTTAAACCGTTTGCGCAACGAAAGCTGGGCAGCCGAAAACCTGGACATGCTTTACCTGGACGATGAAAAGCTGGAGTGGGCCAAAGCTACCGGCGACCACGAAAGCGATGGCAGCGTTGACCTGCACAAAGATGCTTACGGCGCCTTGCTGCAAAACGGCGACACGGTTATTCTCACCAAATCATTGGACGTAAAAGGTTCCAGCGTTAACGCAAGGCTGGGAACCGTCATCCGCAACATCCGGCTGGTGCCCGATAATACCGAACAGATTGAAGG
>DATKHJ010000453.1:0-4887 GCA_035510335.1 Flavisolibacter sp. | reverse complement strand
CCAACGCACCAACACGAGCCCCTGTTTGCGAAGAGAACTTCGTCATTGCTTCGGTGCGAAGCATTACATGCGATGAATTCAGCAGGCGGTAGTTCTTCCGGTTTTTAAACGACGACGGAAAATAAAAGAGGTTAAGCGCCTCGGTTAAATTCTCCAGCGTGTTGTGGAAGTAAGCGGCTTCTTCCGAATCGTTGCAGATAAACACATGGTTTAACTGGCTGCAAGACGGATGCAGAAAAACGCCTGCCGCTACAAACTGCGATGCACTTCCGTTGAGATTGCGAAGTCTTAACTTCTGGGGTTGGGCAAAAGAGAGCTTGTCCGCCAGTGTAAAAAGGCGGGGGGATGTTTTGTACTTTTCCAGCAACTGGGCCACACTCATGAACTGATTCCTTTCTCGCTTAACTAGCGTTTGCAAAGATAACGCCTGTACAGCGTTTCCGCTGTTTTAAGAACGGAAGGATGTGTTAACAGCATGCCAGCTTTTGCCTAGCTGAACCAAACCATTGTGCTGCGTGTTGAAGATGTAGTATATTATTTTCTTTGCATGAATATTGCAGCAGAGAAACGTGCTGTGTGAAGAAGATGTAGATTGAGTGTTACATTCAAACCAAAAGAACAACAGCGCCAACATCCCTGTTGTTTTAAATGAGAAAACGACGGTTATGTTTAAAAAACCTGCTAACAACAAAAAAGACAGCGATACATCTGACAACCTCTCCCTGGAGTTGTGGAGCCTTCGGATATTTCTTGCCTTGTTGTTTTTGTATGCCTACCTAAAGAGCTTACCCTAAGAGAGGATAATTGCAGAAAGGGGTGAATGCGCAACAAAAAAGCGTATGTGGAACAATGTTGCCACTTTGTTTTACACAATCATTTTTTTGCATGTTTGTTACCGCACAGCCTGCATCACCGGGAAATGCTTTTGCATAAGCCTTGCAGTAAAAGAGAAGGGCCGGTAAGAATACCAGCCCTTTAACCTAAACCGTCCGACTAAAATATGTTGTGTTTAAAATTTCTGCTTTTCACTTTTCAAGTACTATGCCAAGAGACATTTCCTGTGGATAAGTTTTCCTATTTTCTTTTTTGTAATTTGGAAGGAAAACCTGCTATATGGCACTTCAACCCTGGCGCAAAGGCATTGTTACCCGCATTGAAAATGAAACCTACAATACCCGTCGTTTTTGGATACAGGTTCCTGAGCTTGATACCTTCGATTTTGTTCCCGGGCAGTTTGTTACACTTGACCTTCCCATACACGACAAGCCTAATAAACGCTGGAGAAGTTATTCTATTGCGTCGTGGCCAGATGGAAGCAATGTTTTTGAATTATTAATTGTTCTGCTCGATGGCGGCGTTGGTACTACGTACCTCTTTAACGAAATAAAAGAAGGATCGGAACTTGTTCTTCGCGGACCACAGGGTGTTTTTACTTTACCCGAAAACCTTGAAAAAGATTATTACTTCATTTGCACCGGCACCGGCATTGCGCCTTTCCGCAGCATGGCGCATTACATTCAACTGCATAACATTCCGCACCAGAACATCAATCTCATCTTTGGCACCCGCACAAAACAAGACCTGCTTTACGCCAATGAATTAAAGCGATTGGAAATGGAAATGGATGGCTTTCATTTTTTCCCTACGCTTTCGCGGGAACAATGGGATGGCTGTTGCGGCTACGTGCATGCCATCTACGAAAACCTGGTAAAGGAAAAAATGAATGGCAACTCAGAACCACCGCCCGCTAATTTTTATTTGTGCGGATGGAAGGCCATGATTGATGAAGCCAAACAACGCATTCAGGGTTTGGGTTATGACAGAAAAGCCATTCACCAGGAGTTATACGGGTAAACGCTTAGCCCACTTGGCAAGCCCGGCCGTTTCTATTTGTTAAAACGCAAATATTATTTTTCTCCTATTTATGCCGGTTTACGCCGCATGAATGTTAAACTCTCTTGCGCAAGCTTGTATTACAATTTTATCTGCCCTAGGTTTGCGCCCCAATTCGAGATGATCATCCTCTATTGAGAAACAGCAAAAGCTGTTTTACACAACCTGTTTACTGCTTGCTTACCTGAACATATTTATTTCAAAAAAACATCAAATCAACGTATATGAAAACGACGACCGTATCTTCTATTGTAAAAATTGAAGAAGAAATTTTACGCAACTTTCAACCGGTGAACGAAACACTGGCTACTGACGTAGTATTAGCAAAAAACAACCTGCCTGCAAAGCGTTTTGGCGTGGTTGACCTGTGGAAATGCCGCAAGCAAAACCGTTACAGTGGTTTGCGTATTTCTTAAGTTTACAAGCAACTAAAAATAAAAAAAGCCCACACTATGTGGGCTTTTTTAAACAACGTATAAGAGGTTACAATGCCTGTTTTACAATGCTGCTGATTTGCTCAATGGAAATTCTTTCCTGCTGCATGGTATCGCGGTAACGAATAGTAACGGTGTTATCTTCTTTCGTTTGGTAATCAACGGTAATGCAGAACGGCGTTCCCAGTGCATCCATTCTTCTGTAGCGTTTGCCAATGGTGTCTTTCTCTTCGTAAAAACAACGGAAATCGCCTTTGCAGTTGTCGATAATGCTCCGGGCAATTTCAGGCAACCCGTCTTTCTTCACCAGGGGCAATACGGCTAATTTAATGGGTGCAAGTTTGGGCGGGAATTTCAGTACCACGCGGCTGTCTTTCTTTTCTTCCGTGCTTAAGTCCTGCTCTTCGTACGCTTCGCTTAACACCATCATCACCGTTCTGTCCACACCAATGGATGTTTCAACAACGTACGGAATGTAATTGCCGTAAGGCTTCCCGGTTGCCGGGTCAACATCATTATCGAAGTATTGCATTTTCTTTTTGCTGTACTCCTGGTGGTTGCGCAAATCAAAATCGGTACGGGAGTGAATGCCTTCTACTTCTTTAAAACCAATCGGAAAATCGTATTCAATATCACAAGCAGCATCGGCATAATGCGCCAGCTTTGCATGATCGTGAAAACGGTATTTATCAGCGCCAATGCCAAGGCTTAAATGCCATTTCATTCGCTCTGCCTTCCAATGCTCGTACCACTCTTTTTGTGTACCAGGACGAATAAAGAACTGCATTTCCATTTGTTCAAATTCCCGCATGCGGAAGATGAATTGGCGAGCAACAATTTCGTTGCGAAACGCCTTTCCAATTTGCGCAATACCAAACGGGATTTTCATCCGCCCGGTTTTTTGCACGTTCAAAAAATTGACGAAAATACCTTGTGCCGTTTCAGGTCGTAAGTAAACAATGTTGTCTTCTCCTTCTGATGACACCGCACCAAACTCCGTAGAGAACATGAGGTTGAACTGGCGCACATCGGTCCAGTTGCAGGTGCCACTGATGGCGCAAACAATCTTGTTGTTTTCAATGAGTGTTTTCAGCCCTTCGAAGTTGTCGGCCGCCAGCAGTTCTTCCATCTGCTTTACTAATAATTCGGCTTGTTCTTTCTGGCCAGCCTGCTCCAGCTCTGTTGCCCTGGCTTCTATCAAATGATCTACGCGGTAGCGTTTGTTGCTGTCTTTGTTATCAATCATCGGGTCGCTGAAATTATCAACGTGCCCGCTGGCTTTCCAGGTTGTTGGGTGCATGAAAATGGCCGCATCAATTCCCACAATGTTTTCATTCATCTGCACCATGCTTTTCCACCAGTAGTCCTTGATGTTTTTCTTCAGCTCACTGCCCCACTGGCCGTAATCGTACACGGCGCCAAGGCCATCGTATATCTCGGAGGAAGGAAAAATAAAGCCATATTCTTTGCAATGCGAAATGATTGCCTGAAACCGGTTGTTATCTGTTGCCATAGTGGCGCAAAAGTAAGCAGTTTGGGGTTTGGAGTTTGGAGTTTGGGGTTTGGAGTTGGCGTACTATGCCGGATTTTTTTCTTACAGAAAAAGCATTCTTTCAGAATAAATATCATCAACCGCAATTCAGTGGGTCATAAAAAGAAAGTGTCTCCGACCTAACCAACCCCAAATTCCAAACACCAAACACTAAACGCTCTACGTCACCTTCACATCGTCGCCGCTTTGTTTGTTTTCCAGGTCTTTCTTTTGTTCCTGCTGTTTTAGCGAACCGGCCTCCTGCTCCACTTCTACATTCTTTACCCAAACGGCGTAGTGGCTTGGGTGAATGGGATCGCCGTACTTGGCCGCATAGGCTTTTGTAAACTCGGCGCCGAAGTATAAAATAACGGACGAATAATACACCCACAACAGCAACACCACCAGCGAACCGGCGGCGCCATACGTACCGCCAACATCCGACTGGCCAATGTAAAACGTAATGGCAAACTTGCCCAGCATAAACAACACGGCTGTTACCATGGCGCCGGTCATTACATCTTTCCATTTAATAATGGCATCGGGCAGCACTTTGAATATAACGGCAAACAGGGTGCTGATGATTAGAAACGTAATAACCAAATTGGCAATGTAAATCACCATTACCGACAGGTTGGGAAAACGGGCCTGCAAACGGTCCTGCAGAATTTCTAGTATGCCGTTTATAAGCAGCGAAACAAGCAGAATAAAGCCTAGGCTTAAAATAACAGAAAACGAAAGCAGGCGGTCCTGCAGCATTTTAAGCCAGCCTTTTTTAGGCTTTGGCTTCAGGTTCCAGATTTGGTTGATGCTGTCCTGGATTTCGGCAAACACACCGGTGGCACCAATAATGAGGGTGACAATACCAATCACAAAGGCAAAGCTTCCATCGGTTTGCAAGGCCGCATTTTTGATCATGTCCTGGATCTGCGCAGCAGCGCTGGCGCCTACCAGTCCCTGGATTTGCCCGAAGATGGTTCCCTGCACGGCTTCCTGTCCGTAAATCAGTCCCGCCACGTAAATAATTAC
>DATKHJ010000452.1:0-9251 GCA_035510335.1 Flavisolibacter sp. | reverse complement strand
AGAAGCATAGCCAATCCAAACCGATGTAAAGCGGACTGCCGCCGATTTATCCCTGGTCATAAAAAACACAATTAGAGCAATGGCAAGCGCAACCAAAAGTTTCAGCAGTGCCGGCATTTTGTGAAAGCTGTGGAGCAGCTTGTTTTCTTTCCTCATGGTTTTAAAAATAATGGCTTTAGGTACACGCACACTTTTAGCGGGAACAGACGGCAAGCTTTTTTTAACACAATATCATAAGGGTTGCACATCCTTTACCAAATGCCGGAACAATGCTAACAAAAATCATTCTTTTTTCGTTGTTGCCGGCCCTTGCCATGCTGGCTAGCGGCTCGCTTGCTTTATGGAAAAAGCCCGGTGAAACACTGCGGGGCATTATTTTGCATTTTGCAGCCGGTGTAGTGTTCTCTATTGTTGCGGTGGAAATTTTGCCTGATGTAATTAAAAAACATTTACCCCTCGAAGTACTTCTTGGTTTTGGTGCGGGCATTGGGTTGATGTTCCTGATTGAAAAACTTACCAAACGGCCGGAAGGTATTGCCGCTGCACCCGGGAAAGAGCAGCCCTCTTCCGGCTTTTTAATCACCCTTGGCGTTGATATTATTATTGATGCCTTACTTCTTGGAATTGGCTTTGCCGCCGGTGCGGAACAAGGCGTGTTGCTTTCCGTTGCCTTAGCCGTTGAAGTGGTTGCATTGGCGCTGGCGATGGCTACGCAATGCCTGCGGCTGGGATGGGCTAGAAAAAAAGCAATGCTGCTATTAGCGGCTGCCTGTCTGCTCTTCCTAATCGTGGCTGTGCTGGGTGCCACGCTGCTCAAAAACCTTTCGCAAGAATGGCTGGAAACCTTGCTTTCTTTTGGATTGGCAGCCCTGCTGTACCTGGTAACAGAAGAGTTGCTGGTGGAAGCACACGAAATCAAAGAGAACTCTTACATGACACTCAGTTTTTTTGTGGGTTTTCTCATTTTTGTGATGGTGGGAATGTATATATAGTCTGGCAATGAAGAAGGGAGGGCAGTATGGCAGTTGCGGGGTGATTGATGTTTACCAGCGTGATTTTCTCCTTTTGTTTTAACGATAGTTTACCCGTAGAAAAACTAATAGCCGACAGGAATAAACGAACTTACAGGTAGTCATTTTTTACATTTCTGAACCCTAAAAATCAAGTTATGAAAAGCATACTTTTTCTCACGGCTCTTTTCTCCATTGTATTGTTGAGCAGTTGCACACCGTCGGCACGATACGCATCCCGGTCAATCTCCCCGTACAGATATAACAGTGGCAATTCCCCACGCCATGTTGATAATTACAGGACTTATGATGTCGGACACGGCAACAGCTATCGTAGGTCCACACATGGCCGTGCCGTTAGAGTACACCATTAAGTGTGGGATTAATCATAAGCTAAAGCTTTTTTTGGTGTCTTATGTTTATCTGTAACCTGTTTGGAGAAAGGATGCAAGGAAAAAATACGAGGCAATTGCTTATCCTAATAGTCTTAAAATCACGCTTTCGTTACAATTGTCTCATTGGGTGGTAGGTTACAAAAGCCATTATCTGACATTGAATTTCTTTCAATAAGTAATACACCGGCGTAAAGCAACTGTTTGTTAAAAAAGCACCGTCAAGGAATGCTAAGGTAATGTACTGAAGTAAGTGCATGGCTTCATAAAAAGGCCCATAGGCGCTATTTTTACTGGCTATGAAGAAAACCCTACTCTCTATTTGGCTGCTTTTTGGGGTGAGTTTTGCTTGCTTCTCACAAGATGATACAATACAGAAGCAAATGCCGTTCATCTCTTTGCAAACAGCTTCATCCGTTCAACAGCCTCCTAACCACAAGTTCCGCCAATGGTTGGTGGGCAGCACTTCTGCAATCGCATTTGGCGGGTCATTTGTCTTTTTAAACAAAGCCTGGTATCAGGATTATCCCCGTACATCGTTTCACTTTTTCAATGATGCCGGTGAATGGTTGCAAATGGACAAAGCGGGTCATGCCTGGACAGCCTACACCTCCAGCCGGCTGCTTTACGGCGCCTGGCGATGGGCAGGACTGAAAAATGCAAAGGCTGTTTTGCTAAGTACCCTCACCAGCTTTGGATACATGGCTTCCATTGAGTATTTGGATGGCCGCTCCGCCGGTTGGGGTTGGAGTTGGGGAGACATAGCCGGCAACACCTTGGGGGTTTCGCTATTTGCCATGCAGCAACTGGGCTGGAAAGAGCAGCAGGTACAACTAAAATTTTCAGCTCATGTAAATAAGTACGACGCTTCACTAAAGCCGAGAGCGGATGAATTGTTTGAAAGGTCGCTGCCCGCCCTGCTACTGAAAGATTACAATGCACAAACTTATTGGCTTAGCGTTAACCTCAAATCGGTTTTGCCGCAAAGCAAACTTCCTGCATGGCTCAATGTGGCTGCCGGCTATGGCGCCGAAGGCATGTGGGGCGGGTTCGAGAATAAGGCTTTTGATAAAAACGGCGTAAAGGTTTTTGACCGTACCGACGTTTCCAGGCGTCGTCAGTGGTACCTGGCGCCTGATATTGACCTCACCAAAATCCGAACAAAAAGTAAGGCCCTGCGAACGGTATTCTTTGCCTTGAATAGCCTGAAAGTGCCGCTGCCTGCTTTGGAATTCAGCAGCGGAAAATGGAGCGTTCATGCCCTTTCCTTTTAAAAGAAGTGCGGCTCCGTGGAAGTTGCACTTCTTTTAGCACAACGCAGAGAAGCCTTAAGGGTAAAATTTATCCTTTTGCGTTCAACACCGTGGATGAATTCACGTACGTAGCATCCTTGGAATAAACGAAAAGCGCCGAACCATCTTTAATTAAATTAATCACCTTAATATAGTCCGCTCTTGGCAATGCGGGACATCCCTGGCTTCTGCCCATATAAGCCGACGTTACACGGCCTTCATTTACATAATCAGCGCCATGCACTACCACGGCTCGTGCTTCAGCATTGTCGTTATATCCTCTATCCAATCCCGACATCTTAAGCGAAAAGCCATTCTTACCGGAGTAGGTGCCTTTGGTAACATAAAATCCAAGGCTGCTTTTTTCAGAACCAATGGTGTTTGAAAAACTGTTGGCCATATCTACACCACTGTTTTTTCCATGCGCCACATAGGTATTTGCCAGCAATCTACCGTTCTCAACATCTATGAGGTAGAAACGTTTTTTACGTGACGACTGGCTGAAATCAACGATAGAAAGCAAGCCTTCATTTGTTAAGTTGCCTTGTTCCTGCAAGTGCAAATAACCCCTCAATGCAGTTCTTAAAACATCGTTCGATAAACCTTTGTCGTTAAGCTTCAAGCTGGTGATAAGAGCAGTGCTAAGTGTATCAGCTACATCTGCATGACTTAATCTTGTACCTTTTATAGAAGAAATTCCGTTCTTATTTTTTGAAACCGTTGTAGGCGTGTTTTCAGTTTGTTTTGTCTTTGTGGCAAAGGAGAAGGATAGAATAGCGACCACTATCAGGCCCGCCATCAGAAAAAAAGTTTTTTTCATTGTGTCTAGCTTTTCAATGTTTATTGGACGAGTGAAGTTCTAACAATGAGTGCATTTAAAACGTTACTGTACGTTAATGAAAATGCAGACTCTATAAAATCAACACTGCCTTAACAATTGGGAACAAAAGCTAATCGTAAAAGGTTGCCACGCATACGATGCACTGTTTGTGAAATGGCCGTGTTTGCAACAACACTGAAAAAATTGTTTGTATTTTGTAAGCGTTCTTAAATACTTTTGCCACTTACGAAGTTTTTCTAATTGGAATGAAAGCACTTTCCCTCATACTCAGCATTATCATCCTCGGCTTGAGCTGCTTGCCTTGCACCGATGGAAAGGATAATGTTTGGAAGGGTGAGGGCAAAACCACTCAAACAATCGTAGCTCAATTGACTGGAGACACACCCCATTCTGATTTTTGCAATCCTTTCTGCTCTTGCTCCTGTTGCGGCGTACAAATTTCCAGCGTTAAGATGGCTGGTATTGAAGTGAGTTTGCCGATTTATAAACTAACGCATAACGATACTTACGTTACTTCTCCTTTGACGCCACTTCCCACTATCATCTGGCAGCCTCCCCAATTACATGCCTAATCGCTGCTTGACTTATTAGCAGTTTTCCGCCTTTCGGCTCCTTTCATTTTTCATCATTCTTATTACTGGCAATGGCTAAGTCTCGTGTACGAGCTAACCGTAGGCAGTACAACACAAAAAGCAAAGAACCCAAATGGTCAAAGAACAAAAAAATTGTCATGACTATTATGGGCGTTGTACTGAGCATATTGATGATTTTGGCTATCATCAGAGCCATCATTAGATACTATAGTCTGGTCACACAATAATATTCGGCATGTTAAACAAGATTATTGATTTCTCCATAAAGAACAAACTCGTTATCGGCATATTCACCCTGGCGTTAATTATCTGGGGTGTTTATTCCGTTCAGAAATTACCCATTGATGCTGTACCCGACATTACCAATAACCAGGTACAGATTATTACGGTCAGCCCTTCTCTTGCTTCGCAGGAAGTTGAGCAGTTGATCTCGTACCCGGTGGAGCAAACCATGTCCACCATTCCTGAGATACAGGAGGTACGTTCCATTTCCCGCTTTGGCCTTTCTGTTGTTACCGTCATTTTTCACGATGATGCCAATATTTATTGGGCAAGACAACAAGTGGCGGAACGTTTACCCGAAGCCCGCAGCAACATTCCGGAAGGAGCCGGCGAACCCGAAATGTCGCCTATCTCCACCGGCCTTGGCGAAATCTACCAATACGTAGTACATCCTAAAAAAGGTTATGAAACAAAGTACGATGCTACCGCCTTGCGTACCATTCAGGACTGGATTGTGCGCCGCCAGTTACTCGGCACACCCGGTATTGCAGAAGTAAACAGTTTCGGCGGCTTTTTAAAGCAATACGAAATAGCACTCAACATTAACCAGACAAGGAGCTATAACATTTCCATTGCCGACATTTTCACCGCCCTGGAAAAAAACAACCAGAACACCGGCGGCTCTTACATAGACAGAAAGCCCAACGCCTATTTCATCCGTAGTGAGGGCTTGATAAATAATTTGAGCGACATAGAGCGCATCGTCATTAAAAAGACAGAGACCGGTTTTCCCATAACCATCCGTGACATTGCACAAGTGCGCTTTGGCACAGCCACCCGCTATGGGGCACTCACCCGCAACGACAAGGAAGCTGTTGGGGGTATTGTAATGATGCTGAAAGGCAGCAATTCCAGCGAGGTGGTACAACGGGTAAAGGACAAAATGGAGCAGATCCGCAAGTCGTTACCCGAAGGCGTAGAAATTGAACCTTTCTTAGACAGAAGTGAATTTGTAGGTCGTGCCATTAGTACAGTAAAAACAAACCTGATTGAGGGTGCCTTGATTGTCATTTTTGTGCTGGTACTGTTCCTGGGCAATATCCGGTCGGGATTGATAGTCGCTTCTGTTATACCGCTTGCCATGCTCTTTGCCATCTCTCTAATGAATGTCTTTGGCGTCTCCGGGAACTTAATGAGTTTGGGGGCCATTGACTTTGGGTTAATAGTGGATGGAGCTGTAATTATTGTAGAGGCAACCATGCACCATCTTGCCCACCGAAAGCAAGGAAAAATTACGCAAGCGGAAATGGATGTGGAAGTCGGTACTTCGGCCAAACGCATGATGAACTCTGCCGCCTTCGGTCAAATCATCATCCTAATTGTTTATCTCCCCATTCTTGCCCTGGTGGGTATAGAAGGAAAGATGTTCCGCCCAATGGCGCAAACGGTTTCATTTGCCATCCTTGGCGCCTTTCTGCTGTCACTTACTTACGTGCCAATGGTCAGTGCTTTGTTCCTGAACAAAAACATCAAGCATAAAAAGAATTTCTCTGATAAAATGATGGACCGGGTGCAGCGGGTTTACCAACCGGTTTTGCAAGGAGCATTGCGTTTTCGAAAACTTGTGTTGGGCATTGCCGTGGCCTTATTAATTGGCGCATTCCTGCTTTTCTCCACCTTGGGAGGCGAGTTTTTACCGCAGTTGGAAGAAGGTGATTTTGCCGTAGAAACAAGGCTACTCACCGGTAGTTCGTTAAGCCAGACCATTGACAAAGTAACGCAGGCTTCTAATGTGCTAATGAAGAAGTTCCCGGAAGTAAAAGAGGTGATTGGAAAGATTGGCGCTTCCGAAATCCCTACCGACCCCATGCCTATTGAAGCTTGCGACCTAACGATTTTATTAAAACCGAAAAGCGAATGGACAACCGCTGACAACCGTGAGGATTTAGCAAATCAGATGAAGGAAGCGCTGGAAAGTATTCCGGGTGTGAGCTTTGGTTTTTCACAGCCCATTCAACTGCGTTTTAATGAACTGATTTCCGGTGTGCGGCAAGACGTGGGCATTAAAATTTTTGGCGAAGACATGCAGGTGCTGTCTGAGTTGTCGCAACGCATTGGTGCCATTGTACCAACAGTGGAAGGCGCAACCGATTTGTATGTGGAGCAAGTAAGCGGGCTACCGCAAATTTCTATCAAGCTAAACCGGGATAAAATTGCGCAGCACGGATTAAATGTAGAAGATGTAAACCAGGCCATCAGTACGGCTTTTGCCGGTGGCAGTGCAGGAACCGTGTTTGAAGGCGAGAAACGTTTTGATTTGGTGGTACGCTTACAGGAAGCCGAACGCCAAAGCATTGAAGATGTAAAACGTCTCTTTGTTACCGCTGCCGATGGCACACAGGTGCCGTTGGAACAAGTAGCTGACGTGAGCCTGCAATTAGGCCCGAACCAGGTACAAAGGGAGCAGGCGCAGCGAAGAATCATCGTGGGCTTCAACGTTCGTGGCCGTGACATTGCTTCGGTGGTAAAAGAAATGCAGCAGAAGATTGACCAGAAAATAAAAATGCCTACCGGCTATTACATCACTTACGGAGGACAGTTTAAAAATCTGGAAGAAGCCAATAAGCGCTTGTCCATTGCGGTACCGGTAGCGCTGGGCCTCATCCTTTTGCTGCTCTATTTTACGTTTGGTTCGTTCAAATATTCCCTGCTCATTTTTACCGCCATTCCCATGTCGGCTATTGGTGGGGTGTTTGCTTTGTGGTTGCGAGGAATGCCTTTTAGCATTTCGGCAGGCGTAGGGTTTATCGCCCTGTTTGGGGTGGCCGTTTTGAATGGAATTGTATTGATAACGGAATTTAACCGGCTAAAAAAAGAAGGCATGACCGATGTAAATGAAATCATTTTGGAAGGCACTGCTGTGCGGCTTCGTCCCGTGTTAATGACGGCAGCCGTGGCATCGCTCGGCTTTTTGCCAATGGCTTTGTCAACAGGCGCTGGTGGCGAAGTTCAAAAGCCCCTGGCTACCGTAGTAATTGGAGGATTGATTACCGCCACCTTGTTGACATTAATTGTGCTGCCGGTTCTTTACCGTTTTGTAGAGAATTTTGGTAAGAACAGAAAGAACAGGTTTGGCAAAGCAACACCCACCGTCGCAACGGTATTGATTGGGTTGGTAGCACTAATGGCAAGTGCCACCGTAAAAGCGCAAACACCTGCCGGCACCATTGATTTGCAAACGGCCATCAGCCGTTCGCTGGGCGCCAACCCAAATCTCCGGGTGGGCAATCTTGACGTGCAATATCAGCAAACCTTGCGTGGTTCGGTAAGGGATTTTGGCAAAACCAACATCAATCTTACCTATGGCCAGTATAACAGTCCTGTGACTTACGATAACAATATCACCATCACGCAAAGCATACCCAACCCTGTTTACCTAAGACGGTTAACAGAATTGGCCGATGCGACCATTGATGCCAGCCGTTTGCAGTTGAAAGTGTACCAAAGCCAGATAAACTACCAGGTAAAAAGCCTTTACTACCGGTTAGTTTACCGCAATGAACAACGCCGGCTTGCTGATACCCTAATCAATTTGTACGAAAGAATATTGCGGGCCGCAGACATACGGTTCCGGTCTGGTGAAACCAATATATTAGAGAAGTATAATGCCAACACGCAGTTGCAGGAAGCCGTTGCGCAAAAGGCACAACTAAGTGAGCAGTTACGAACAGACTTGCAGCAGTTATCTCTTTTCACAAGAGATACAAGTATCAGCGGAATAACGGACACGCTTTTACAAGAAAGGCCGGTACAGTTAAGCCTTGATAGCAGCCAGTTCAACAACAATCCCGAACTGCAAGTGCTGCGCAGCCAAATTGCGGTTGCGTCAAAAGAAATAAAGGTTGAACGAAGCAGGCTGCTGCCCGATTTCAACATTGGTTACTTCAATCAATCGCTTGTGGGCACCTATGAAGTGGACGGTGTGCAAAAACGTTACGGTGTTGGCAAACGTTTCCAGGGTGTAGAGGCGGGTATCAGCATTTCACTATTTGCCAAGCCGCAAAAAGCAAGAATTAGAGCCGCAGAAATAAATCAGCAGCGCAGGGAAGCCGAAGTACAAGCCTTCTATTTTGGCTTGTCGCAGCGGGGAAATCTTTTGCTCTCTGACTTGCGGCGCCTCGCCATTCAGCTTGCCTATTACCGCAACACGGCGCTGCCGAATGCCGAGTTGCTTATCCGCACATCGCAGCGGGCCTTTGAAGTGGGTGAGATGGATTATTACCAGCTCTCGCAATCGCTCAACAACGCCAACAACGTTCGCCGCCAGTACATAGAAATTTTAAATCAATACAACCAGACCGCCATTGAATTGGAACTTATTCTTGGCCTTTAAAAGCAAATGAATTATGTATCAGATGACCTATAAACCAGTTTTGAAACTTGCTCTCGTTGCTTCGCTTTTTTTAACTGCCTGCGCTTCAAAAACGAAAGATGAGGCAGCGGCTCCTGCGGAAGAAGAACACGACCCCACGCTTGTTGAATTTACACAGGAGCAATACGAGACCGTCGGGGTGCAATTGGGTACGGTTACACCGGTTAACCTAAGCAACTATATCAAAGCGTCTGGCACTATTGACGTACCCGCCAATGATTTAATTAGCATTGCCTCGCCTTACGGCGGAACCATTCGCAGCACCACCGTAATAGAAGGAAAGTTTGTACGCAAAGGCCAGGTATTGGCCACCATTGAAAACCCGGAATTTGTACAAATGCAGCAGGAGTACCTGGAAAGCAGCAGCCAGCTTTCGTTTCTGCGCCAAGACCTGGCACGGCAAGAAGAGCTGGTGCGGGAAAACATTGCTGCCCGCAAATCGCTGCAACGGGCCAGCAGCGAGTATAAC
>DATKHJ010000451.1:0-9921 GCA_035510335.1 Flavisolibacter sp. | reverse complement strand
GAAGAAGTGGTAAAAATTTGTGGTTCGCATACCGTGGTTGAACTGATGCGCCAGGGCATGAGTCCCGAAATGGCTTGCCGCAAAACCGTGGAAAGAATTGTGCGCAAACAGGGCGCAAAAGCCAAAGACCTGCAGGTTGGTTTTATTGCAATAAACAGGCATGGAAAAATTGGTGGCTATGCCTTGCAGAAAGGTTTCAGCTATGCCGTGCACAGCAACGCCGGCGCAAAAGTTTACCAGGCTAAAAGCATTTATGCATAAATCGCAGTGGGCAGAAGTAGGGCAGGGTTGCCGGTTGGTCAATCCTGCCTTACCCTGTCGTAAAGAATGTGCACCAGCCCATCAGCCAGGCCAATTTTAGGAACGAAGATTTCATCGGCATCGGCCCAGTTCATCACGTTAATGTAGATGAGTAGTGCCGGTACAATTACATCGGCGCGGTCTTCCCGCAACTGGTAAAATCTGATGCGCTGCTCCAGCGAGACCGAGCTGAATTCTTTGTAATAATTCCGCAGCAGTTCCAGGGGCAACGGTTTTCCTTCTTTGCGCTTGGACAATGAAAAGACCTTGTTGATATTTCCGCCCGAACCAATGGCGGTAATGTGGTGATGGCCGCGCAATTTTTCTTTGATGAAATCACGCATTTGCGACCAATGTTCCTGCGCCACCTGGTTTTTCAGCAGGCGAATGGTGCCAATGTTGAACGACTGTTGCGTAACCAGTTTTCCATCACTGAAAAAAGTCAATTCCGTACTGCCGCCGCCCACGTCAATATAGAGGTAAGATTCCTGCGGGTTCAGGTTATCGGCAAAATGGTTTTCGTAAATAAAGGTCGCTTCTTCTTCGCCTGTAATCACCCTGATGTCAATGCCGGCTTCTGTTTTTACTCTCTCCAAAATTTCTGCAGCGTTGGCGGCATCACGCATGGCAGAAGTGGCGGCCGTAATCAGGTGCTTTACTTCAAAGGCATCCAGCAGGTGGCGGTAGGCCTTGATGGTTGAAACAAACCGGTCGGCCCGCTCGGGAGAAATGGTTCCCGATTCAAATACATCGAAACCCAAACGTAACGGCACCCGCACCAGTGACAGCTTTACAAATTCCGGTTTCTGGTGTGCCGATTCCACTACTTCTGTAATCAATAGCCGGGCTGCGTTACTTCCAATATCAATAGCTGCTAACTTCAAGGTGCTGTTCTATTTTGTTGTGTAAATAAAAATAGGTTTCGTATTGCGAACGGATTTTTTCCTCGCCGTTTTCGCCTCCTTTGTAATCGTTGGAAAGTGCGTTGTTGAGCACTCGGGCTTTTACATTATCCTTTAACTGAATAGTAATAATATCCTTCAATTCTTTCTTGATCTCCGGGTCGAAAATAGGACAGCTGGCTTCTACCCGGTGGTCGAGATTACGTACCATCCAGTCGGCCGAAGAAATGTACATTCTTTCTTTGCCGTTGTTGTGAAAAATCCAAACCCTTGCATGCTCCAGGTACTCGTCAACAATGCTTACGGCCTTCACCGGCTTTACAAATTTGATGTTTTCGGAAAGCATACAAAAGATGCCGCGGACAATCAGGTTAACATCCACACCGGCTTTGGCAGCGTTGTATAATTCTTCAATGATTTCTACATCCGACAGCGAATTCATTTTCGCACAAATGGTAGCCGGCAATCCTCTTTGTGCATGCTTTGTTTCGGTGCGAATCATCTTCAAAATTTCTTTTCTCGCAAAACTGGGCGAGGGCAGAAGCGTGGTGCATGCTTTTAAGAAATGGGTGCCGGTTTTGTAATGTTCAATGTAGTTAAAGATGCGGTTAGCATCGGCCATGATGGCTTTATTGGACGTAAGCAGGCAATGATCGGCATACACCTTCGACGTGTCTTCGTTTAAATTGCCGGTGCTGATAAAACCATATTGCACAATGGAATCGCCAACACGTTTGCGAATTACGCAAAGCTTGGCGTGTACTTTCATGTTGGGGATGCCAATGAGCACTTTTACACCTTCTTCTTCCAGGCGTTCTTTCCATTGCAGGTTGGCTTCTTCATCAAACCTTGCTTTCAGTTCCAGCATGACTGTTACCTGCTTACCATTACGCACCGCGTTAATCAGTGCATTCACAATTTTTGATTGCTTGGCTAAACGGTATGCGGTAATTTTTATGGTGGTGACATCCGGGTCAATGGCGGCTTCCCGCAACAAATCAATCACCGGGTTAAACGACTGATAGGGGAAGTGCAGCATCAGGTCCCGTTGCAGTACCACGTCGGTCACCCGCTTTTCTTCCAGTGCCGGATGATCGAGCGGTTTGCGGCGCATGTTCTGCGCCTGGAAAACCTGTTTTGGAAAATCCATGAACTCGCGGAAGTTATGAATGCGGCCGCCGGGAATAATGTTATCGCGTTTGGTAAGATTTAATTTACGTATCAGGAATTCCAGCAAGCCCGGGTCCATTTCTTTATCATAAACAAACCGCACCGGTTTTCCTTTGCGGCGGTTTTTTAAGCCCTTGGCAATTTTCTCCATCAGAGTTGTGGAGATATCATTATCAATATCGATCTCCGCATCTTTTGTGACTTTAAAAACACAGGACTGATAGCGATCGTAACCAAAATAATGAAAGATGCTGGCAAGGTTTGCCCTGATGATGTCTTCCAGTAAAATGATGTGATGTTCGCCATCGGGAGAAGGGAGCAGTAAAAAACGGCTCATCACCCGCGTGGGCACTTCAATGATGGAGAACATGCGCTTCAGGGCACTTTCCTGTTTCCACATGACCACGCCGAGGTAGATTGATTTTTCGCGGAGATAAGGTAGCTCCGGGATTGATTCAATCATCAGCGGTATGACGTTCGTGCTGACTTCTTCATCGTAATACCTGGTTACAAATTCCCGCTGTTCATCATTCAAGTCGTTCTCCGTTACCAGGAAGATTTTCTGCTCTTTCATTTCTTCCAGGATCAGTTCCCAAATGCGGTTAAACTCACTTTGCTGGTTAAGCACCGTGGTTTGAATCTCCTCCAGTATTTTCTCGGGGTTTTCTTCCAGGTGCATTTTTCCCTTGCTGCCCAGTTGAATCATGCGTTTAAGGGTAGCTACCCGAACACGAAAGAATTCATCAAGGTTGTTAGAAAAAATGCCAAGGAAACGAATGCGTTCGCGGAGCGGAACGGTAGGGTCGGCGGCTTCCTGCAGCACACGGCCGTTAAAGGAAAGCCAACTGATATCACGGGGGATGGTTTTTATTTTCGGGTGCGACATACGGTTATCTCTACCATCAATAAATATACCTAAGAAACCAACGCTATTCTTTCTTCATCTTCTGAATGATGGAGGTTGTTGAAAAACCCTGCACAATCGGGTTGATCACCACCCTGCCGCCCCAGCCTATTACTTCTTTGGCTCCGGCAATGTCTTCTACTTTGTAATCGCCGCCTTTCACCAACACATCGGGCTTTACCGCGTTAATAACGTCAATGGGTGTTGGTTCGGCAAACACGGTAACAGCATCTACCATGCCTAACGCCGCCAGCACAATGGCTCTTGCGTCTTCGTTGTTTACCGGGCGGCTTTCACCTTTTAATGCTTTCACGGAACTATCAGCATTTAAAGCCACCACCAGTTTATCCGCTTCCTTAGCAGCCTGCACCAGCGATGCAATATGACCGGCATGCAAAATATCGAAGCAGCCGTTAGTGAAGGCAACCGTCTGGCCATCGGCCTTCCATTGTTCTACCTGGGCCTGCAACTCAGATAGCGGCAATATCTTCGTCTGTAAGTTGTGCTCTTGCTTCACTTGGTTTGCTGTTTTTATTGTAGTAAGAAAAAAGGGCAATCATAGCCAGGCCACCAAAAATAACAATCACGGTTTGCACACTCCAGAGCAGCCATCCCAGCGCATTGCCAATGGTAGTTTCATCGATGCCGTAAAGGCCAATCAGTTTGGAAACAAGCAGGGGATAGGCGCCAATGCCACCCGGCGTAATAATCATTCCCACACTTCCTACAGCCAGCGCTGTTAGTCCACCGCCCAGGCCCAGGTGCGCCGTTTCCTGCAAAGCAATTATGCCCAGGGTTGTGCTCATAAGATAGAGCCCCCAGATAAGCACGGAGTGAAAAAAGAACCACCCCTTGTGGCGGATGTAGCGAATGCTTTGCAGTCCGTGCCAGATGCCTTTAATAATGTCGTTTATTTTGGCAACGGCGTTTATGTGTGCAAAACGTTTGAGCAGGAAATAAAACAGCAGCAACAGGAGCAAGCCTGCACCAAGCACTAAAATAATTTTTGTTACCGATACTTCACCCGCATTGTCCTGGAAGAAATTGCCAAACAGGGAGCGGACGAAATCGCCAACCACATGGCCTTCAAAAAAAAGCGCCAGCAAAAACACAATACCAAGACAAACCATGTCAACAGCCCGTTCCATTACAATAGTGCCCACCAGTTTGTCGGCCCGCACTTTTTCGTAGCGGGAAAGAATGGTGCACTTTACCACCTCGCCCAGCCGCGGAACGCCGGCGTTTACCAGGTAGCCAATCATTACTGCCGCAAACGTGTTGAAGGTGGAAGGTTTGTAACCCAGGGGCTCCATTAAAATCTTCCAGCGAATGGCGCGGCTGAAATGGCTGAGCAAAAGTGTAATGCAAACGGGAATGATTAACCAAAGCTTAGCCCGTTGAAGCGAAGCTTTAATCAGCAGCCATTGTTCTTCGTTGATTTCCCGAACGGATAACCAGACAAACAGGATACCCAGCCCAAGAAAAAAAACGTATTGAAGTATGGTAACAATCGGCTTCTTCATCAGGGCTTGAAGATAGTGGGGAATTATGAACGGCAGAAGCAAAGGCAAGGAAGAAGCGCCTTACTTCACCCTGTCATTTTGCAGATTGCGTTCTTTCTTTTAAAGCTTGTTTCCTTCTTTGGGAAAAACAATCCAGGGTTTGAAATTTTTGGCCTCGTCAAAAGGAAGTGAGCAGTAGGAGATGATAACCACCACATCACCGGCCATACCTTTGCGGGCAGCAGGACCGTTGAGGCAGCAAACACCCGAGCCTCTTTTTCCTTTGATAAGGTAGGTATCTAACCGTTCACCATTGTTGACATTTACCACCTGCACTTTTTCGTTTTCAATCATGTTGGCGGCTTCCATCAGGTCTTCATCAAGGGTTAAACTTCCCACGTAGTGAAGATTTGCTTCTGTGATAACGGCACGGTGAACTTTCGATTTTAAGACGGCAATATTCATAGCAACTGCAAAAGTAGGTGCGGGACGTGAAGTGTTTGTTAATTCAAAGGAAGGTTGTCAATCAATCGTATTTCGCCAAGGGCTGCGGCGGTTAAAACAACTATGTGTTTCGAATCAGCAGTTGGCGATAGCAAAGTGTCGGCATCCCTGATTTGCAGGTAATCAACTGCAAAACCATTCTTCTCCAATTCCGACGCCGCTTGTTCTTCCAGTTGGGGCAATGATTTGTTGCCAGCTTTGTATTTCTCTTTAATAGATGATAGCACCGTATAAATAACCGGCGCCAATGCTCTTTGTTCCGCCGACAACCGGAGGTTTCGGCTGCTCATGGCCAGACCGTCGTTTTCCCGCAGGGTAGGCTCCATGCGAACGGCAATTTCATCTTGCTTACCCAATAAGTGAAGCAGCCTCGTAATCACCTTTACCTGCTGAAAATCTTTTGCCCCCAAATACAAGCGGTTGGGTTGAACAATCTCCAACAGCCGTTCAATTACCTGGCAAACACCCTGGAAATGACCCGGCCTGTAATGGCCTTCCAGCACAGTTTCCAGGCTGCCTAAGTCGTAGTGGCGGGCAAGAAAACCGGGCGGGTAAATTTCTTCTGCTAACGGCAGAAACAAAACGTCGCAACCGGCAGCCAGCAATTTTTCAATGTCTTTATCGGTGGTAACAGGGTAGTGCTGAAAATCACTGCTGTTGTTAAACTGCGTAGGATTGACAAAGATGCTGCACACCGTTAGCCGGTTCTCTTTTTTGGCGGCTTCTATCAGGGAAATATGGCCCTGGTGCAAGGCTCCCATGGTAGGAACAAAACCAATTTGAACGCCTTCATTTTTTTGTTGAGAGAGATAACGGGAAAGGCTTTCTGCCTTTTTAAAAAGGATCATGATATCGATTTAAGGCGCTGCAAACAACAGCACAGCGAAAAAATGCCTACTTTTGCAAACTTTCTGTTTGATCTAAAACGCTTACAATGTCAGCAAAGAAAAGAATTTTATTTATTGCCAACGAAATGTCACCCTATCTTGAGTTGACAGAATTTTCTGAAGTAGTAAATAAGCTGGCCATCAAATCGAACGATAGCGGTTTTGAAGTTCGTTGCATTATGCCACGTTTTGGCGCCATCAACGAACGTCGTCACCGTCTGCACGAAGTGGTGCGCCTTTCCGGCATCAATATCTCTGTTGACAACGAGGATTTTCCTTTGCAGATCAAGGTAGCCTCGCTGCCCAATGCCCGTCTGCAGGTATATTTTCTCGACAACGAAGACCTCTTTAAACGCAAATATGTTTTCACCGACGAAAACGAAGAATGGTATGACGACAACGGCTTGCGAACCATCTTCTTTTGCAAAGGCGCTTTGGAAACCGTGAAGAAATTTGGCTGGCCTCCCGACATTATTCACTGCAGCGGATGGATGACAGGCCTGATTCCTGCTTACCTGCGCACTGTATATAAAAAGGAGCCGGTGTTTGCGCACAGCAAAGTTGTATACACCGTTGGTCAAACTACATTCAAAGAAAAGCTGGGTGCCGATTTCATTAAGAAAGCGCAAATCAGTCCGCTTATTAAAGAAAAGGACCTGGAACCTTTCAAAGACGCCAACAACATTGCCATGATGCGTGGCGGTGCCACCTATGCCGATGCCATTACGTTTGGTGTAGAAAAGCCCGACAAAAAGCTGGTAGATGAGTTCTCGAAAGTGAAAGGGAAGAAGACGCTGCCATACAATGCGGAATCTGATTTAACAGACTATTTACAACTGTATGGCGATCTTGCGAGCAAGTAAAAATTCTTTTCATAAGCTCAATTATCTGTTGTGAAGTCAAAAGGGTTGTTAGCGTTATTTTCCTTTGTTTCTCTCTGTATTTTTTTCTCCTGCACCAAAATCAACGAAGCAACAGAACTGGGTGACGAACTGATTCCGGCGGTTGATAATGTGAACACATTTGAAACCACACTGGATGTAACAGCAGCTTACCATCCGTTTGATGATTCCAGCCGACTGGTTGTTAACTCAAGCTTTACCGATTACATGGCTTTGGGCCGGTTAAACGACCCGTTGTTTGGCACCACCACGGCCGACATGTATTTCAATGTTGGTAATTCTGCCGGTGAGAAGGTGAACCCTTTTGGTGTTAATGTTAAGGATTCTATTAAAGCCATTGACTCCGTTGTTCTATCGATAGCTTATGTAGGTGGATACGGCGATACAACAGCTGCTTCGCAATTAAGCGTTGAAGTAAGAGAAATGGCAACAAACAACACGTTTGATGCCGATTCACTTTACCGCTTTGACGAAAACAGTTTTGCCACGACGGGCCCTGTTTTGGGTAGCCGTACATTTTCGGTACGCGACCTGAAAGACTCGCTGACGATCATTCGCGGAAAAGACACATCAAGGCTTGCCAATGTACTTCGCGTTCGTTTTAACAACAATGCAATTGGTGAACGCCTGCGTTCGTACGATACATCGAATTCTGCTATCGGTGCTTTCTTTAATGATTCGCTTTTCCGCCGGTTACTTAAAGGATTTGAAATTAAAACCACCAATGCCGCCAACAATGGCGCATTGGCTTATTTTAACCTGTTGGATGCAAAAACCAGTTTAACGGTTTACTGCCGCATTGGAACCAGTACCGGTATTGATACAACGGCTGTTAACTTCCGGCATGTCCGCAACGGGCAGGCCAATGCAATCAGGCGTACACCCAGCGTGCAGTATTTGGCTGGTTTAAACCAACCGGCGCCGCAAAGATTGTTTGTTCAATCGTCGCCAACCGGTTCTTATGTTGGTATTAAAGTAGCCGGGCTGGATACCTTCCCCAACAAGGTGATTCACCGGGCTGAATTAATTGCTTATAAAGAAGCTGATCCTTCCGATATAACCTTTAAAGAGCCAGTGCGTTTGTTACTTGATCACAAACGTCCACTGTCGGCTACAACACCCGATACAGCTTATATTTTCGAGAACGACCTCTCTACAACATTTGACGGCTCGTTGAACTTTGCCAGCTTTGGCGGCAACCTGCGGTCCGATAATTCTTACCGGTTTAACATCACCCGCTATGTACAGGGAATTGTTACCCGGAAAGAGCGAAACGACAGCCTGCGTTTATATGCGCCGCTTCGTTCTCTTTTGTATGCAAAGACGCCAAACCAGTATGTGCCGGTTCAAATTCTTGACTTCATTGCAAAAGGAAGGGTAGTGCTGAACGGGGCTACAGCTCCTGATCCCACCAAGCGCATGCGCCTCCGAATTATCTATTCCAACTTATAATAAAATCGGGTGCTTATATTTGCACCCGATTTTATGTATATCATCGTTTAACCCACCAACAATTCATATTTAAAAAATCTTTTCATGCCTTATTTATTTACCTCCGAGAGTGTATCAGAAGGCCACCCGGACAAAGTTGCTGACCAGATTTCAGATGCGTTGATTGATCATTTCCTGGCTTTTGACCCGAATTCAAAAGTTGCCTGCGAAACACTGGTAACTACCGGACAGGTGATGCTGGCTGGCGAAGTGAAGTCGAAAGCCTACCTGGACGTACAGGAAATTGCCCGCCAGGTGATCCGTCGCATTGGCTATACCAAAAGCGAGTACATGTTCGAAGCCAATTCTTGCGGTGTGCTTTCAGCCATCCACGAGCAGTCTTCCGACATTAACCAGGGAGTAGATAAAAAGAAGAAAGAAGAACAAGGTGCCGGCGACCAGGGAATGATGTTTGGTTATGCAACAGCAGAAACTGAAGACTACATGCCACTGGCTCTGGATCTTGCCCATAAACTTTTACAGGAACTGGCTGCGCTGCGCAGAGAAAACAAACAAATAAAGTACCTGCGTCCGGATGCAAAAAGCCAGGTAACATTGGAGTACGACGACAATAACCGCCCGGTTAGAATCGACGCCATTGTTATTTCTACCCAGCATGATGATTTTGATACCGAAGCGAAGATGCTGGAGCGTATCAAAAAGGATATCGTAAGCATTTTGATTCCTCGTGTAAAATCAAAATATAAGAAGTACGCAAAGCTGTTTAACGACCAGATCAAATACCACATCAACCCAACGGGCAAGTTTGTGATTGGTGGTCCGCACGGCGATACCGGCCTGACAGGCCGCAAGATCATTGTTGATACGTACGGCGGTAAAGGTGCACACGGTGGTGGCGCTTTCAGCGGAAAAGATCCTTCCAAGGTTGACCGTTCAGCAGCGTATGCAACCCGTCACATTGCCAAAAACCTGGTAGCTGCCGGCGTTTGCGACGAAGTGCTGGTACAGGTTTCTTACGCTATTGGCGTTGCACAACCGATGGGTATTTATGTAAATACTTACGGCACTGCTAAAGTTGATATGACCGATGGCGAAATTGCACGGACAGTAGAAAGCATCTTCGACATGCGTCCTTACTTTATCGAGCAGCGTTTAAAACTGCGCAATCCTATTTACAGTGAAACAGCCGCTTACGGACACATGGGCCGTAAGCCGGAAGTGGTAACAAAAGAATTTTCTTCTCCTGATGGAAAAATCCTGAAGAAAAAAGTAGAACTGTTTACCTGGGAGAAGCTTGATTATGTACCAAAAGTGAAAAAAGCTTTTGGTCTGAGATAAACGAACAAATAACTTTTAAAAGCTGCAAGAAATTGCAGCTTTTTTTGTGGTAGTTTTTAT
>DATKHJ010000450.1:0-34520 GCA_035510335.1 Flavisolibacter sp. | reverse complement strand
GGCAAACTATACGTAACCCCTAAATATTTATCTGAAACGGTAAAAGGAACAACTGGCCGAACGGCCAGCGAATGGATAGATGCGGCCCTTGCTGTGGAAGCCCAGGCCCTGTTGCAAAATCCGGATTTATCGGTGCAACAGGTGGCCAATGAACTCAGCTTTCCGGACCAGTCATCGTTTGGCAAGTTTTTCAAAAAGCAGGTGGGTATTTCCCCTTCTGACTACCGGAGGGGCGTGCCGGTGTAGACAAGCGCAGCGATAATCCCGAATTAAATTGCAACACCAGCACTAAACTTCTGTGATCTTTTCGCCAGTTCCGAATGAGGCAGGCTTTTTTTCCTGCACAACACATGTTTCCAAAGCAAATTTGCAATAACCAATAATGGGCCATCTCGAACCCAGGAAGTGAACACAGTCGTAAGGTGTATTGGGATGCCAAATTTAAGTTTGGCCGAAGTGAAATCAGGGTCAATCAGTTTTATCTCGGTTCGTCACGGTGCGGCGGCAAGCGGGGCATTAGATGCATTGATCGATAACGGAAACTTGAAACAAAAGGATGGCCCCGCTTTTTATTATACCATTTCTTTTGTACAACAAGCTTTGCATCGAAGGCTGTATAACAAAACAGGCCCCGATTTGATCGGGGCCTGTTTTGTTATGGCGGAGAGAGGGAACAGAACCTACTACTCTACCATAATGGAAACCAATGTTTTATAGAAGTCTTGACTTGTTTACTCACGAATTACTCACTAACTTTTCATTCGTTGCAAATCGTTTTATAAAGCTACCAAAATCTCTTGATTCATTTGTTTTTTTAGCCAGTTTTGAGACTATGGTTGTCTATGTTATGACCCAAAGTTGCTGTGCACTTATGCTGAATTGACAATTGTATCAATAGCAAAAAGAAACCACATTTCAGAAAAGAGGAAACGAATGGATTTTGCAAAAAACTACCTCTTTTGCGTAGATTAAACCAGAGAAGTTTTTTGGAGATGAATGAGTTTTTTCACATGATTCTTTCTTAAGTATTCGAGAACTTCAGAATAAAGAAAATACACTTTCCCCCTTTGTTTATGGGAGGGCATGCCTCTCTTTACCCAATCACTTAACGTAACTAAAGAAATATGCAACCTTGCGGCTAACTCTTTCCGTTGTAAAAGAGGTTCCTCTACTTTATCCGGCTCCTTAACCTTTTCGATTTTACTAATTTCCTCTTGAATGATCCGCCGCATTTTTGCCCAAAAAACATCAGGGTCATACGGAATTAGAATTGGCAATTCATTTGTCTGCATGTTGCTCATTTAATTACCAAAATTAGTATTCAGCACAAACTTAAAAACGGACCGCGTAAATATTACAGCGATGTGAACAATAATTTACTTGTTGCAATTCCTTCAAATATTTTAAAGTTCATCTTTGACGATGAGACAATTGCAATAATTGACAATCTTAATGTTTGAACTTTTAAAATAGACGTAACAAAAACAAATTGAAAGCGATAAATCATTTACTCTGTTACACTAAAAATAGGTTGACAACCCAAACTGAAACCCCGCCAGCTTTGATGGCTGGTTGCCCAACAGATCCGTTTGCCAGTTATACCGATAATTCAACCGAAACACCGTTTGTGCTGTTGGCCGCCAGCTAATAGCCGGAACAATGGAATACACATGGTCGGCTATATTTCCGTTGGTCGATTTAAAAACGCCCTTGTTCCAATCCACATACTCCAAACGAACAGCCACATTCAAAACGGAATTTTCAAACCCGAACCACGGCTTTCTCAGAATGGGTTGAACAATATCTATAAATCCGCCTTGCTGTTTTCTTCCAAATTGCTCCGTATAGGTTTCAGGAATATCCACGTTCACAAATGCCCACTCGCCATTGATAAATGTTTTTGTTGGTAGCGTAGTATTAAAGTCAATGGCATAAACACTAACGTTCCTTTTTTTGTCCAGCACTAAGCCGTCATCCTGAAACTTGTTGTAAGCACCCGACATATACGATAGCCCAAGCTCCCCAAACTTGTTATTGCGCAACGCCACTTTGCCCGTAAACAACATGCTGCCGTTGAAACTTTCTTCAAAACGTTCAGCATTGTTCTTTGTAGCCGGTAGAAAGGTTCTGTTCTCACTGTTGTCAATAATGCTTTCGTCAAAGCCATTGGTTAGGTAGGCTTCATACGCATACACCCAATCCTTTGCGTACTTCTTTCCGTACACGCCAAAGCCAACATTGCTAAAGGTGGCCGGAAGCATCTGCGTGGCGGATATGGGACGGTCAACAAACTCCCATTTCGGGCCATCGTGGTTTTGATTGAAGGCACCAATTGGGTTCATCACGATGCCGCCACGCAAATTCAGCAATGGCGCAAATTCAAAATCCACCGATGCAAATTCAATGTTGATTTCTTTTGCTCCGTCCTCAAATTCTATCTCCGTCAAAAACTTCATTCGTCGGTTAAGTGCCGATGAGACAAACAGCGTCAGCCGTCGCATTTGGAACTGGTGGCCTTCAGTTACGCCGTCTTGCCCCATGTATTGATAGTTGGCTTCCATGTAGCCGCCCAAGGCCACCGGCAGCTTACCTGCCTGCAACAACGGACGGTTGTAAACCGCATCCATGTTCAGCGTAAGGCTATCGGATGTTTGCGAGGGATTGCGCAATAGCTCCGGGTCAATCTGCGCTTGTGCGGTAAATCCAAAGGCTATGAGAAAAACAAGGAAGTAAACAAGTTTCATGATTGCTTTCTGAGGTCAATAAAAATTTCATCGTTCGTGACGGTGACAGGGAATGTTCTAAGGGCTTTGTCTGCCGGGCCATTTCTTACTTCCCCTTTGCTGGTAAACTCGCTGCCGTGCGCCGTGCATTGCAGCACGTCACCCGACGCTTGCAATTCCGCTCCCTGATGGGTGCAACGCATCCAAAGGGCGGTGTAGTCGTGATCGTTCATTCGGTAAACACATATCGGGTATTTCAGGGCATCATTGCGAACTATGATGAAAGAGCTGTACGCCGTTCCACCTTTTTGCTTGATGAGAAAATCATTCTTTGACAAGGCAATGCCATCCTTTCCCAATTTGCCCGATGTGTATTGTGTGGAAACGCAACTGCTTACCAAAGACGAAAGCATAGTAACAGACAAACAAGCGGTGCATCCTTTCTTAATAAAATCCCTTCTGTCCATTTTATAGCGATTCAAGAAATTTGATGATTTTGTTTTTCTCCGAAGCCGATAAATTTTGAAAGGCCGCCTTGCTTTGTCCTGCCTCTCCACCATGCAGCATAATGGCCTGTTCAATGCTTCTTGCCCTGCCATCATGTAAGAGAAAGTAGCCGCCACCTTGCGAGTTCTTAGAAAGACCCAGGCCCCACAATGGCGGGGTACGCCATTCTGCCGGTAAAGCCGTGCCTTCGGTATAGCCATCGTTCAGGGCAGGCCCCATGTCGTGCAGCAGAAAGTCGCTGTATGGTGCGAAGGTTTTATTTGACAAAGCAGCAATGGAAGAAGGGCCGGTCTGCAGTTGCGGTGTATGGCACTTGCCGCAATTAATAGTTAGAAAGATTTGCCTTCCTGCCTGTACGTCTGCATCGTTGGGAGTTCGTTGTAAGGGAGCTTTTAAAGCTTGCAGATAAAACACTACATCCTGAACGGTTTGATTGGTTACTTCCGGGTCGGCATCCTGCCCGTTGTAGGTGTTGAAATGTTCGTAGGTGGAGTTAATGCCCATGTCCTGATTGTAGGCATTCACCGTCTGCTGGAGCAAATCATAAGTGGCTGCCTTTTTTCCAAAGCGGCCAATGTATTTGCCGTTTCGGGCAATGGTGCCTGGTCGGAAGGCAGAATATGTGGGAACGCTTATCCAGTTTGGACGGCCCGAAATTCCATCGCCGTCTGCATCAGCCTCATCGGCCAGAGCCAACAAGGTTGCATCCGGTACAACCTCTAAAAAGCCTAAGCCAGTATTAGCAGGTGGCGTAAAGCTGGAGAAGGCAGCGCCGGCAGGGATGGTTTCCGCTTGAAATCCTGCTATGCCTCTATGTTGCAACTGCGGACCGCCTAAATGAAGAAATTGATTGCTGATTGTATCGCTTTGTCCAAACCGTGTAAGAGTAGAAAACGGGTGGCCTTTGCCATCACCGGCATGACAGGTGCCGCAGGAAGTGGCTACGAAAATTGGCCCCAGGCCGGTTTCCCTCGTAAAAACTTCATCGTTAAAAGCAATATCGCCACGCAGGAACATCTTTTTTTGTTCCGTAGTTAAGTCTTCAACCGGGCCATCAAGGATTTGGTCATCTTCCGGTGCGCCGGGTAAAACTTTGCTGCAAGAGAGGTAAATTATCATGGAAGCGGCTAAACCGCACAATACAAGTAGCTTTTTCTTCATGGGCTGAAGGTTGTACCCAAAGATAAAAACTGTTTGAAACATCAAAGATTATTTATTTGGCTTACCAAATTTATTGATTTTGCCAATCCACGTACATTTGAGTAATGCAGCATTTCGCCCATCATTCGGAAGAGAACTACCTAAAGACGCTTTACAAGCTGGAAGTCAGCCAGGTAAAGAAGGTGAACAACATTGCGTTGTCTAAGTCGCTTGACCTGAACCCGGCTACCGTGTTGGAAGCGGTGCGGAAACTTAGTGCTAAAAAGCTGGTGGAAACCCTGCCCGACAAAACCATACAACTTACCGAGAAAGGAAGAAAAAAGGCGTTGTCAATCGTACGGAAACACCGGCTTTGGGAAGTGTTTTTAGTGGACAAGCTGGCTTTCAAATGGAATGAGGTGCATAAACTGGCCGAACAGTTGGAGCATATTGAATCGGATGATTTAATAAAAAGATTGGACGCATTTTTAGGCTATCCCTCTGTTGACCCACACGGCGACCCAATACCGGATGAAAATGGAAAATTGAAGAAAACAAAAACACAGCCACTTACTTCTGCACCGCTCAAGAAACAGCTAACCATCGTTGCTCTGGGTAATTCGTCGGATGAGTTTTTGAGGTATTTAGATAAGCTCTGTCTGGCAATTGGCAGCAATATTGAGGTTACAGAGATAGAAGATTTTGACAAGTCATTTACGGTACAGCACAAAAAACGTTTAATTACATTGAGTAATGAAGCCGCAAACAATCTATTTGTAAATATTCTGTAATTGCTTCTTAGTCGTAAGCGGCCAGCTAAGGGTTGGGGGTGTACATTTTGTTTATGCGCTAAAAAGTAATTAAGCCCTCAAACTATTTTGCTTCTTCTCTCAAGCAAAATGGTATTTCTCCAAGCACCATTCAATTGAGCAATTCTCTCTCTATAACCAATTTCTCGAAACCCAAACTTCTTTTGCAATGCTATGCTCGATTTATTCTCTGGGAAGGTACTAGAATACAAGCTCCATATACCATTTTCCTCACTGCTTCTTACCACTGCTTCCATTAGTAGCTTTCCAATTCCATTACCGCCAAAATCAGGATCAACATAAATGCTCAATTCGCATACCCCTTTATAACACTCCCTTGCCGAAGTTGGTGAAAGTGCCACCCAGCCAACTACCAGATCATTGACCATTGCAACAAAACGGCTATAGGGTAAATGTCCCCCGTCCCAAAGGTTCCAGGAGGCAGGAGCAACTGTTTGAAAGGTTGCATTACCGGTCGCAATGCCTCTCTCATAAATTGCCTTTACTGCTTCCCAATGCTCTGGAAGCATCACTTTAATTTCAATATTCTTGTTGACCTGTTGCAATGGCAATGAATAAATATTTTCTGCAAAAATACTTTGTTTCATCCTATTATCGTAATATTGCAATGAGTATGGGAATTACCAAATCAGAGATATTCACCGACAAGCAGAATAAGATGGCTACCATGCTTAAGGCATTGGCGCATCCTGCTCGTATAGCTATTGTGGAATACCTTATTAACGCGAAATCCTGTATCTGTGGTGACCTTGTAGAAGAATTGGGTTTGGCCCAGGCTACGGTGTCACAACACTTAAAGGAACTTAAAACAGCCGGTATCATCAAAGGAACAGTTGATGGCGCAAGTATTTGCTACTGTATTGATGAAAAGGTTTGGAAACAAACGCAGGAGCAAATGCAGAAGTTCTTTGTGTCCTACGAGTTAAAGAACAATTGTTGTTGATTTTTTTTTGGCTAGACATATCGCAATATTGCAATAAGACAATTATTAAATAGAAAAGCATGAAACTATCTCAAGTAAAAAAACATTTGACAACAGTCCAAGGAGTAAACTTTGAATTGCCTGATGGCACATTAGTTCCGGAGCATTTTCACGTTACAGAAGTTGGCGTGGTTACTAAGCACTTCATTGATTGTGGCGGCACCGTAAGGACAGAGAAAATGGCAAACTTTCAGCTTTGGGACGCTAATGATTATGAGCACCGTTTAAAGCCACAGAAATTAGCCAACATAATATCACTTTCCGAAAGGATTTTAGGAATGGAAGATTTGGATGTGGAAGTAGAATACCAGGGCGATACCATTGGCAAGTACGATTTAGATTTCAATGGTGAAAACTTTGTTCTAACCGCAAAGCAAACAGCTTGTCTTGCTCAGGACAAATGCGGCATCCCTTCAGATAAATCGAAAGTAGCCCAACCTCAGACAGCAAACTCCTGCGCACCAGGCGGTGGATGTTGCTAATTCACAAATCAACAAATAATGTCAGCGAATAACTGTGCTCCGGCTTTAGAACGTAAGCGGCTAAGCTTCTTAGACAGGTATTTAACCTTGTGGATATTTATTGCAATGGGGATAGGAGTAGCCATTGGTTACTTCTTTCCCTCCTCTTCAACGTTTATCAATTCATTTTCTTCCGGTACTACAAACATTCCTCTAGCAGTCGGCTTGATACTAATGATGTACCCGCCATTTGCAAAAGTGAGGTATGAAAAACTAAAAGAAGTTTTTAAGAACACAAAAGTATTAGGAGTGTCTTTGTTCCTTAATTGGATCATAGGTCCAATATTAATGTTCATATTGTCTATACTCTTTTTACATGACAAACCGGATTACATGGTTGGCTTAATCCTCATTGGGTTAGCCCGGTGCATTGCAATGGTAATTGTTTGGAATGAGCTCGCAGGGGGAAGCAGGGAGTATGCTGCTGGTTTAGTAGCGCTTAACAGCATTTTCCAGGTGTTACTTTATAGCGTTTATGCTTATGTCTTCATTACCTTGTTGCCGCCGCTCTTTGGCATCACAGGCTCAGAGGTAAACATAACTATTGGACAAATCGCCGAAAGTGTAGCTATCTATTTAGGTATTCCCTTTGCTGCTGGTGTGCTTACGCGACTGGTGCTAAAAAAAGCAAAAGGTGAAGAATGGTATCAAACGAAGTTTATTCCTGCTATTTCACCGATTACTTTAATAGCATTACTCTTTACCATCATTGTCATGTTCAGCCTGAAAGGTGAACTGATAGTTCAGATACCATTCGATGTGGTGCGTATAGCCATTCCGTTAGTAATCTACTTCGCCATCATGTTTATCGTGAGCTTCTTTATCGGGAAACGGATGGGCGCAGATTATTCCACCAATGCTTCAATTGCCTTTACAGCAGCGGGAAATAATTTTGAATTAGCTATTGCCGTAGCCATCGGTGTATTCGGCATTAACAGCGGACAAGCCTTTGCTGGTGTCATTGGCCCCTTAGTAGAAGTTCCTGCATTGATAGCATTGGTCAATGTGGCATTTTGGTTCAGACGGAAATACTATACAAAATCACAATTACAAAACGCATAAAACCAACAAATGAGAATCGCACTCTTTTCAGACATTCATGCAAACCTTCCAGCATTAGAAGCCTTCTTCAAAAGCATTGAAGAACAAAAGCCCGATGCCATTTATTGTCTTGGGGATTTGGTAGGATACAATATCTGGCCAAACGAGGTAATTAATGAGGTGAGAAAGAGGGGTATTCCCACCATCGCCGGCAATTACGATCAGGGCATTGGACTAATGAGTGATGAATGCGGCTGCGCCTATAAAACTGACACAGAAAAAGATATGGGTAAGATCTCTATTTCTTACACCAACTCTATTGTAAAACCAGAGGAAAGGAAGTACTTAAGAACTTTACCAGCACATATTAAAGTAGAGTTTCAATTAAATGAAGACAAGCTAAATCTTCTATTGGTGCACGGCAGCCCAAGAAAGATCAACGAATACTTGTTTGAGGACAGAGATGAAAAGAGCCTGTTAAGAATCATGGAAGGCGCAGATGCAGATATTATGTGTTTTGGGCATACCCACAAGCCTTACCACAGAGTATTGCCAACAGAGGTAACTGAAAGCACACATTACCGCCATGCCATCAATATAGGTTCGGTAGGAAAGCCAAAAGACGGAAACCCACAAGGAGGCTATGTAATACTTACTATTAATGCAGATAGCAGCATTACAAAAAAGGATGCCGTACAGGTGGAATTTGTAAGGTTTAATTATGATGTAGAAAAAGCAGCGAAGGCTGTCGAGGAAAGCCCATTGCCAAACGCGTATGCAGATATGCTAAGGAAAGGATATTGATTCAAACAAAAAATTATCATCATGCTATTGCCGAACGATTACAAATATTCAAAAGAACATACCTGGTTGAAAACGTTAGACCACAATCAAGCGTTGGTAGGCATTACAGAATTTGCTCAAAGTGAATTAGGAGAGATTGTCTATGTTGATTTGCCACAAGTAGGAAAGCAGTTTAAAAAAGATGAAGTCTTTGGTTCAGTAGAAGCGGTTAAAACAACATCTGATTTATTTATGCCTGTGAGTGGTGAAGTAGTTGAGATCAACGGTGCTTTAAAAGAGCATGCTGCATTGGTTAATTCAGATTCTTTCACAGACGGATGGATGATAAAGATTCAACTACTGGATGCTACGGAAACAGATACATTGTTAGAGGCGCAGGCATACGAAAGTTTAGTGAGTTAATACAAACGGTAGCTGTATGCTATTTAAAATTGCCATAGGCTTGTTACTCATCAGCAACGTTTTAAGTTGTAGCAAGGAGAATATAACAAAGCCCAATGGCTTTTTGAATTTAAGAGTACAAGGTCAAGAAGAAGATATTCAGTGGGAATCCATTAAAGGAACTTGGATTGATAGTTTAGGAAATGTAGAATTAGAGGCATCCAGCTATTACTTTGATAGGTGCAAAATCCAGTTACAAGGTGTTACAAGAAACGGGAACATTAGTCCTCTAACACTAATACAATTCTACTATACCGATGGCTTAGACTTTCAACCCTACTCAATTTCCGGAACGCTAACAATTACAGAAGCCAGTGCTAAAGCCGTCAAAGGGACATTCAACTTATACTTGGACAACAATTATAATGGAGTTTCTGGAAAAAGGGTAACAGGTGACTTTGGGGTTTTTGATAAAGTGTACTAATAGTTAATAATATTTGACGACTCCAGCAATCTATACTTTCATCCTCTGAATGCGTATTGCATTCAAAATAGCTAATAATGCAACACCAACATCTGCTATCACCGCTTCCCACAAGGTAGCTATGCCACCAGCACCCAAAATCAAAACAATAACCTTCACAACCATTGCGAGAATGATGTTTTGCCACACGATGCCACGGGTAATTTTTCCAATTCTGATAGCCGAAACAATTTTAGAAGGTTGGTCGTTCTGAATAACGATGTCCGCCGTTTCAATTGTAGCATCACTTCCCAAGCCGCCCATTGCAATTCCCGCATCTGCCAACGCCACAACTGGGGCATCGTTTACGCCGTCACCAACGAAGGCGATGTGCTTGCCTTCTTTCTTCAGCTTTTGCACTTTCTCTACCTTGCCTTCAGGCAACAAATCGCCATAGGCTTCATCAATGCCAATCTTCTTTGCCACTTGGTCAACTACGGTTTGCTTGTCGCCGGAGAGCATCACGGTTTTGATATTGAGGTTGTGCATTTCCTTGATGGCTGCTTCCGCATCCTCTTTAATTTCATCAGCAATAGTAATGTAACCGGTGTATTGGTTATTGACGGCAACAACAACAATAGTATCTACCACTTGCTCAACTTCCGAAGGGAAAGAAACATTGAATTTGCGCAGTAGTTTTAAATTTCCTGCCAACAATTCCTTGCCTTCAATCTTTCCCCTTAAACCATGTCCGGCAATTTCTTCTACATCGGTTGCTTTAGTGTCTTTATCTAATTCTCCAGCATATTCAGTAACAGCTTTGCCGACCGGATGGGTAGAGTTTCGCTCCAATGCAGCCGCAAGCCTTACCAATTCATTTTTGTCAATGCCATTCGGAACTACTTGCTGTACTTTGAAAACCCCTTTGGTTAGTGTGCCGGTCTTGTCCATCACAACGGCGTTCACTTTCGTCATCACATCTAAAAAATTTCCACCTTTAAATAAAATGCCGTTACGGGAAGCCAGACCAATGCCGCCGAAGTAACCAAGTGGAATAGATACCACCAATGCACAAGGACAACTAATGACAAGGAAAACCAACGCCCTGTAAAACCAGGTTTGAAAATCATAGTTATCTACAAAGAAGTAGGGAACCAAACAAACCGCCAAGGCCAGAAAGAAAACGATAGGTGTATAAACTTTTGCAAAGCGGGAAATGAAAAGCTGCGTTTGCGATTTGCGGGCTGTTGCATCTTGCACCATCTCCAATATCTTACTCAACTTACTGTCCTTAAAAAGTGCCGCCACTTTTACTTCAGCAACCGTGTTCAGGTTAATCATGCCAGCCAATATCTTTTCACCTTTGTACTTGGTATCAGGCTTGCTTTCGCCGGTGAGGGCGGCGGTATTGAAGGAAGCGTTTTCTGATAGCAGTTCACCGTCAAGGGCCACTTTCTCACCGGGCTTGATTTGAATGGTTTCTTCCAACTGCACTTGGGAAGGGTCAACAACCTGCGCACTTCCGTTTCGTAAAACCGTCACTTCGTCGGGACGAATATCGAGCAGTGCCTTAATGCTTCGTTTTGCCCGGTTTACTGCGGCTTCCTGAAACCACTCGCCGATTTGATAAAACACCATTACTGCCACGCCTTCCTCATATTCGCCGATGATGAAAGCACCGATGGTAGCAACACTCATCAGCACGAACTCGTTGAAAAAGTCGCCCCGTTTGGATTTGCGAAAAGCAAGGTCTAAAACTTTTCGCCCTGCCAATAAATAGGCAATGAGGTTTATCACAAGGGACGGCACTTTAGGCAACTCTATTTTAAAACCGTATTCTAAAATCAGTAGTACGGCAAGAATGGCAAGGGCCAACAGGAGATCCCAATGGCTTCTCCATCCGTCTGCATCTTTTTCCACCCCTCCACCTGCTTCGGAATGGTCGTGTCCGTCGTCTTCGGCATGAGCCTTTTCGGTTGGATTATCCGTCACTTTTGAAAGTTCATTCAAGGCTAAGCCTTCTTCGTTTTTATGATTGTGTTCCATAATTCGTTATTGAATAAAAAATGAGGCAATTCCGGTTGCAACCAGTGTAAGACCTGTTATGATGCCAGCATTGTGTTCCCATTTATGCCAATTCAGTTTCAGCAATCCCTTATATACCACCCGCACCCAAATCAACATGCCGGTAATTGTGATAATGGAATACAAAGCAGCAAGCAAAGCCATCACATACCAACCCTTTGCACCAGCCAGGAGGAAATAGGCTTCTATCTCAAGGCACGGCGAAAGAAACATAGCTATCACTAAGGCTGTAATGATGGATGCCTTGGTTTTCTTTTCCAGCTTGGCGTTCTCTACGTGAAAGTGACGATGCCTGTAATGCTGACGTATAAAATACAGTCCAAGCAAAATAAGAATAGCCGGTGCAACGACGTGAGTAAAATGCTCCAGATGATGAGACAATTCTTCGCCTATCAGCCCAATCAATACGCCAATAGTCACCGTGCTAATGACATGAGACAAACCGGCTATCAATGTTATTCGGCTTGTTTCCGCCAGGCTCCACCCTTCTTTTTTGCCAATAGCCAAAACCGGAAGCCAGTGGTTTGGAATAAGGGCATGAAGAAGGCTAATAATGATGCTGCCTGTGAGAATGCTTATCATACTGCTTACATTGTCCCCATCAAAGCCATTAACGCTGATAAGAGCACCACGCATTTCCAACAATTCAATTTCATGTTCTTTGTTTTTATAGTTATTAAATAAGTCGTCTTACAGTTTTTTGATAATCTATGTATGCTTCGCCGTGTTGCTTCTGCAAAAAATCTTCCTCTAACCGCATGGTGATATGCAGCACGAGAAAAGCCGCAAAAAGTATGGCGAACGTTAAAGCATTGGGAAGGATTAAGAACATACCCACTAAGCCTATCAGGAGAAACAAATAGATAGGGTTTCTTGACACCGAAAACAAGCCCGATGTAACCAGCTTTGTTTTGTTCTCGTAATCTATTCCTATGCGCCAGGACAATCGCATTTGCCTTTGGGCTACCTTAATTCCAATCAGGGAAATGTGCCCGAAAATCAGTCCTACGATTTTCAAGGCAGATAACTCCAAATATTGAAACGGAGCAAGGTATTGGTAGGCAACTTCCGAAGCAGAATAGATACCGATTGTTACAAGCAGCAGCAAAATAAAGACCTTCATGGAGTTGCCCACATAATCATGCGTGGGGTTATGCTTGGTTGCAAAACGAAACGGGTTGATGCCCGTTTGTTTATACACTTTCAAACTCGGCACAACAAATACCCATGCAATAAATGCGACTAAGAAAAGGGGCAGATAAATTTTTAGAAAGGCATCCATAAACTTGTTTTTTTGATGCTCAAAACTATTCCGTGTTGTCGTGCAATTCAATTGCATTGTTTTCACTGCACTTATCACAAATCCCTTTTGCAACAAAGTTTAATTCTTTTAGCTTAAACTTCTTCGGTAGCGATACATCCGGCACTTGATGCTTGGGCAGGCAAAGTGTTTGCTTACAGTGGTAGCAATAAAAATGCAGGTGCAAATCGTAATGCGAACCCGCTTTGCAGGCTTCTGCACACAAGGCATATTTTGCCGCCTCGGTGCCATCTTGTATTTCATGTATAAGCCCCTTTTCTTCAAAGGTTTTTAAAGTCCGGTACAAGGTCGTTCTGTCCGAATGCGAAAACGCTTTCTCCAAATCCTGTAAACTGACGGCTGCGGTTTGTTTCAGTAAATGCTCCAGCACCAATATTCGCATGGCAGTTGGGCTGATACCTTTTGCCGTAAGCAGGGCTTCTGTTTCTTCGTTCATAGATTACTGCTTTAATGGTTAGTGGTCGTGACCGCCGGTGTTTGTCATTTTTGCCATCACAAAAAAGGCTCCCTTTGCAATGATGGGCGTTTTAGGCGGCAGGTTTTTCACCGGTGTTATTTCCGTATAGCCCACATCAGATGAACCCTTCACTACTTGTACTCTTTCAAACGTTGCAGCCGCTTCTTCTTTGTGCTCTGTTTCTTTAGCTCCTTCTTTTCCCTCGCTTTCTTCGTGATGTTCTTCAGTTTTTGCATCGGTCTTCATAAAGATGTAGTCTTGCCCCTGATAGCTTACAATAGCATCAGTAGGTACGGCTGGAACAACAGAAGTACCGATGCTAATGAGTGCCGTAATGTTCATCCCCTCAATCAACCCTTCCTTATCACCAAATACCATTGCGTGTATGGGAATGGTTTTGCTTTCGGAGGCAAAGGCCGTCCCAATAGAATAAATCTTTGCATCGTATTCCTTCCCCGGATTGTTGGTTAGCGTAAAATGAATAACCTGGTTTTTGTGCAGCTTGGGCAAGTCTTTTTCATAAACAAAGAGGTCAAGGTGCAACTGCGAGTTGTTCACGATTTCAGCAATAGGTGTGCTTTGGTCAACCGGCGAACCGATTTGCGCCGATACTGTGCTTACCGTTCCGCTTATGGGTGCCGTAATGGTAATGGTTGTAATGATGTTGCCCTTGCTTACGCTTGCTACGGAAATGCCCATTGCACTTAGCTGCTTGCCTAAGGCATTGCGAGTGGCTTGCAGGGTTGCCAATTCCGTTTGAACCCGTTGCACATTTTTCAATGGTGCTGCATCACCTTCAACCAATTCCCGTTGCCGTCTCAATTCAATCGTTGCCAAATTGATTTGTGCATTGGTAGTTTGCAGTTCTTGTTGCAACCTGGCTACGTCAGGATTGACAATAGAAGCAATAGCCTGACCCTTTTTTACGTAACTACCCGGCTGAATGAGCAAGGTTTTAAGAACACCGCTATTCACCGATGTCACCAATGCTTTGTTTTGATTGGGAACGGTCAGCGTACCATTGGCCCGGATAGAGGTTGTCAGGTTTTTGAGTTCTATCGTGCCCATCTCGATGGCGGCTGTTTTCATTTGTTCTTCTGTTAGCGAAACGGTATTGCCTTCGCCTTCGCTATGACCTTCTTCCGCATGTTCTTCCGTTTTTGGCCCCTTCGTTTCTTCTGTGTTTGCACTCTTACTGCCGCATGATAACAGCATTACCGATGCTGAAAGTATGATGATGAATTTTTTCATTTTCTTTTACCTGTTTAAGTAGTAGTTCAATTGAATGGCTGATTGGTTGTACTGGTTCAGCACTTCCAAATAATTGCGTTGTATGTCTATGGCTTGCGTGAGAAATTGGGATAAATCGGCGAAACTAATTTCACCCGAACGGTAAGAAAGGTTTGCCGCTTTGATAATGGCTTCTGCTTGCGCAAGGCCGGTTGTTTCATAAAACCGCAATAGTTCATCGTCTTTCAAAAGCTGTTGAACTGCCTGATTGTACTGACTGTTCAGTGCCGCTATTTCATAGTTCACTACCGAACGTTGGTAGTCACGTTCCAACTCTGCTGCCTGTATGCGGGCTTTGGTGGCTGAACGGTTAAACAAAGGGATGTTAGCCGTTACGGAAAACCCTGAGAATGGATTTCGGTTGCCGTTGTCACCTTTTGGGATTAATGGGCTATAAAGCCGTTGGGTAAAAAACCGGCTGTCAAAACTTGGCTTAAAGGCTTGCCGCTGCACATTGATTTCCGCTTCGGCAATAGCGATGTTTTGCGCTTGAACCTGAATAGCGGGATGGTTGCGCAACGTATCAAGGGAGAAGTTGACACTTACCTTTTGTAACGTTTCAATTGGAGGCAGGTAGGCATTAGCGGTGTTCGTGAGCCTTCGCAGCACTTCTTGTTGTGCCAGAATATCCCGGTTTAGCATATTGAGCTGTACATTCAGTTCTCTTGCTTTGGCAATGGCCGAAATGCTGTCAAGTCCTGCGCTTTCTCCGGTCCGCACTCTCAATCGTGCAGCATCGGCCAGGGAACGGTAAATGCTATCCAGGCGGGTAAATAGTTGTTGACGGTTCTGCAAATACCAGATGGTGTAAAAAGCCTCTTGCACATTCCGGCGAATTTCTAAAGCACGAAGCTGTCGGGAAAGTTGCGTAGCCGTAACCTGTTGCTCCAACAGATTTCTTCGGGCTTTGTAAACTGTTGGCCACTCTACGCTTTGCGTAACGCCAATCTTCAATATTCCACTCAGCTCATTAGGACTAATGTCTTCGTTCTCCACAAAAAAACCTGTTCGTGGAATTTCCCTCCATGTTCCGGTTAATGTACGGCCACGCTGTATTTGAATATCGTTTGCCCGTAATTGAAGATTAGTGCGAAGAGCTGTATCGTACACGGCATCAAATGTTGTTCGCATGGGCGGCGCACCCTGTTGCGCTAAAATGCTTTGCGAGGCAAATAGCAGGACAACAACTGTCACCACTTTTTGCAGTGTTTTATTTGGGTTCATTTTGTTTGAGAAGATGATATAGAGTAAGGGTAAAACAATAAGGGTTAGAATAGTGGCGGTAATCAAGCCACCAATAACAACAGTAGCCAACGGCTTTTGCACTTCTGCACCGGCGCCGCTTGAAATAGCCATCGGCAGAAAGCCCAACGAAGCAACGGTAGCTGTCATCAGCACCGGACGCAAACGGATTTTTGTTCCTTCCATCACACGGTCTATCACATTGTCCATTCCGTCTTTAGCCAGTTGGTTGAACGTGCCGATAAGTACAATGCCGTTTAATACAGCAACGCCAAACAAGGCAATGAAGCCTACTCCAGCGGAGATACTGAAGGGCATTCCTCTTAGCAGTAAGGCAAACACGCCTCCAATAGCCGCCATTGGAATTGCCGTAAAAATTAGGGTTGCTTGCTTTGCGGAACGGAACGTGAAATAGAGTAAAGAGAAGATGAGCAGGAGGGCAACCGGAACAGCAATTTTTAATCTTGCCGAAGCCTGTTCTAAGTTTTCAAATGTTCCGCCGTAAGTCAGGTAATAACCTGTCGGAAGAATGTTACTGCTATTGAGTTTTGTTTGTATATCCTCTACCACCGATTGCACATCCCTGCCTTTCACATTAAAGCCAACAACCACTCTGCGTTTGGCATCTTCACGACTGATTTGTGCCGGGCCTTCTTTGAACGCTACGGTTGCCACCTGGCTCAATGGCACCTGTGCGCCGGTAGCGATTGGTATGAAAAGGTTTGCTACGTCTTCGATGGAACTGCGATACACACTGTCAAGTCTTACTACTAAATCAAACTTCCGTTCGTTCTCGAATACGACACCTGCCGATTGTCCGGCGAACGCTGTACTGACAACCCGGTTGACATCTTCCACGTTTAAGCCATAGCTTGCTATTCTTCCCCTGTCATAAGTGATGGTAATTTGAGGCAAACCGGCGGTACGTTCAATCTGCGGCTCTGTCGCACCCTCCACGGATTGAATGACTTTGGCAATCCTTGGAGCTAATGCAGCTAACGTATCTATATTCTCTCCGAAAATCTTAATTGCCACATCCTGCCTTACGCCGGTCATTAGCTCGTTAAAGCGCATTTGAATAGGCTGATTGGCTTCAAAGAACACACCTGGTATAGCCTCCAGCTTTTCTTCCATCAGCCTTGCCAATTCGTTGTAGTCATCCGTAGTCGTCCACTCGTCTTTATCCTTTAGCGTAATGATTAAGTCGGATGCTTCCGGCGGCATGGGGTCGGTAGGAACTTCAGCACTTCCTGTTTTGCCTACCACATCTTTTACTTCGGGAAATGATTTGAGAATGCGTGAAGCCTGCATTGAGGTTTCTATGCTTTGCGAAAGCGAAGAACCTTGCGGAAGAATGCAGTGAAAAGCATAGTCACCCTCCTGCAATTGCGGGATAAACTCACCGCCCATGCGGGAAAAGACGATGACGGTAATTACCATGACTGCAACAGAAATTCCAACGATGATGTATTTGAGCCGGATAGCTCCACGCAAAAGAGGCGTGTACAACCGTTGAAAGAGGTCCATCATTTTATCGGACAGGTTTCGCTTGCCACTCATCTTCTTCGGCAGGAACAAAGCCGACATCATGGGAATATATGTGAGCGAAAGAAGCAGGGCACCCAAGATGGCAAAGCCTACGGTTTGCGCCATCGGACGGAACATTTTTCCTTCAATACCCACAAGCGTAAGGATAGGTATGTAAACAATCAGGATAATGATTTCACCGAAGGCGGCACTGTTTCGGATTTTAGAAGCCGATTCATAAACTTCTTCATCCATCTCAGCTTGCGTAAGTTTTGCCTTGTTTTTTCGCAGCCCTAAATGGTGCATGGTGGCTTCAACAATTATCACCGCACCATCTACGATTAATCCAAAGTCAATGGCTCCGAGGCTCATCAGGTTTGCCGATACCCCGAACACATTCATCATCCCAAGTGCAAAGAGCATGGCAAGCGGAATAGCCGAAGCGACAATTAAACCGGCTCTCAAATTGCCCAGGAAAATAACCAGCACGAAAATGACGATTAAGGCACCTTCAATCAGGTTTTTTTCAACGGTTGAAATAGCCCTGTTCACTAACGAAGTCCTGTCTAAAAACGGTTCAATCTCCACATCGGCAGGCAAGGACTTTTTGATGGTTTCCATCTTCTCCTTCACCCTTGAAACCACATCAGCACTGTTGCTGCCTTTTAGCATCATAACGATACCGCCCACTACTTCATGCTCTCCGTTGTGGGTCATGGCTCCATAGCGCACCGCATTTCCAAACCTGACGTTTGCCACATCGCTAATCAGAACGGGGATGCCGCTTTCATTTTTGACAACGATGCGTCCAACATCTTCTAACGAAGAAACCAAACCAATGCCCCGGATGAAGTAGGCATTTGGCTTCCGGTCAATGTAAGCACCGCCGGTGTTCTCATTATTCTTTTGCAGCGCAGAAAAAATTTCGGCAATGCTTACGTTCAGCGCTTTCAGCCGGTTGGGGTCAATGGCAACTTCGTATTGCTTTAGCATCCCGCCGAAGGAGTTCACTTCAGCTACTCCGGCTGTGCCGTAAAGCTGGCGGGCTACCACCCAATCCTGTAAGGTGCGCAAGTCCATTGGCGTGTACTTGTTCTCGCTACCTTTTTTGGGATGAATCATGTATTGATAAACTTCGCCCAAGCCTGTGCTCACAGGCGCAAGCTCCGGCGTACCGATGCCTTCAGGAATCTGTTCTTCGGCTTCTTTCAGCCGCTCGTTAATTAGCTGACGGGCAAAATAGATGTCCACCTTATCGTCAAATACCACAGTGATAACCGACAAACCAAAACGGGAGATAGACCGGATTTCCAGTAAGTCGGGAATGTTGGCAAGCGTCTGCTCTATTGGGTAAGTAACGAATTGTTCTACTTCCTGGCTTGCAAGGGTTGGAGCAGTTGTAATGATTTGTACCTGATTGTTTGTAATATCCGGTACGGCATCAACGGGAAGTTTGGTGGCACTCCAAACGCCCCAAACAACAAGTAGCAGCGTCATAATGCCTATGACGAGCTTATTTTTTATACTGAACCGTATAATCTTATCTAACATTAGATAACCTTTCTTTTGCGTGAACAAATAGGTACTGTTAGCCGGTAAGGGCTAACCCGCACAATTCAAAAAATAAAGAAGGTTAAACTAATTGAGGGGGCTGCCAGATGGGGACAGAAATGCCGCTATGGTTCGGTGAATTGAATAAAGTGAAATGAGAGACTAAATAGGTTGAAGTAAAATCAACAGACGTATGCCGATAGCTTATGGAAAATCCAGCGCAGCAAGAGCATTGGCAAAACGGTGAGCAATCATCGTCGCCGGTTTCGCTGTGGCCCGTGTCGCTCTTGGAAATAATGAAAGTAGCCTTGCCTTCTTGAGTAGCAGACGCTCCATCAGCGCAGGGCATAACGCTCAGCGCCAAGACAAGAACGGCCATGAAGAAAGCGAAGATTTTCATTACGGTTGCAAAGATAAACACTTGGGACAGTTAAGAACAAATGAATAATTGAAGCAGTGTTGCAGACGTAATTTGTATCATGTTTCTAACATTGTACTTGGTTTAAAGCGGCGTTCAACCTGTTCGCTATATCATACCCACCGTTTTAATTTTGTCTGCTTACATCTTGTGCCCTTCCATCGGATTGCTGCCTTTTTTGAAAACGTATTCGCTGTTGAGAAGGTAAGCACCGGTAACCACTACCAGATCGCCCGGTTGCAATCCGCCTTTAATTTCAATCCTGTCGTTCATTTCAGTGCCTACCGAAACCATTTTGTTCTTAAAAGTATTGCTGCCGGTTTTCACCCACACCGTTGCACTTTTTGAATCCCGGATGACGGCATCAAGCGGCAAGGTTAAGGTGGAACGCTGATCTGTTTTGAGGTGTACGTAAGCAGCCATTCCGGGCTTCAGCATGTTATTTCTGTTTGGTATGGACACCCGGATTAAATTAATTCTCGAATCCGGCACAATTTCCGGGTTGGCAAAGCTGATTTTTCCCCTGATTTCCTGATTGGCTAATTCCGGTATGCGAACCGTTGCGGAAGCATCCGGGTTAAATTGTGCATACAACGAAGTATAAACCTGTGCTTCCGCCCATAAAGTTGTCAGGTCGGCCAACTCCACTACCGTACCGCCTTCCATCACATAATCACCTTGCTTTACATTCAGTGTAGTGATAAAGCCGATCTCCGTACTGTAGAAAGATGTGGTGGGAGTGGCTTTGCCGCTTCTTTCCAACTCCGAGATTTGTGCATCGCTCATGCCCCAGAGCCGCAGTTTGTTTTTTGCACTTTGCAGCAGGGTTGAGAAATCCATCAGTCCGTCATCCGAAAAGGTTTTTTTTCTTTCTAGGGCCAGCACGTATTCCTGTTTGGCATTGTTCAACTCCTCGCTGTAAATATCGAATAGCTTGTCGCCCTTTCGGATGTAGTCGCCAACGTTTTTGAAATACAATTGTTCAATCCGGCCCATCACCCTTGCGCTTACCGACGAAGTTTTTGTTTGGTCGAAATTGAGCACAGCCGTCAATACTGTTTCTTCGCCCACGTTCATTTTTTTTATCGTATCTACCAATATGTTGGCCAATTGTATTTGCTGGTTGCTGAGTTTTATTTCATCAGCGTTTTCCCCGTTTGATTTTTTTACCGGTGTAAGCGGCATTTTGCAAATAGGGCATTTGCCCGGCTTCGTTTCAATCACCTGTGGATCCATGGAACAGGTGTAATACACATCGCTTGTTTCGGGATGTTCACTATGCTGCTTGCCGGAGCAGGAAATAAAAAAGCCGATAAAAAACAGAAGTGCGTAGCGCATATTCATTCTTTTATTTTAATGAAGCTTTCGCTGTCAATTAAATATTGTGCATTTCGGGCAACGGAGTCTTGCTCCGCCAACCCTTTCGTGATTTGAAATTTATCGGTTGTTGTGTAACCCGTGACCACCGCTTTTGCCCGGAAGCCTTCTCTTTCTTTAACGAACACAATCCGCTTCATGCCCAGCGAAAGCACCGATTCTTTGGGCAGCCAATATGCCGTTTCCGGATGAGCAATGATTAACCCTCGAACCTGACTTCCAACTGGTAGTCTTAGTTCTGAATTATTGAAGTAAACCCGCACGGTCGTTGTCCGGGTTCCCTTCCGGTAAAAGGGTTCGATGAAATCAATTCGCCCCTGGAACGCTTTATCGGGTGCGGTTTCGGGAGTTATTTTTACTAGCTGACCTTTTTTAAGCAAGGACTGTCCATCGGTATAAACACTTAGCATTGCCCAGGCGCGGGAAGGATTGTAAATGTTGAAAACAGCCTGTCCTTTTTGAACGTACATCCCTTCTTTTACGGTCAGCAATTCTGTATTGGGATTAAATGAGCCCATAGCGCCGGAAGCTTGTTGGCTGTTCATGGAACTTGCCTCGCCGGTGTTGTGCAAATGGCCGGAATAATTGCTGTAAACACTCACGGCATAAAGCGGCCGGCCAGTTCGTACTACGTTGTCTATTTGGGCGGCACTCATGCCCAATAGCAATAGCTTTTGTTTCGACGCCTGTAACAAAGACTGATTGCCCCGGTCATTCTTCAGTACAAACAATAAATTCTGCTGGGCGGTTAACAGTTCGGGGCTGTAGATGTCCATAATCTTTTGCCCCTTCTTTACAAATTGGTATTTATACCGGACGTAGAGTTTTTCTATTCGTCCATTTATTCTGGCCGACACGCTTCCAATCATCCGGGTATCATATTCCACACGGCCGAGGGCTTCTGTTTCTGCCACGATTTGCTCTTTGCGAACAGCGGTAACTGGTACTGTTGAAATGATGTATTCATTGGTAGGTCTTAGAAGGGATTGCAAGTCCACGCCGGCAACGACAGCCGCATCCGGTTCTCTCTTCACTAAGTCCATCCCGCAAATAGGACATTGCCCCGGGCCGTCTTTTTTGATTTCAGGGTGCATCGGGCAAGTGTAGTAGGAAGAAGCTTGCTGTTGCCCGTGACTGGCATGGTCTTCCACTTTTACCAAATCCATTCCGCATTTAGGACAAGTCCCGGGCTTGTCGCTGAATATGGAGTCCTGCGGCATGGGACAGGTGTATAATTCCTTCTTGACTTGTACCGAATCGTGGCCCGAATGGCTGGCATCACCTTTATTGCTACAGGCTGAAAGAAACCCGGTAATCAGTGCCAATGCAAAAAATAAATTTCGTTTCATGTTACTTGATTTCTAAAATCCTTTCCAGTTCAACCTGGACGGAGAATAATTGTTGTAATTGCTCGAGGTATTCCAACTGTGCCATGTTCAGCGTTTCCCAGGCATCGTATAGCTCGAACAATTCTTCGGTGTTTTGCTCATAACCCAATTGCATGGTCCGATAGTTATTTTGCAGGGCCGGGATGATGTTTTCCTCGTACAATTTGAGTTGTCTTCGTTTGGTCGTGTACTCCGATCGCATGTTGCCCGCCATTCCTGAAAGCTCATTCAACAGCATCTGCCGCTCGGCGTAAATACTTTCCCTGCGCCATTGCAGGCTTTCAATGTTGGCTCGGTTCATCCGGGAAGCCCATGAAGTAAAAGGTAACCGGAACATGGCCATGGCACTATATTGAGCCGGTTGTCCGCCGAGGCCAATCATGTGTTCAAACCGGATTCCGAACTCCGGTTTTAACCTTGCTCTTTCCAATTGCTGCTGCAGGCCCACGAGCTGGATGCCTCTTTCCAATGCCCGCAAATCACTCCTTGCAGAAACAAAGGCCGTGCTGTCGAACTGAAAACCGGTATAGTCCTTTATAGAAACCGTCGTATCAATTTCAAAAAACTTGTCCTTGTCACGGTTCATGAGGGTATTGAGATTGATGCGCCGAAGGCGGATATCGTTTTCAAACATCAACCGCATGCTCTGAAGGTTTCCCAGTGCCGCCTTTGCTTTGTAATAAGCACTGATTTTACCCAGTCCGTTTTTGTAGCGGATCTCCGCATTTTTTATCATGAACTCAAGCAGCTTTTCATTTTGGTCAAGAACGGAAAGCTTCTTTTTCAGCACGGCCCATTCGTAGTAATTCTTCTTTGCATCGGCAATGAGATTATTCAAAGCTGCCCCTTTTCTTTCCTTCTCCACCGACGACATCGCACTCATGTAATTGTATTCTGCGGCCTGCCTTTTTTTATTGGGAAACATTTGTTGAAGCGCTACCGTGTATTGTCCCATGCCTTCACCCATATTGGTTTTACGGATGTATTTTGGGTTGTAAGGCGTCATAAAAAAGCCGGTGCTTCCTTCGGGCGGCATCCAACTCCAGGCGCCTTTGGCGGCTTCGTCCATTGACCGGATTTCGGCGTCGTACATCTTAAGCGAAGGATAAGCGCCTTGTACCGTATCCTTAATTTCCTGCAGGTTCATTTTCTGGCCTTGTGCACACAATGAAAAAAACACGGCAGCAAAGACGGTATAAACTGATTTGTTCATGATTAGTCTTTTAATTCTTCAATAACTACCCGCCCTTTTTTCTTCAGCTCGTATTCACGCACAAGCGAGTACATGGCGGGCAAGACAATCAACACGAAGAGCGTTGAAGTCAACAGGCCGAAGACGAAGGGAATGGTAATCGGCTTCATCACATCACTGCCGGTGCCGGTGGCTAACAAAACCGGTAGCAGCCCTAACATATCTACCAAAACAGTCATGAGCTTTGGCCTCAACCGTAAGGCTGCACCTTCATAAACTGCTTCTTCGATGTCTTCATTTTTTAACGGCTCGTTTGCCTGACCCTTTTTGCGGACACGGTTGTAGAGCGAGTTGTTTAGATACACCAGCATAAGTACTCCCGTTTCCACCGCTATGCCAAACAAAGCAATGAATCCAACTGCAACCGCAACTGAAAAGTTAACACCCAAAAAGTATAAGGAATAGGCGCCGCCGACCAATGCAACCGGAACACTGGAAAGAACAATCAGCACTTCCCGGAAAGTGCGAAAAGTAAAATATAAGATAACGGTAATGATCACCAATACGATTGGAATTAGTATTCTCAGGCGGTTCTCTGCTCTTACCTGGTTTTCATATTGCCCACTCCATTCAATAAAATAGCCCTTCGGTAGTTTTTTTACCAGGCTGTCCAGCTTTTTCTTAGCATCGTTCACGGTGCTGCCCAAATCCCTTTCCCGCACGTTAAATAACAAAGTGCCCCGCAGCATGGCATTTTCCGAGTTGATCATGGGCGGACCCTCCGCAATACTAACATCAGCTACGGCAGAAAGAGGAATAGGGCCTCCTGGACTTGTGACGAGCAACCTTCTTAACTGTTCGATGTTGTTGCGGAATTCCTGTGCAAAACGGGCATTGACCGAAAAGCGTTGCCGGCCTTCAATCGTCGTCGTAACATTCATTCCGCCGATGGCCGATTCGATGACCATGTTCACATCATCTACACTCAGGCCATATCTTCCGATTTCTTCTTTTCTGATTTTTATTTCAACGTATTTCCCGCCAACAATTGGTTCAACATACAAATCCTTAATGCCTTCTACACCCACCAAAGCCACTTTGAACTTTTGCGCCAAAGCATTGATGGAGTCGAGATTTTGCCCGTACACTTTCACCCCCACATCTGTCCGGATACCTGTGGAAAGCATGTTAATGCGGTTTATAATTGGCATCGTCCAGCCATTAATTACGCCGGGTATTTGAAGCTTGCTGTTTAGCTCCTCAATGATTTTGTTTTTCGTCATGCCTTCCCGCCATTCCGATTGGGGCTTTAAAAGCACGATGGTTTCAATCATGCTGACCGGCGCATTGTCCGTAGCGGTACTGGCCCTTCCTGCCTTGCCCAACACGTTGTGTACTTCGGGCACCGATTTAATCAGCTTGTCCTGTATTTGCATGACGCGTTTGATTTCCGAGTTGGAAATATCCGGCAGCGTCACAGGCATAAATAAAAGAGAACCTTCATCAAGCGGCGGCATAAATTCGGAGCCTAAGCGCATGAGCAGCGGAATGCTTCCCAACACAAGAGCAAAGGCAATGGCGATGGTTGTTTTTTTCCAGCGAAGGCACCACCGGATGACAGGATTATACAACCAAAGAAAAAACCTGGAAACAGGATGTTTTTTTTCCGGCATCATTTTACCTTTTAGCAGCAATGCCAGTAACACCGGTACGAGGAAAACGGCCACAAAGGCCGAACCAATCATGGCGAAGGTTTTGGTAAGCACAAGCGGCGTAAACAGTTTTTTCTCCTGGCCTTCCAGAAAAAGTATTGGTGCAAAAGAGACGAGTGTAATTAAGATTGAATTGAATACCGCCTTTCCAACAAGCACTGAAGAGTCTTCAATTCGTTTTAATCTTTCTTCGTTTGAAATCATACAATTCATTTATTCCGTATCATCCGTAATAGATTTCAGGGCATTTTCTACCATCACAATTCCGGCATCCACCAAATCGCCAACGGCTAATGCCACACCTGCCAGCGACATAATGTTGGAGCTGACATTGAACCAGTCCATCATAATGAAAGAAATGAGCACACTCATGGGAATGGTGATGACCACAATTAAAGCACTGCGGACGTGCAGCAGGAAAATGAAGAGAACGATGGAAACCACAATAATTTCTTCAATTACGGCTTCCTTCAAAGTGGCGATGGTTGCTTCAATCAAGTCAGACCGGTCGTACCCGGCATGAAACTTTACGCCTGGCGGCAACCCTTTTTCTACGTCTTTCAGCTTCTCCTTTACTTTATCAATTACGTCTTTTGCGTTTTCGCCGTAACGCATCACCACAATGCCGCCCACCTTTTCGCCTTCGCCATTTTCTTCAATGATTCCCAAGCGCAGTTCACCACCCATTTGCATAGTGGCTACATCTTTCACCCGGATGGGAACACCGCCCTGGGTCATTAACGGGATTTGTTCGATTTCTTTGATTTGCCTGATGTAGCCCACACCACGAATGATGTATCCCATATCGGCCATTTCAATTTTTCGTCCGCCTACATCGTTGTTGTTGGCTTTCACCTTGTTAATGACGTCCATCAAAGGGATGTTGTAGTAATTGAGCTTGTGCGGGTCAATGACGATTTGATATTGCTTTTGGAAGCCGCCGAATGAAGCCACTTCGCTCACACCGGGCACCGTTTGAAGGGCGAATTTGATGTACCAGTCCTGCAATGCTCGCAACTCCCCCAAATCGTAGCTGGGAGCGTCAAGGGTGTACCAGTAGATATGTCCCAGCCCCGTACCATCCGGTCCTAACGTTGGCACTACGCCCTGCGGTAACAATCGCTGGGCGTAGTTGAGCCGCTCTAAAACTCTGGTGCGGGCCCAGTAAATGTCCACGTCATCTTCAAAAATGACAAAGACGAAACTCATCCCGAACATGGAGTTGGCACGAATGGTTTTAATGCGGGGAATACCCTGTAGGTTGCTCACCAGCGGATAGGTGACCTGGTCTTCCATAATCTGTGGGCTGCGGCCCATCCATTCGGTAAAAATGATAACCTGGTTTTCAGATAGGTCAGGTATGGCGTCAACCTTTGTATTCTTCACCGAAAAAATGCCGTACACAATAACGGCGGCAGCTATAAGCAACACCACCATGCGGTTCTGTAACGACCATTTAATAAAGCTCGCAATCATGTATTGAATTCCGGATTGTACCCAATCCGGCAGGTTTCACGTTTAGAAAATGAAACAGCCTTTGTTCCGTAAACCACCCTTTACGAAAGCAAGATCCTAAATGCGGAAATCCCGTAAAAGGAGAAACAGAGGAAGGCTATAGGGAGGGGAGTTTTCTAATGCCGGCCAACTTTTTTTATCCGGTTTGTTAGGAAACAAAAAAAATTGCAACCGGGAAAAATGCTGCTCCAACAAATCCAGTTGGGGTTGCGAATCGAATAAAATTTTAGCCGTTGCATTGTGGTCGTCGGTATCGGCTTTTTTTAATTCGTCATTGCAGCAATCATCAGGCATGCCGGTTTCGGCGCAACAGCATTTCGCCAAATGCGAAAAGTTGACAACCGCCGTTTCTTTCGCATTGCCTCTGCAAAAGTGCCTGCTAATAGTAATTCCGCATGCTGTAAAACTGTAAACCAGCAACAGGAATATGGCTATTAGTTTTTTCATCTGAGGCAAATTAAGAATATGCTATAATTGCTTTGAATGAGCCTTGTCAGAATTTCACTGATTTTAGTCATGAAACCAGGTACTGATAAAGCGTTTCTTTCTCTTACCCTGGCGCAAGCGCTTTTTTGGTATCGTTCAGCATATTGTTCAAACACCAGTTGCAATACAGCCTGGCAAAAAGAAAAGAAAGGATTTTAAAGAACCCGTTTTTCTGCGGCAGATAACTGATAGAAAGTTTTACTAGCGTACCCTGTTCAACGGGCATTATTTCAAACCACATTCTATACCATGACATGATGATGATTCTCGCCTTGCCAATCGTTTGCCATTCTTTCCGTTCGGGCGGCTGCCATTCAGTAACCGTTTCGGTAAAATCAATTGCCAGGCCCATTATTTTTCCATGCCAGCGGTAGCTTGCACCTACACCGGTGGCATTTGGCGATAGCTGCTCCAACCTTAATTTACTTCCCATCATCATCATTGAACTTTCTCCCATGTGCATACCGGTTTTGGAAAAATCATCCATCTGAGCAAACACTTTTTGCGGCGTTGCCTGAATGACTTTTTGTTTCATTCTGGTTTTCATTCTACACCATTTATAAATTTTTCAAAATGAAATTCACCCGCTCCTCTGGCGGAAGTAGCGGCACATGAATAACCGGAAACGGCAGCGCCTCATACACCTCTGTTATCATTGCATGGATTTTTTCCTGCGCTTCGGCGTTCTCAATGCGGGCATAGTCGTTCACAAGCGGCAAGCGTTCCAGGATGAAAACTTTTTTATAGCTCACGGTGCTCATGGCAGTCAGCAGTAATTCATCTTCAGGCAAACTTAGAAACCGGTAATAGGCTTTTGCGTCGGGAATTGCACGGTCCAAAAAAACAACGTCGCCTGGCGTTAACGATGCCTCTTGTTCTATTTGCATTTGGAGAACGCCTTCTTGAAATTCCAACTGGTTTTTCCTTATTTCTTCAACGGTTCTGCCGGTTTGTTTTTGCGTGTCTATGTAGTGCCGTGCATGTTCAATAGTTGTTTTATGACCTTTTAGTGAGAGCAGGTTTATTGTTGTTGTTTTCCCTGACCCCGGGCCGCCTGTGATGACATACCAGTTGGTTGGATTGGGATGAATGTTATTCATGTCGAATCTTTGCGTACTGTAAGCTGACGTTTTCATGTTTTTGAATTGAAGAATAATTTTAATAATTTTGCCGCCTGGATAATGAGAACAGAGCCAACCGAAGCGGAAAGAATAATTACCCACTCCTGAACGGTCATAGGGATTACGTTCAATGCCTGCCGAACGAATGGTATTTGCGCAATGCCCAGTAAAATCAGCAAGCTTGCGCCTACAGCATACCATACAAACTTGTTCCGCATAACCTCGTTGTTGAAGAAAGGCCCGTTGCCCATATTGAACACATGTAGAAGCTGGCAGAAAATCAGGGTGAAGAACAGGATGTTGTTGCACATGGCGGCATCCCAGGCTTCGTCTGCGTGGTAGTTGTAGTGGTTAAATAAAACGGCCCCAAGGCTGGCAAGTGCAATAACAAAAGAATAAAGGAAAATCAGCTTCCAGCGTTGGCTGTTCACTATCGGTTCCGAAGACCTACGTGGCTGCTGCTGCATAATGCCTGCTCCGCCTTTTGTAACTCCCAATGCCAGCGCAGGCAGTACGTCGGTAATTAAGTTGATAAACAGGATTTGAAGCGGCAGCAGTTGAAAATGCAAGTTCATGACGGCGGCAACTGCAATCACCAGCAACTCGCTCAGGTTGCAGGAAAGCAGAAATGTGACAAACTTTTTGATGTTTTCAAAAATGATGCGGCCCTGCCGGATAGCGACGACAATAGAAGAAAAGGAGTCATCCTTCAAAACCATGTCGGCTACCTCCTGTGCTACCTGGGTGCCTCTTTGACCCATAGCAATTCCGATGTCGGATTTCTTTAAAGCCGGTGCGTCATTTACGCCGTCGCCAGTCATTCCAACCGTATAATTTTTTTCCTGAAATACTTTAACCAGATCCAATTTGTGTTTGGGATTGACACGGGCAAATACAGAAGTATGGAGCCAGCGTTGTTTTTCTTCTTCGGTCAGTTCCTCGTATTCTTTCATCTCCCTGCCGGTGATAGGAACTTCTCCGTTGTGCGAAATACGTAATTGGTTGGCTATATACTGTGCGGTGGACGGATGGTCGCCGGTAATCATCACGACCCTAATGCCTGCCGTTTTGCAATCGTTCACGGCAGAAAGTACTTCCGGCCTGGGCGGGTCAATCATACCCACGAGCCCCAGAAACACAAGATTTTCCGTTATTACAATCGGCCTGCGTTCGCTTTTTCGGTAGGCGACGGCTATCATGCGGTGTCCGGAAGCAGCATATTCTTCCGCTTTCTGAATCCACTCCGCTCTTTTTGTTTTGCCAAAACCGTTGATGTCGTCTTCGTAAATGTGTGAGCATTTGAGGAGCAATTCTTCTGCAGCGCCTTTGGCAAATACGTAGCTCCTGTTTTCAAACTCATGGAGCGTTGCCATGATTTTTGTTTCACTGGAGAAAGGCTCTTCGTCCTTTTTAGTGTTCTGTTTGCGAAGCCCATAGATATCCTCGCCAGCGGCATCGGCAAATTTCAGCAAGGCAATCTCCAATGGATCGCCGATTTCCTTTATTTCCTTCCCGCTTATCTGAATATCGGCCGTATTGCACAATACGGCACATTTGCCAATCAGTTCAAGGTGTTCTTTGCTTCCTGTAAAAGGACGGTCGTGGTACCAGGTTCCCGAAGGGGTGGCCACAAACACCACTTCCATTTTGTTTTGCGTCAACGTGCCTGTTTTGTCGGTGCAGATGATGTTTGTGCCGCCCAATGTTTCTACGGCCGACAGCTTTTTTACAATCACGTTTTGGCGTGACATTTTCAGCATGCCCTGCGCCAGTGACATAGTGGCTACAATTGGCAATCCTTCAGGGATAGCGGCAACGGCAAGGGCGATAGCTGTTTCCAGCATTTCGAAAATATGCTGCCCGTTGAGCAATCCAGCTACGAAAATGACAACGACCAGGCCAACCGTTATTTTAATCAGCTTTTTGCTGAACTCATCCAGCTTCTTTTCCAATGGGGTTGCTGCCTGTTCGGAGGACTGCACCAGATTGGCAATCTTGCCGAGTTCCGTTTGCATGCCGGTAGCGCATACCAATAGAAAAGCATTTCCCCTGGATACATAAGTTCCTTTAAAACCCGTGTTCGTCCGGTCGCCCAAAATGGTGTCTTCGGGAAGTTCGCCGGCCTTCTTATCAACCGGAACAGATTCACCCGTCAATGCCGATTCATCAATCAGAAGTTGCATTGAACGGAATATTCGTCCGTCAGCAGGCACCATATCGCCGGCCTCGATGTACACAACATCGCCCGGCACAATTTCCTGAGAATTGACTTCGTGTAATTTGCCGTTACGAAGCACTTTAGCAGGCACGGAAGAAAGCCTTTTCAAAGCAAGCATGGATTGTTGCGCCCTGAACTCCATGTAAAAACCAATTCCGGCATTGATAAGAATGACAATTAAAATTGCGATGCCGTCAAGCCATTCTTTAAACGAGAACGACAGGCCCGCTGCAAACAGCAACAGGAATACAATCGGGCTTTTGAACTGGTTGGAGAACAGTTGAAGGACAGAAAGCGATTTTGCCCCGGCAATCGCATTTGGTCCAAAACGTTCCAGCCGCTCTTTCGCTTTTTCAGTACTCAAGCCCTGTTCGGCATCTGTGTTGAGCAGAACAGCGGCTTCTTCCAGGCTGGTAGCGTGAAAAATAAAATCGTTACGAATGTGTTCCATCACCAAATTTTTTTTGACACAACTGCTGTGCTTCTTCCAAAACTTTTTGTATTCTTAGTTCACTTACACCTGCTTGCTTCAGTAAAGCCGGGCCGTCGCACACTTCACGGCATAGCACAATTTTGCTATTGAGCAAGATTTGTTTCTCCTTTGTTGAAAGGGTGGTGAGGCAGGTAATGGGATACAATCCTAAGCGTTCAATTTGTTCATTCAAACTATTCTTTTGGGGATAATTCCATCCCAGCAAATGCAATCCCGCACAGGTGCCGTATTGAATGGCGTCGGTTGTAAACTTTGTGTTGGTAACTACCCACCCCCGATGAAGCCGCATTTCGTGTCCCGGCAACTTTACCCAGCTTGCTTCTACGTCCTTGAAGCGGGATTGGATGTAAAGCGGAATTTTAACGTTGCAAACCGTGCCCGGCTGATTATGGTATTTACATTCAATCATAAGGTGATGCTCGTCTTTTTGGGCTATCACATCTACTTCATGCAGTACGCACTTACCCTGAACAAGCACGCCTGTCTGCGTTTGATAACCCTGTTGTTGCAAAATGGCCGCAACGTATTTTTCAAAAGGAAAACCCGAAGGCCCAAGCTCCATGATGGCCGACTTTAATTTATAGCGGGCTGCCACTGGCCTCGATTCCCGGCGCAGTAATTTAAAAGCCGCCTGGTAAATTTTTTTTGTGGTAATGCCCGGATACAAGCGGTCTTCAATTTTTCCAATAATTGTTTGAATTTGCTCTGCAGAAGCACCGGAACGCAACAGGGAATGTTTCAGTTTTTGCGGGTCAAAAACGTCGGATTGTCCTGAGGCTTTTTTTATGGTAATCTTATCTGGGTTCAACATCAATAGTTTTTTAAAATGACAAGCTGCATGGGCATCAGGTAAAGTTTTATATAGCTTACCGGATTTGCCGGGTCTTCAGAATGGTGTATCTCGACATTGCTTTTACAGCCGTAAACCGGCGTAAGCCATTTTTTGCCGCCGTTTAATTGGCGGTCAATCAGTATATATTCCTCTTTGGCATCTGAGGCAGATGTATTGTAAATGAAAATCACTTCCTGGCTATACAACACCCTGGAAAATGCAAGCGTACATTTGTTGCATTCGGGTAAATGGAATTGTTTACCGTCACCCGATACTTCACGGATGAACATGCGGCCAAACCGAAGCACATTGCTTTCGTTGCGGAATTTTGCAATAGTGGCAATGGCCGTGTAGATTTCAGATTTCTGGTTGAGCAGGTTGCTAGTCTTGTCGTCAGGGTTAAACAGGCATTCCCGGATGTATTTATCTCCTTTACCGCATCCGTTTAACCCCTGTTCGGTACCGTAGTAAATGCAAGGTGTTCCTAAGGCGCAGAGAAGAAAAGCGACGCCCGCAATGATTTGCTGAGGGCTGGCATCGTAACCAAACCTGTTTTTAATTGCATCGCCAATCTGGTCGTGATTGTCAATAAACGTTACTAAGTATTCACCATATTCTCCTCTGTCCAGCGCATTTTTTTGCAGTTCCTCGTAACGCCTGATTAAATTGCCGGGGGAATCTTTTCCTTTAATCACCCCTTCCAGTATAAAATAAAGCTGAAAGTCGAGTACGGAATTCAGGCCGTAATAAAGATTGTGGTCGTTTACGGTGGTCATGGTTTTGGGGCCTAAATATTGATTGCACATCTCATCGGCGCCGACCAATTCGCCAAACAGGAAGAAGTTTTTCTTTCCCAATGAGTAAGCAAATTCTCTCACGTAAGAGCAAAACCGGCTGATGGCAATTTCGCCCATGTGCTTTACCGCATCAAGCCTGAAACCATCAATATCTGTCTCCCGTATCCAATAACAATGAATGGCCGTCAAAATCTTTTGAACATATAATGACTCTCTTGTTTCATCGTTTTTATAGGCCTTCAGGTCAAAAAAATCCCCCTCCCTGGTTTCGGGGAAAGCATCGAAATTTCTTATCTGCCCCATGCGTCCGTATAAGGCAGCATTGCGAAGCTCTATGGGAATAGGCCGGTCTTCGTACCGCCATTCTCCGAAAGAAAATGTCTGGCCTTCATGATAGTAGTATTCATGCCTGTTTGGGTAAAACCAGTTGTTGCCGCCGTGGTGTAAAACGATGTCGAGAAAGATCCGCATATTAAGGCGGTGTGCTGCTTCTACCAATTCCTCCAGGTCGGCTTTTGTGCCGAAACGTTCGTCAATCTCCAGGTAGTTTTCAATGGCATAGCCATGATACGCCTCCGGGTTGTTTTTGAATACAGGGCTTAACCAAATTGCCGTACAGCCAAGGTCTTTTATGTAGGCCAAATGACTGGTAATTCCCCGAATGGTGCCGCCACAGGATTTACTTAACTGCTCTGCATCGCCAAAGCCCGTGTGTTTGTCTGTGTATTCCAGTGGTGTTCTTCTGTTGCTGTCATGGAACCGGTCCACCAATAAAAAATAGATAAACTCTTCCCGCCACTCCCGGTGGCAGTTTGCCCAATATTTTTTGCCGGGCCTGGGCGTTAGGTCAATATCGTTGATGGACTTCATATTTTATCAATAAAGTACAAAACTGTTTTTGCAGACTTCTTCAGCCAGCATACGCTCTACACCCATTGCATTCGTAGGATGAGAAATGGTGTTTGTGGTGATAACTTTTCCGGCTCCGGCTTTCATCAGCTTGTCATAAGCACCTCTTAAAAATAGGCCGTGAACGGCAATGCAAACCGGCAGCGCCGTACTGAACTTTCTTAGCATGACAATAGCCTCCTTCATTGTACCGCCAGTGGTAATAGTGTCGTCAATAATCACGGGTGTACAGGTATTGTCAACTATGCCAACTTCAGAGAGAAACAACTCTACGTCCTCTTCAGTCTTTCTGCGTTTGTTGAACGCCATAAACGGCACTTGAATGTCTTCGGCCATTTTTTTTACCCACTGGCTGCTTTCGCTGTCAGGGCTAATCAATACCGGTTTGCTTACATTGTTGATAATCCACGAGGAAACAACCGGGGCCGCCGATACTCCCGATGTGTGAATGGGGTATAACTCGCTTAAGGATTTTACGGTATGAAAGTGTGGCCGGATGGTGATTAGCTGGTCAACGCAGGTTGATAATAGCTGCGCAAACAAAGGGGCACTGATGCACTCGCCAAAAGAAAAACTTTTGTCTTGCCGGATGTAGCTAAGATAGGGAGCTATCAAAAGAACCGACGAGGCGCCGAATTCTTTAAGGGTTTTGGCCAGAAGGTACAGCGGTAAAAGCTTTTCATCAGGATTGTTCAAACTGCAAACAATCATCGCTTCCCGGCCGTAAACATCCGATAGCACTTTTACAAGTGTCTCTCCATCCGGTAACCGCCGGATGACTGCTTTTCCCTCTTCTGCTTTCAATTGTTTAATTATTGCACGGCCTATTTCTTCGCTGCCGGGGATGGTGAATAAAATGTTTCCTTTCATAAAATGGGTTTTATTGTCTTAAGTTCGTTTTTGTTACTTCCCTCTTGTAAATGCTTTACTCTAATGCAACTCTGCTAACCACCACCGCCTGTTGAAAGCGTTGGCCGTTTTAGTAATGTCCCGGAACATGTTATCACCTGAAAAGTCCAATTATTGTTAATTTCCATTGTTATCATAAGGAATGTTTTTTTAGTAGCGTATGCTGATGCCCGCACCCACTCCATAATCACTATCATACAAGGTGCTGATAGAAAATGTGCGACTGATGAAGTATCGTAACCCTACAGCATATTCTTTATCGGTGTTAATCTTGCCATCAAAAAATAA
>DATKHJ010000449.1:0-3194 GCA_035510335.1 Flavisolibacter sp. | reverse complement strand
GGTCTGGCATTGGCGGCTCACCGGCATTAACAGGCGAAAAGCCCTGGGCGGTTAGCGAACTACTCACCAGGCAGGCCAGCAGCGCCGGCCATCTTCCTAACCGGAGTAAAGGAGATCGTTGCATGAACATTTAGTTTTTGGATTGAAAGAAAAGGACACTATCTTTTTTGACGATATTCAGGTTCAGAACAAAAGCAAGCGTTTCAATCAATGCTTTTTCATCTTTTACGTGCAGGGCTCCGGAAACTTTACTTTCACCAAGCTCTTTGCGTTCTAACCGGATATCGTAACCATAGGTATCTTCCAGTAGCCTGGTGATCTCCGACAAGGGCATGTTATCAACAGAAATTTTATTTTCTTTCCAGCCGGAATAGAGATCAACGCTTACTTTCTTCTTCAGCATTTGCCGCTCTGCCGGCGAGTAGCGGACGAAATCGCCGGGCTGCAGGTAAATGGCGGTTTCCGGTTCGTTTTTCAACGCAATTTTTATTTTACCGGTATTCAGGCTCACGTTTGTTACACCGTTCATTTTCTTTACATTGAATGTTGTTCCCAGTACTTCAATGTCCATGTCGTTGGTGTGTACAATAAAACGTTTGGCTTTGCCTTTGTCGGCCTGGTGGCTTACGGAGAAGAAAGCTTCACCATCCAGCCACACCTCACGGTCGGCCGACTGTTGCATAGCAGATGTGTAAGTCAGATGAGCGCCGGCATTCAGCGTTACTACCGAACTATCGGGAAGTGTAATGGTTTTGATTTCCTGCTGACCAGCGACCAGATGAATGGTTACCGGTTCAGCCTTTTTATAAAGCAATCCGGCAACTACAAGGCAACCCACAAAAGCCGCTGCGGCCAGCCAGCCCATGCGCCGAAAACGATATTTTTTTTGACGAGGTACCGGAACCTCCGCCTCCATGGCCTCTATTTTCAAAAGGCTCTCCGAAAGCGATGCTTCGATTTTTTGCTGCGAAGGAAGCGTGACCTGAAAAGAAAGGTTTTCAATAAAGGTCCTGGCCGCCATCACTGCGCCTCTTTTTTCGGGATGCGCATCCACCCACGCGGACCAAAACTGGTTGTTCTCCGCATCAGGCGTCTTCACCCATTGATGAAAATATTCGTCGGCAATAAAATCTTCTTCGCTGAAAGCAGAATAGTCTTTGTGCATGAACAGTGTTGATTCTGTTCTAAGGAGACATCAACCCGATTTTTTACCCCACGGAATAAAATATTTTTTTTAAAAAAGCAGAAATCCGCTCGTCAGCACGGCAAATGGCGACACGAGAAGAATGAGCAGCAGCAAAAGTGTGCCAACGGCTTGCCGGTAAAATGTACGTAGTTCGCTTACCGCACGGGCCATGAGTTTGTAGGTTGCTTTTTTGGAGATTTGAAGCACCACCGAAATCTCTTCATAGCTCATGTTCTGGTAGTACATTAAAAAGACGGCTTCCTTCTGGCGGCCGGTTAGCTTCTCCACAGCAGATTTGAGGTTAATGTTCCGCTCATAAATAGTTTCGCGGTCAATCATCACCTGGTCAAGCGACAGTGAAAATGAAAACCCGGTTTCCTCCTCCGTAAGCGGCCCTGTTTGCTTACCGTTATCGGCCGCTTTCAGCAATGCCCTCCTGAAAGAGACAAACAGGTAGCTGCGCATGGAGTGCACCGTTTCGAGTTTGGTTCTGTTCATCCAGAACTGGATAAATATCTCCTGTATGCAGTCTTCAATTAGGGCAGTATTTGTAATGAAATTGTGCCCGTAATTAAAAAGCAGAGGATAATAAGTCCGGTAGATTGCAGCATAGGCATTTTTGTCGCCAGCCACAAAGTCTTCCCACAAAGCAATCTCATTATTTTGGCCGTTTCTCATGTATGATGGACGGGACACGCCGTGTTTAAAGGAGTTCGTTCGTAACTAAATGTAGGAATAAAAGTAGGGATAATCAAAACCGCCAATCGGTTAGCGATATTAAATAACCATTAAGAACGGAGATCAAAAGAAATAGAGACTTGGGCCACAGAACGGCAATCATATCTCAACACAAAGACTATCTGCAAAAATTGGAAATGCAGCTATTAAGTTTCAATGCTTGCTATTCATAGAGAGGGAAGTCACTTGATGTAGCTGTTTAAATTGTCTCACACTAAGTAATTCATTGAACTAAAAAAGCGAACTGCTTACCGGCACCAGGCTGATAAGCAGTTCGCTTCAGTAAGCAACACCACACTGCTAACGCCGGGCCTCCACTTCCTGCAAAATGTGTTTGTATTGCGACAGTTTGAAATCTCCTGCCGGTGTGTGATTGTAAACCGGTAATTGTTCGGTGGCAACAAGTAAGCGGCTTGTATAGTCAGGAAAACTATTCATCAGTTTACGCAGCAGGTTTTTGCTGCCGCTATGTATAAATGTTACCAGGTAGTCGGGAAGTTTTTCCTGTACGGCAGCACTTAACTGCCGTAATTGTATGTTGTTTCCCAGGTAAAAAGATTTGACCCCCGCCAGTTGAAATTTATACTGCAGGTACAAAAGAATAAGATCGAAATGCTCGCCTTCCGGCAGAAACAACAGCGCGGTTTTAGCAAGATGCCTTTTTGCCCTTGCCTGCTCGATGGCAACCATCATTTTCTTTCGGAGGATGGCAACCGCAAAATGATAAGCTGTTGCGGAGTTGGCTGAATATGAAAAGAGATCAGTACGTTCAATAAACGAAAGAAGAACGTCTTCCACCGCAACGTCTATTCCGTATTTCCCGATGACATGATTAACTGTTGATTCAAACGCCTCTGTCTCCAGTGAAAACATGTAAACAATCAGCTTGTTAACAATGTTCTCTTTCCGCGCCGTCTCCTCCGTTAGCTGAAAGGCTCGTTCGCGAATTTCTTCGCGATTCAGCAAGGCAATTTTGGAAACCTTGTAACCAAACCGGTTCAGCAGGGAAAAGTCAAGGAAAAAGTCGAGGTCGTCTATTGTAAAAAAGCGAAGGCCATTTTGACCACGTTTGCTTTTGGTAAGATTATAGCGCTGCTCCCAGGTGCGGAAGGTGTGTGCTTTAATCTGTGTATATCGCTCAAGGTCAGCTATGGAAAATTGGTGCATCACAACGACTGATTGTTTTTTAAACGTTTTACGCAGTCGTTAGATGAAATCCGTTCATTAAACATATAAAAAATACCGAACAATTGTTTGTCCGGTATTACTA
>DATKHJ010000448.1:0-3347 GCA_035510335.1 Flavisolibacter sp. | reverse complement strand
GCCAAAAGGAGTGTTGGTGATTATTGGCGGAGCAGAAGAAAAAACACTGGAAAAAGCAGAACAGGAAGATGATAAAAGGGAGAAGGAAAACGGGCATGAAGAAGGCGCCGTGTTGCGGAAGTTTGTTGAGCTGATGAACCGCAGGGAAAGCCCGTTGATTGAAGTGGTAACCACTGCCAGCGGCAAGCCGGAAGAATCGTTTGCCGATTACAAAAAGATTTTTGGTGAGTTGGGTGTGCGGCGTGTGCATCACCTGCATCACAACAGCCGCGGAGAAGTGTTGGACGACAAGCTGGAAAAAAGAGTGGAAGAGCCCGATGCTTTTTTCTTTACCGGCGGCGACCAGCTTAAACTTACGTCCATTTATGGCGGCACAGCCTTTCTTACCGATTTAAAAAACCGTTACATACAGGACCGCATTATTGTTGGCGGAACCAGCGCCGGTGCCATGGCGCTTTCTACCCCCATGATTTACGCCGGCAACAAAGATGTGCAGCAACTGGGCGGTGAAATAAAGATTACCACCGGGCTGGAGTTTTTAAAAGACGTTTGTATTGATACGCATTTTGTTGACCGGGGCAGGTTTGTGCGTATGGCGCAGGTAGTAGAAACCAATCCAACATGCATTGGTATTGGCATTGAAGAAGACACGGCCATTGTTGTACGCAATGGAATTGAAGCAGAAGTAATCGGCAGCGGCATGGTCATCGTTATTGAAGGCTTTCACATCCGCGAATCAAACATCGACGAGTTCACCAGCAAAAAAGTAATGTCGGTCAAAGACCTGAAAGTGCACATTCTTGGCCCGGGTTATAAGTATGAAATACCGCAATGCAATCCGCCGCATCAGTAGAGTGGGATATTGAGATATTAGGATATTAATTACTCAACACTGTCACCGGACTTGGTTTCATTACATAAGAAGAAAGTTCATGTTCTTCAATTCGTTTGCTTTGCATTCGCATGATTCTAAACATAGAAACCTCGCGATTCTGAAACCAACCCAAACAGCACAAATAAGGTTTCAGCATCTATTTCTCAACTCTACTATTTATATTCAGCAAAAGATTGTTCAATTCAGCCCAATCCCCAATTCCTAATTCCCTCAACCCCAATATCTCAATATCCTACCATCTCACTATCACTCTCTACTCTTCATCCACCTCCGTCACTTTATACCGCCGGGCATACGACAGCGGTTTAATAGGACAGTGCAGGTAGTCGGCCCAGGCTTTTGTAAAGGCTGCGCCGAAATAAAGAATGAGGGAGGAATAAAACACGAACAAAAGTACCAGCACAATACTGGCGGAAGTGCCGTACAGCGTTCCGATATTGCTGTTGATCAGCAACAGGCGCAACACATATTTCCCGATGGTAAACAGGATCGCGGTAAAGAAGGCGCCGGTCAGCGTTACTTTCCACGCTGGCCTTGCATCGGGCAACAGGCGAAAAATAATTCCAAACCAAAGGGTGACAAACAGCAACGAAAACAGGTGCAGCAAAGTGCTGTTTACAAAAAGGCCCAGCGTAGGCGATAGTTCCGTAAGGCGCTGCCCCATTTGTGCACGGATTGTTTCGGCAAGAATGCTGATAACGATGAGAACGCCGGTGCCAACAATAATTAAAACTGATTGGAAACGTGTGCCCAGCTTGCTGAAAAAGCTGCGGCCCCTGCTTGGTTTAATGCGCCAGATCTGGTTAATCGATCCTTTCACAACCATCAGCAAAGTGGTGGCTACCATCAGCAGAAAAAGGAAACCAAACACTGTGATCCAAAGATTGCTTGCCAGCCGCCGAAAGGCAATCAGCGTATCCACTACTTGCCGTACACTTTCTCTTCCCAGTACGGCGGAGAGGTCGGCAAAAAGTTCACGGCGAAGTTGCAGCGGGTCAATGATCAGTCCCAACAATTGTGTAATTAAAATCAGGATAAACGGCAGCGCAAACGAAGTGAAAAATGCCGTGGCGCCGGCCATGCGCAAGGGATCGTTGTGCGTAAGCGTAGCAAAGGCACGTTTAATCAGTACCGGGAAAACGGCCAGTAAAAACCTGGGTTTGGAGCCAACGGCAGGGTGCATAACTTCTGCCATCAAAATTTCTTGCCAGTTCAAAAATGTACAGTTAGTTGTACGGCTGAAAAGGTATGTTTCTTGTCTGTATAAGGCATGAGCGAAGAATTGGAAATTGTTTGTCCGCTTTGCGACAGGCCTTTGGCGCCCCCATATAACCGGCACCACCTATTGCCTTTAAGTAAAGGTGGCAAAGGCACAACTACCGTGCTGCTTCACAAAATCTGCCACGATAAAATTCACTCGGTCTTTACCGAAATGGAATTGAAACGGCATTACAACACCATTGAGCGGTTAAAAGAAAACGATGAGATCGCCAACTTCCTCAAATGGGTTTCTAAAAAGGAGCCACAGTTCTACGATAAATCAGTAAAAAAGAAGCGGTAAGGCTGAAGCAGAACTAACAAACAACCCTTTATACAAATGAACAAGAGAAACGGATTGGCATAATTATTTGGCAAACTATAAAGACTAATACCTTGAATTATGATGCAGGAAAACGACAAAAAACAGACATCGGCAGGGCCGGATAAGCAGCCGGAAACAAAACCGGTTTCGCAAGAAAATGCGCCGCAGTCAGATGCCAATGAACACAGTTATCCCGGCCGCATTGACCAGGTAGAAGGCCGCATGCACAACGGGGAACTTGGTGGCGGATTGGAAAAAGAAGAAGGGTAGGAAAAAGTGACACGGCAAACTCTTTGCACAGTAACTACAAAAAGAATTGTTATGGCAGAAAAAGATAAAACGTTTGAGGAACAGGACCACCCGTTGAAAAACACAGATGGTGCATTTGTACAGGTTGGTAAAAACGGCGAGCCGGTCATTCCAAAGGAAGCAAATAAGGAAGAACCTGCGCCAACGCAAAACGACCGCACGGCACCAACTGAGCACCAGTAAGGTCATCAGTGTGGCATGTTTTTGTAAGCAGTTTAGAAAACAAGTTATATGGACACAAAAAAAGATAAGCTGGAGCAAACCAATCCGGGTAAGGCTTACAGCGATGAATTAGGCAATAAAGGAAGTACGTTTACCGATTCGCCCATTGAGTCGGCAGCGAGAGACCAGGCAAAGGTGCAACGTACCTCTTCGCCAGACAATAGCCAGAAGATTGACGGCAACAATCCGTTTGCTGAAGAAGACACGCAAAGCGATGAAGAAGTGAACAGGGAAAAGTATGACGATCATAAATAAGAAAGGGCACCGCAGGTGCCCTTTCTTATTTAGCTTATCTGGTTCTTTAAAAAACCTTCAATGGCGCTGCACGGCACCATAAAC
>DATKHJ010000447.1:0-6935 GCA_035510335.1 Flavisolibacter sp. | reverse complement strand
TTCGTAGCCTACTGCCGGTGTAGTACCACGCTGTTTAAAGTAACCGGCCGACGCATAAAAACGCGAAGCACTGCCGCCACCACTCAACCCAATATTGTGCTGTGTCATCATGCCATCTCGGAAATATTCGTCCTGCCAGTCAGTATTTGTTTGCGCATAAGTTTGCGAAGCACCGTTGTAAATGGGCTGGTTAAAGTTAGCCGATTGCAGGCGGGGCGGAAGAACGCCACCTGTTAACGCATTGGCATATTGTACGTATTGTTGGGTGTTCAGCAGATCCAGACGTTTGGTTACCTGTGATGTACCCACATACGAGTCTAGGCTAACCTGAAGTTTGCCGTCTCTTTTGCCTTTTTTCGTTGTGATCATAATCACACCATTGGTTGCCCTTGAACCATAGATAGCAGCGGCACTGGCGTCTTTCAAAACATCAACTGATTCAATATCGCGGGTGTCAAGAGCAGAAAGATCTCCTGAAGGAAACCCGTCGATGACATACAATGGATCGGAAGCAAAGCTGATAGAACTGATACCGCGGATACGAACGATGGGTTGCGTACCGGGGCTTCCGTTGTTGGTTACCTGAACACCGGCAACACGGCCTTGCAATGCCTGTGAAATGTTCGGTACAGGCACTTCGTTAAGTGTTTTGCCATTGACATTGGAGATGGCACCGGTAACCCGTGTTCTGCGCTGGGTACCATAACCAACTACTACCACTTCGTCCAGTCCGCCGGCACTTGTCTGCATAGAAACGGCGATTTGCGAGCGGCCATTTACAGCGACCTCCTGCGGCATGTGGCCGACAGCAGTAATAATCAACGTGGCATCTGAAGCAACTGAAATGACGAAGGAACCATCGTTGCCGGTTTGTGTTGCATTGGTGGTGCCTTTTGCCTGCACCGTTGCGCCAACTACCGGTTGGTTATCTGATTGACTTGTTACTCTACCGGACACACGGTTCTGTGCCATAAGACTGCTGCCAAATAAGAGGAACAGCAGGAGCAGGCACAGGGCTTGCATTTTTATAGAAGTTCTTTTAAGCATAAGCAGGACATGTTTAAATATGAAATAAAATCAGTTGACCATGAAACAATGCAGTAAGTGTACAAGCGCAAGCGGAAGCCAGTGAACGCCTTCCGATGCGTGAATCAGCGCAGCTATGCTGGCGTTGCAGAATGAAAAAAAGAAAGAGAGAAATGTTTGCCTAAAGCAGGAGAAGCGTTTTTTAAAATCATAGCAAGTCGTTTACAAGATGATTGATGTTAAACCATACGACGCAAAACGTCGGAGTTACATTTAACCCGTACAGGCATAATCCGAGGGTAAGAATCAAACTACCCGGCGGTTTTCTTCACCGCAACCAGTCATCTTTCCGAATACTATTTCATTAAAAACAGTCAGCAGAAAGCACCTGCATTGCAATGTGAAAAGAGCCTTTAAACAATCAACTGAACACGCTAGAATAAGGCTTCACGTATAACAAACTATTTAAGCCTTTTTTTGAATCATAGGGTTGACAATAACATTGTCAACTTGAATTCGCAGGACGGTAAGAATAGCAATCTTGGTTACTAAATTAAAGAGTTTTTTTATTTACGCAATCGATTACGCAATTTTTTTTTGCACAATGTGTTTTTTGTTGTGAAATAGCCACGTAAACGATTACGCAATCTATTTCAATTTTAGTACAACAACCGAGTAAGGAGGCAATGTCGCACGGAGGTTCTCTCCTTCCATTCTGGCACCGCTAAATGTTTCCGGCTTCACGGCCTGTGGTTGGGCGAAAGTATTGTGCGCCTGTAGCGATCCTGCCTTTAAAATACGGCCACTGATTGTGGAGGCAGCCACCTTACCCAAAGCAATGGTAATCTCCTTTGGCTGCTTTGCATCGATGTTCACCAGCGAGATATGAACAGCACCGGTTTGATCCTTTGAAGCCGAGGCTGAAACGGCTGGCAGCTTTTCGCCGTTCAGCACATAATCGTCACTTTTAAGAGAGACGGGTAAGAGCAGGGCATCCTGGTGCACATTGTACATCTCCATTACATGATAGGTTGGCGTTAAAATCATCTTTTGCCCTTCCGTTAAGATAACGGCCTGCAGCACATTCACGGTTTGCGCAAGGTTGGCCATGCGAACCCGATCTGCGTGGTTATTGAAGATGTTCAGCGTGGCGCCGGCAAGCACAGCATCCCGCATCGTGTTCTGCTGAAACAGAAAACCGGGATTTGTATTTGGCTCAACATCGTACCAGCCACCCCATTCATCCACCACCAGGGCTACACGTTTTTTTGAATCGTATTTATCCATGATAGCCACGTGATTTTTAATCAACGTATCCATGGCCAAGGCCCGCTGCATGGTGGTGAAATATTGTTCTTCGGTGAAGCCTGTTGCCGGTCCTTTTTTGTTCCAGTCAATTACGGAGTAATGGTGCAGGGCAACACCTTCCAGCATTTGTGCTGGAACATTTTTCATCAACACTTCTGTCCAGTGATAGTCGTTGGAAGAAGCACCTGAAGCAATGCGAAAAATACCGTTGCCCATAAAGGTGGCGTATTGACGGTAGATGTCGGCGTAGTATTCTGCCCGCATGTTGCCGCCGCAACCCCATGCTTCGTTGCCCACGCCCCAGTATTTTACATTCCAGGGTTTTGCACGGCCGTTTTGTTTGCGGAGCTTACTCATGGGGCTTTCGCCATTGAAGTTGGTATAATTAACCCAGTCGCTTAATTCCTGCACAGTACCGCTACCCACATTACCCGAGAGGTAAGGTTCGGTGCCCAGCAGTTCGCACAGGTTCAAAAAATCATGCGTGCCGAATGAGTTGTCTTCTGTTACCCCTCCCCACCAAACGTTTACAATTTTAGGCCGCTGGGCCTTGGGACCAATGCCGTCTTTCCAATGATACGTATCAGCAAAGCAGCCGCCGGGCCAGCGCAGGTTCGGAATCTTCAATTTTTTTAGAGCAGCAATCACATCGTTGCGAACACCAGCCGTGTGCGGGATTTTGGTGTTCTTTTCCCCTACATAAAAACCATCGTAAATGGAGCGGCCGAGGTGTTCGGCAAAATGGCCGTAAATGTGGCGGCTGATCGTGTCTTTTGCCGCGTCGGCGTTAATGGTGATCCTGTTCTGACCAAAAGCTAACAAAGAAACGGTTGTTGCCAAAAGAGAGGTTAGAAACTTCATGTATGCTTCGTTTTCGGTTTGGAAAAGAGAACGTTGTTTTGGTAGTGCCTTGCAATCGTTGTTCGGCAAGCAATGTTCTCCTGGCGCTTTCAAAACTAAAGAGCCTGAAATTGCCATACAAGATCATTTGTTGAAACTTATGGAACAAATGTTTTCTGCCATTGAAAGACAAGTGGTTAGCGTTGAGCAGAAACTTTCAACGTTGAAACGCAGGCCCGAATCCATCCCATTTAAATTTTAAATCGTAATTACACTTCTTATGCAACATAGCCTGCTTCGAAAGCGAATAATGCAAGTGTTTTACGATATTCATTACTCTCGCAGTCCATCTCACCTCCTATTTTAAAAAAATGTTTTAGATTGGGCTTTCAACTTCTGCGGCGCAACCGCATTTTACGTCTTGCTATACAATATGAGAAACATTCGATTCCTGCAATGGCTTACTATCGTTTTGTTGCTTAGCCGGGATGTTGGTGCCCAGCAGCCCGACATCAACTTCACCGCATTAACTACCAAAGACGGCTTATCGTCCAATACAGTGAATGCCATTTTGAAGGACCGTTATGGCTTTATGTGGTTTGGTACCGAGGATGGTCTGGACAAATTTGATGGCAATCTTTTTACAGCCTACCGGCACAAACCCGGCGACAAAACAAGCCTGCAGGCAAATGAAATTCTTTCGTTGCACGAAGACAAAGCCGGAAATCTTTGGGTTGGCACCAGCGGCGGATCGTTAAGCCTGTACGACCGGAAGACAGATGCCTTTATTTCCTATCCGTCTAACACATCCGGCAAAAGCATCGACAACAATGTGATCCGCGGTATTCTTAGCGATCATACCGGCCAGTTGTGGATTGGTCATTACAACGGAGTTAACCGCCTTGACCCTAAAACAGGCAATTGCGGCCGCATCAATCTTTCGACAAAAACAACAAACGCTTCGCCTACCCTTCACGGCATTTGTTTTTTGGAAGACAGCAAAAAGAATATGTGGATCGGTACCAGTGAAGGCCTGTGGCAATACAACCCGGTTTCAAAAGCTGCTAAACAATTTCTGCATAACGATAACGATCCCTTCAGCCTTGCTGGCAATGAAGTGAATGCGATTGTTGAAGACAAGGCAGGTAATTTGTGGATTGGTACCGACAAAGGTTTAAGCAAACTTTCCGCAGGCAGTAGCTCTTTTGTTACGTTCCGGCACGACAAGCAAAGCCATCATCCGTTGCAAAGTGCCGATTATATTAATTCCATTGGCGTTGACGGGCACCAGTTATGGCTGGCCACCGGAAAAGGCATTCTTTTGTTTGACACAAAAACCGGCAATGCCACTCCATTTACACAAGACAAGCGAAATATTCACAGTTTGCATGCACCCGTTGTTCGCAGCATTTGGCTGGACAAAGAAGGCATTTTCTGGTTTGGCACACCCGGCAGCGGCGTAAGTAAGTACGACAAGAATTTAAACCTGTTCAGCCATATTCAAAGCCAGGCATTTGACCCGCATGGATTGAATTCACCCATGGTAAATGCTTTTGCAGAAGCGCCTGGCGGAAATGTTTTTGTAGGCACGGAACGTGGCCTTAGTGTATTTGACCCGCAGACAAGATTGTTCCGGCAGCTGGCGCTTCCGTCAACAAAGCCAGGTGGCGATGGGCAGCGTCCGATACTCGCATTGACCATGAGTAAAACCGGGCAGCTTTATATAGGTGGATATGGGGATGGGCTGTTGATTTACGAACCCCGTTCCGGAAGCTGGCAACAACTGCTGAATGAACCCAACACAGGCGAGCAAGGTGCAAACGATGTCTTCAGCATAAAGGAAGACCGCAGCGGCAATCTTTGGCTGGGTACTAACGGTGCTGGCGTTGTAGTGCTTGACCGCAATAAAAAAACAATTCTTCGTTTAACACCCACACCGAAAACACCCCTGGATGTGCGGCTTCCCATCAACAGTTTTATCCGCGATATTCTGGAAGACCGCCATGGAAATATCTGGCTGGCTACGCATGGTCGCGGCATCGCCTGTTACAACGTAAAAAGCAAAAGCTTTACCATCTACCACACCGAAAACAGCAGGCTGCCAAACGACAAAGTGCAAACTTTGCTGGAAGACCGCGCCGGCAACATTTGGGCCGGAACTTTGGGTGGCGGGATTGGTATTCTGAACCGTCAGACAGGACAAATAAGCGTTCTTTCGGAAAAAGATGGTTTGCAGAATAACGCTGTTTACAAAATCATTGAAGATAGCAACAGCCGCAAGTGGGTTAGCTCTAACAAAGGCATCAGCGTTATTGACCCGGATGGAAAGAAGATCAGCAATTTTAATCACCACAATGGCGTGCAGCAAAACAATTTTGTTCGCGGTGCAGGCTTACTGTTATCCAATGGCAATGTGTTGTTTGGCGGACTCGAAGGCTTTCATTCTTTTACCGCCGCTTCGCTAAAAAAGAATAAGAACATTCCTGCCGTGTTGCTTACCGGTTTAACGGTCAGCAACCAGGCTGTTTCACCATCAAATGAAGGTCCGCTTCAAACGCATATTTCGGTGGCGAAAGAAATCAATTTGGACTATAAGCAGAATTTTACGCTGCGTTATGTTGGTCTTTCGTACACCGCACCCGAGCAAAACCAATATGCGTACAAACTGGAAGGCTTCGACAAAGATTGGAATTACGTAGGCAATGTTACCACAGCCGCTTATACCAATCTCGACCCGGGAACGTACACGTTTCGTGTAAAAGCAAGCAACAACGATGGCGTTTGGAATGAAGAGGGAACAACGATCCGCATTACCGTTCATCCACCGTTCTGGCGCACCACGTATGCGTACATTGTTTATGTGCTGCTCTTTATTGGAAGCCTCTTCTACATCCGGCACAAAGGCATCCAAAAATTAAAACGAAACTTTGCCCGGGAGCAGGAAAAAATGAGGGTCGAACAGGAGCGAAAAGAAGCCGAACGCATTCATGAACTGGACCAGCAAAAGATTAAATTCCTTACCAACTTAAGTCATGAATTCCGCACGCCTATTTCGCTGATTCTTGGTCCGGTAGATACCTTATTACAACAACAGAAAAACACAACAGCTGCTGCGCATTTGGGGTTGATAAAACGCAATGCAAAACGCCTGCTTAACCTGGTGAACCAGTTGCTTGACTTCCGCAAGATGGAAGAACAGGAACTCTGTCTCAACGCAACCGAAGGCGACCTGGTACAGTTCATAGAAGACGTCAGCGATTCTTTTAAAGATTTGGCAGAGCGAAAACAAATCAGCTTCACCGTGACCAACCTGCCGCATTGTTTTTACACCCGGTTCGATCATGATAAACTGGAACGCATCCTGTTCAACCTTCTTTCCAATGCGTTTAAATTTACCCTTACCGGAGGCAGTGTGCGCCTCTTGGCAGAAGCAACCGTTATTGATGATGATGGAAGAAAAGGAATTGCACTGAAGGTTTGCGATTCGGGCATTGGCATATCAGTTGACCAGCAAGAAAAGATCTTCGAAAACTTCTATCAAACCTCTACTCCTGTTACGATCCTTAATCAGGGTTCGGGCATTGGCCTTTCTATTACAAGGGAGTTTGTAGAACTGCACGGTGGCACCATAACAGTGGAGAGTGAGATGGGAAAAGGGACAACGTTTACCGTACTTCTTCCCCTGGAACAAATTGCTCATGGCAATGCAGAAATACCAACTGATGCAAAGACAAATATTGTTTCGGTAGTTACCGCAGAAG
>DATKHJ010000446.1:0-5618 GCA_035510335.1 Flavisolibacter sp. | reverse complement strand
CACGGGCTTCGGTAGGCGCTACTTTCTCAATGGTGTCTTTAATTTGTTTGATGGGTGATGACTCGCCAATCATTTCCTGCACCTTAATTACCCGGCGCTTCAGCGTTTTGGTTTCGGTAACCAGTTTGTTCCGCTCCATTGCATTGCGAATGGTAATGAGGAGGCGGTTTAAATCCGGTGGCTTTTGAATAAAATCATAGGCCCCTTTCTTCACCGCTTCCACGGCCGTTTCAATATTACCATGACCGGAGATCATGATAATGGGCACATCAGGCGCAGTTTCTGTCGCCTTTTGGAGAAATTCCATGCCGTCAATCTTCGGCATTTTAATATCGCACAGCACAACGTCGTATGTTTTTTCCTTGAACTTCTTCAAGCCTTCCTCGCCGTCTGTTGCTTCGTCTATTTTGTACCCTTCAAATGAAAGGATTTCCGAGAGGGTTTTGCGAATTGATCTTTCGTCGTCGATGATTAAGAGGGTTGCCATTCTAAAAATTAGGTTGGCAAAGTAAAGAAATAATGAGTGATGAGTGATGCGTGATTTACGGCTTGCCCGCAAACAACTTTTGTGAGGAGCTGCGTGTAGTAGAAAAATTTAAAGCGACAGCTATACCAAAACTTGGTTATTCACTGACTAAGTGGAAACCTTTAGAAAAAATAAAGGCCGGATAGAAATCCAGCCTCGTGTAAAATCCAATATCCTATGAAAAACCGAGACAAAGATGCATACCTTAATTCACAATACAAAACTTTTGGAAGAAATATTTTTTTTCCTTTCCTGTTGAAAATGAAAAAGTTGTGTTTGGGGAAACACAACTTTTTCAAAATTTACCCATTTTGGGGTAGGAAGAATTTTATTGATCTGCCTTATTTTTTCAGGTACATCACCTCTTTCACAAGCTTTACCGTACGAGGCACATCAGGCAATGCTGCTGTTACCAGATTGGGTGCGTAGTGAAGAGGTGCATCAGCCGCCGTAATGCGGCGAATGGGGGCATCCAAGTAATCAAAACCTTCTTTCTGGATGCGGTAAGTAATCTCCGAAGAAACCGAAGCGTAAGGCCACTGCTCTTCCACAATCACCAGGCGGTTTGTTTTTTTCACGCTTTTCAAGATCGTCATCCAGTCCAGCGGACGAATAGAACGAAGATCGATCACCTCTGCGCTGATGCCTTCTTTCTCCAATTCGGCAGCAGCACCCAAGGCCACTTTCATCATTTTGTTGAAAGAAACAATGGTAACATCGTTGCCTTGTTTTTTTACATCGGCTTTGCCAATGGGAATATAGTATTCTTCATCAGGCACTTCGCTTTTATCGCCATACATCACTTCACTTTCCATAAAGATGACAGGATCTTCTTCATAGCGGATAGCCTGTTTCAGCAAACCTTTTGCATCGTAGCCATTGCTTGGCGAAACAACTTTAAGGCCCGGAATGTTAGCGTACATCGCTTCAAAAGCCGTGGAGTGCTGTGCACCCAATTGTCCGGCCGAACCGTTTGGCCCGCGGAAAACAATTGGGCAGGTAATTTGGCCGCCACTCATGGCCAGCATTTTTGACGCGGTGTTCAGGATCTGGTCCAGCGCCAGCACGGCAAAGTTCCAGGTCATAAACTCAACCACCGGACGCAAACCGTTTTGTGCAGCACCTACGCCAACGGCAGCAAAGCCAAGTTCGGCAATGGGTGTGTCAATCACTCTTTTGGGTCCGAATTCAGCCAACATACCCTGGCTTACTTTATAAGCACCGTTGTATTCAGCTACTTCTTCACCCATTAAAAATACCCGCTCATCACGGCGCATTTCTTCACTCATGGCTTCACGCAGGGCTTCACGAAAGGGAATTTGTCTCATGTAGTTTTGAATTGAAAAGGTGCGCAAATTTAGCAGACGAGCATGAATTTACCTAAAATGAAAAACGACTGCTTCTCTACATTTGAAAGGAAACAATGATACAACGGCTGGCAAAGGCTTTGCAACCACCACACTCATGGATTTAACTCAGATTGTGGGATTGTTTGCCGGGATATGTACAGCCTCTTCTCTCCTGCCTCAATTAATTAAGACCGTTAAAGAAAAGAAAGCAGAAGATATATCGAAGGTGATGTTGCTGGTGCTGATGACGGGTGTAGCAACCTGGGTGGTTTACGGCGTTATGCGCAACGACCTGCCGATTATTATTACCAACAGCTTTTCGCTTTTGCTAAATATTGTCATGATTGTTCTGCGCATTAAATACGGTAAGAACAGAGAAGTAAATACTGAATCGTAAATGGTGAGAGGTAAATAGTAATGTTTAAAACTCACCATTCACCTCTCACTACTGACAAATTGCATTTATGCGATCGCCGTTAGATTCTTTCAATCACCATAGCGCTGGCACCACCTCCGCCGTTGCAAATTCCGGCCGCACCAATTTTGCCGTCTTTTTGCTTTAATACATTTAGCAATGTTACGATGATGCGGGCACCGCTGCAGCCCAGTGGATGGCCCAATGAAACTGCGCCGCCATTAACGTTTACCCTGGCTGGGTCAAGATTCATCTTTTTCGTGTTTACAATGCCTACCACGCTAAAGGCTTCGTTCAGCTCCACAAACTCCACATCCTTCATTTCCAGTCCTGCATTTTTTACGGCTTTCGGTAATGCAATACTTGGCGTAGTGGTAAACCAGGTTGGTTCTTGCTCTGCATCAGCGTAGCCACGAATAACAGCCACTGGCTTAACTCCCAGCTCATCGGCTTTTTCTTTGCTCATCAGCACAAGAGCTGCAGCGCCATCGTTCATGGTGCTGGCATTAGCTGCCGTTACGGTTCCTTCTTTCCCAAAGGCGGGTTTCAACGAGGCTATCTTGTCAAATTTTACATTCCACGGTTCTTCATCTTTGTCAACCACCACATCGCCTTTTTTTGAAGCAATCACCACCGGCACAATTTCATCGGCAAAGCGGCCTTCGTTCCAGGCTGCCTGGCTGCGTTTGTAACTTTCAATGGCAAAGGCATCCTGCTCTTCGCGACTGATTTTACTTTCGGCTGCCGTTATATCAGCAGCACAACCCATGGCAAAATTGCTGTAGCAGTCGGTGAGGCCATCTTTCTGCAAGCCATCCAGCATGGACGTTTCGCCATACTTGTTCCCCCAGCGCAAATTGGTCACATAAAAAGGCACGGCGCTCATGTTTTCCATTCCGCCGGCAACCACAACATCAGTGTCGCCAAGCAAAATGCTTTGCACGCCTTGCGCAATGGCTTTCATGCCGCTGGCGCAAACTTTATTCACGGTTGTACAAACAACTTTATCTGGAAGTCCGGCCGCTTTGGCTGCCTGGCGGGCAGGTGCTTGTCCAAGATTGGCCTGGATTACGCAACCCATTAACACTTCATCCACTTGGTCGGCACTAACGCCGGCTTTTTCCAAAGCACCTTTAATGGCAATAGCGCCAAGCTGGGTAGCGGGAACATCTTTTAACGCACCACCAAACGAACCCATAGGTGTACGAACGGCTGAAACGATGTAAACTGTTTTCTTCATATAGCTGTTTTATGCGCCGCAAAGATAAGGAGGAGTTAAGGGTTTGCTGTTTGGTGTTTGCGGTTCGGCGTTTGGCGTTGCGTACTCTCCAAAGAAACAGTTTTCCGTAATCGTCAGCTAACTTCGGCTATGCCCAAACCCTTTTTGACGGCTGAATGGCGAAACCTTTTGATGGCAAATTATACAATTGACCCGGCCGTGCTAAAACCTCATCTGCCCTGCCGCACCGAATTGGATGATTTCAACGGAAAGTATTTTGTTAGCCTGGTTGGCTTTCTTTTTTGCAATACAAAAGTCTTGGGATTGCCGGTACCTTTTCACCGCACGTTTGAAGAAGTGAACCTGCGGTTTTATGTTCGCTACAAAGAGGAAAATAGCTGGCGCAGAGGAGTTGTATTTCTGAAAGAAATTGTACCTCGCCACATGATTACTTTTGTGGCCAATACCCTTTACGGTGAAAACTACACCACTCACCGGATGTATCATGAATGGAAGCACACCGAAGAGAATCTGGACATTTCTTATTACTGGAAAGTGGGACGTGAATGGAACTACCTGAAAGCGGTGGCAGAAGCAGAACCTTCGGCTTTAGCGGCTGGCTCGGAAGAAGAATTTATCACGGAACATTATTGGGGCTACACCTTTGTGAACGAAAATTGCAGCGGCACCTACCAGGTGGCCCACCCATCTTGGCGGGTACACAAAGTAAAAGAGCACCAGGTGCTGTGCAATACCGAAGCTCTGTATGGCGCTGCTTTTGCAGAAGCGTTGCACCAACCACCTTCGTCGGTATTTTTAGCGGAAGGATCAGCAATTGAAGTCATGAAAGGAAGCAAGATTTACAGAGGTTAAACAATCACAATTTTGAGTACACATTATTCTCTCCTAATAATTGGCGGCGGACCCATTGGATTGGCCTGTGCGCTGGAAGCAAAAAAACACGGCATCGATTACCTTGTTGTAGAGAAAGGCACGCTGGTGAATTCGCTTTACAATTACCCGGTGAACATGACGTTTTTTTCAACGTCTGAACGGCTGGAAATTGGCGATGTTCCTTTTGTCACCAACAGTCCAAAACCAAAAAGAGCCGAAGCGCTGGAATACTACCGCCGGGTAACACAGGATCATAAAATCAACATCCACCTTTTTGAACAGGTAAGACTGGTTAGCCGTCGGGCAGAAGACCAATCGGACAATCCGCTGTTTGAAATACAAACTACAAAAGGCAACTATACGGCTGATAACATTATTGTTGCTACCGGCTTTTACGATCTCCCCTATTTATTAAATGTGCCGGGAGAAGAATTGCCGAAGGTGAAGCATTACTACGATGACCCGCACTATTACGCCTTTCAAAAAGTGGTAGTGGTAGGTGCGCAGAATTCAGCCGTGGATGCCGCTTTGGAAACCTGGCGTAAAGGCGCGGAAGTGACCATGGTTATTCGTGGCCCGGAGATTGGCCAGCGGGTGAAGTACTGGGTGCGGCCCGACATTGAAAATCGCATCAAGGAAGGTTCTATCAAAGCCTGTTTCAATTCGCTGCTAACGGAAATCCGGGAAAAAGAAGTGGTGATTCAAACGCCGGACGGCGAACTGGTTTTGGAAAACGACTGGGTGCTTTCGCTTACCGGCTACCAGCCGGACCTTTCTTTTCTCACCCAAATGGGCATTGCACTCAGCAATGATGCGGTAAGAAAACCGGAATACAACGAAGACACGCAGGAATCAAACGTGGCAGGTATTTACCTTGCCGGCGTTATCTGCGGCGGCATGAATACACACCGGCTGTTCATTGAAAATTCGAGGGAGCATGCCGTAAAAATTATACAGCACATTGTTGCCAAGCGTTAAGCAGTTGCAGCGTTGTTAATGCGAATGATCTTCAGCTTGTGCAGCAAGGCAATGATGGGATAAACCGGGTCAAATTCACCTTTCTTCGCTGCAAAATTGCTGCGGGAAGGAAACTTGTGGTGGTTGTTGTGATAACCCTCGCCCAGCATCAGCATATCTACTTTGAAAAGGTTTTTGGAAGTGTTGTCGGTTTCAAAGTTCACGCTTCCGTATTTGTGCGCAAACCAGTTGATAACC
>DATKHJ010000445.1:0-4574 GCA_035510335.1 Flavisolibacter sp. | reverse complement strand
GTTGGCTGGGCCGTCAGCCGAAACCAGTTCAACAGCTTCTCCTTCCACGTTCTTTTTTGCGCCACCTCTATGTGGTCAGTCGTTTGCATAGAGAGATGCATACAAGAAACATGCACAACACAGGAAAAATATTGTTTGTGGTAAATCCCATTGCCGGCGGAAAAGGAAAACGTGATTGGGAAACCGCTATTTGCGAGTTCTTCAAGGGCTCGTCTTACACAATTGAATTTTACATACAAAACGGTGAAAGCGACAAGGCTTCCATCCGTCATCACATTCACCGGTTTGCGCCGGATACGGTGGTGGCAATTGGCGGCGATGGTACCGTAAAAATGGTGGCGGAAATTGTAAAAGAAACGTCGATGCGACTGGGTATCATTCCTGCAGGTTCGGCCAACGGGCTGGCAAAGGAGCTAGGCATTCCGCCGGATGTGAACGATGCTATTGACGTGATTTTAAACGGCCGGCAGGCAAAGCTGGATGCTATTCGGATTAACGAAGAAGAGCTGTGTTTTCACCTGAGCGATGTAGGCCTGAATGCCTTGCTGGTAAAATACTTTGAAGCCTCAAAAACACGGGGCATGTGGGGCTATGCCCGATCGCTTTTTAAAATGCTTTGGAACAAACGCAAAATGCGGGTGGCTATTCAAACCGATGAAAAGCTTATCAAGCGAAAGGCATACATGGTGGCCATTGCCAACGCCGAAATGTATGGCACTGGTGCGGTGATTAATCCGAACGGCGATGTGGCCGATGGAAAGTTTGAAATTGTTGTGGTGAGAAAAATCCACTTGCTGGAGATTTTTAAAGCCGTCACGGCAAGAAAAAGTTTCAACCCCAAACGCATTGAGGTCTTCCGCACCAAAGAAGTCACCTTAACCTTTCAGCAAAAAGCACCTTTCCAGGTAGATGGCGAATACATGGGAAAGATTGCCTCGTTAAAAGCAAGGATATTGCCGGGTATCGTGAATATTATGCTGCCGAAGGAGAGGGGTGAGGAGTGAGGGATGAGGTATGAGGTAGGACGTAAGAAGTTAGAAGTGGGAGGCTTGTAAATATTGACGATAACTTGTGACATAGAAAGGTAATATTGAAAAAGCTACTTGCTATTCATCATTCACTATTCACTATTGACCACTCACATTATGGCACAGCTTTTTTAGCCGGTAAGAAAAACCTTTAACTATGGATAATTTAGAAATCCGCGGCAAATGGAACGAGCTGAAAGGAAAAGTAAAACAACAGCACGGCGATTTAACCGATGATGATATGCGCTGGGAAGAAGGAAAAGACGACGAGTTCTTCGGCCGCATGCAGCAAAAACTTGGCAAAACCCGCGACGAGTTTGTACACTGGCTACGTTCGCTGGGTTAAATCGGCCGAACCTGGTTCGTACCCTTCTTCTACCGCTTTTGTTACTTTTTTGGTATTGAACAAAATCAATAAGCCAAGGGTGGTGGCAATTAATGAACCGATCAGCACGGCAACTTTTGCGTAGCTGACGGTTCTTGCATCTTCAAACGCCAGGTTGGAAATAAAGATCGACATGGTAAAACCAATGCCGGCCAATACAGCTGCTCCCAATAAATTTTTCCATTGCACATAAGTTGGCAGACGAATGCTCGTAAGCTTCACAAGTAGCCAACAGAAAAGCAAAATCCCGATTGGTTTTCCGAGCACAAGTCCGGCAATAATGCCCAGGCTGTTTTGAGTTGTCATCTGCGACAGCCAGCCTTCTTCCAGAAAAATACCGGTATTGGCTAGCGCAAATACCGGAACGATAAGATAGGCTACCGGTTTGTGCAAAGCATGTTGCAGCCGGTAAGACGGCGTGCTTTCATTCTCTCCGGAAAACGGAATCACAAACGCTAGCAATACCCCGGCAATGGTGGGGTGAATGCCCGACTGCATCATACAATACCAAAGCACCACACCCGGTACCAGGTAAAACGCAAGATGACGAACACCCAGTCTTGATAAAACCAGTAAGCCCACTAAAATTCCGGCCGACAGGCCAAGATAAAGCCACTGTACACCACTGTTATAAAAAATGGCAATGACTAGGATAGCGCCAAGGTCATCAATAATGGCCAGTGCGGTTAGGAAGATTTTTACAGAGTAAGGCACCCGGTTACCGGCAAGCGCCAGCATGCCCAGCGCAAAGGCAATGTCGGTAGCCATGGGAATGCCAAAGCCGTGTTGTGTTGGCGTACCGGCGTTAAAAAGATAGTGAATGGCGGCCGGCACCAGCATGCCACCTACGGCTGCCACCACGGGTAAAATAGCATTGGAAAAAGAAGAAAGCTCCCCGGCATACAGTTCCCGTTCAATTTCCAGCCCCACTAACAGGAAAAAAATGGTCATCAACCCATCGTTAATCCACTGCTCAACCGAATAATTGAGGTTAATGCCGGCAAACGATAAATCAATACGGGAATGCCAGAAGTGCAGGTAGCCTTCGCCCCAGGCGCTGTTGGCAATAAGCAGGGAAATAGCGGTGCAAAGCAGCAACAGAACCCCACCCGTTTTCTCACTTTCAAAAAAACCTTTAAATAATCTTGTCCATTTCATAGTCGTGAATCGTCAATGGTGAATCGTGAATCTTATCTTCTGGATGGTATCGACAGTCGTTAGGATCGTAAAAAAGTCGTTATTGACAATTCACCATTCACGATTGACGTTTACCATTTTCTAAACAGCCGCTACGGGCAGGAATAATTACTTTTGCGCCTCAAATTTACCGGAAACAGCATGAAGGCAAGAACGCTGAAAAAAGACAAGGTTAACATTATTACGCTGGGCTGCAGCAAAAACATGGTGGACAGCGAAATACTGAGTGGCCAGTTGCAGGCGGCAGAAATTGATGTGGTGCACGAAAGCACCCGGCGTGACCACAACATTGTGGTGGTAAACACTTGCGGCTTCATCGACAAAGCAAAAGAAGAAAGCATTAACACCATTCTGGAGCAGGTAAATTTGAAACAAAAGGGCCGGCTCGACAAAGTTTATGTAACCGGTTGCCTCAGCCAGCGTTACCGCGATGACCTGGAACAAAGCATTCCGGAAGTAGATGCCTGGTTTGGCACCATGGAAATGCCGCTGATCTTAAAGCGTTTTGAGGTTGATTACAAATCGGAGCTTATTGGCGAACGTTTACTGGCTACGCCGCAGCATTATGCCTACATGAAAATTGCCGAAGGCTGCAACCGCACCTGTGCGTTTTGTGCCATTCCGCTGATGCGTGGCAACCACGTAAGCCGTTCCGTTGAAGACCTGGTAAAAGAGGCCGAAACACTTGCCCGTCGCGGCATTAAAGAAATTATGCTGATTGCGCAGGAGCTTACCTACTATGGTTTGGACCTGTACAAAAAGCGGGCACTGCCCGATTTGTTGCGCCGCTTGAGCGATGTAAAAGGCATTGAGTGGATTCGCCTGCATTATGCCTATCCGCATAAATTCCCGATGGAGATTTTAGAAGTGATGAAAGAGCGGGAAAACATCTGCAATTACCTTGATATGCCGCTGCAACACGCAGCCGACAATATGCTGAAGGCTATGCGTCGCCAGATTACAAGAGCCGAAATGGAAGACCTGATTGTCGGTATCCGCGAAACGGTTCCGGGCATTTGTTTGCGCACTACGCTGATCACTGGTTTCCCCGGCGAAACACTTGACGATGTAGAAGAATTAAAAGGCTTTTTGGAAAGACAGCGTTTCGACCGTGTGGGCATCTTTACCTATTCACACGAAGAAAATACGCCGGCGCATGTGCTGGTTGATGATATTCCCGCTGATGAAAAACAACGCCGTGCTGAAGACATTATGGCGGTGCAGCAAGAAATCAGCTACGAGAAAAACCAGCAAAAAATAGGGCAGACGTTTAAGGTGCTGGTAGATAAAAAAGAAGCCGGCCGCTATTTGGGCAGAACAGAATTTGACAGCGTGGAAGTGGACAATGAAGTAATCATTCACGCTGACCGCAAGTTGATGCCGGGTGAGTTTGTGAACGTAAAAATTACCCGGGCTTACGACTACGACCTTGAAGGCGAAATTGTTTAAACGAAAAACCATAAAGTAGAAGGCCGGCTGATGCCGGCTTTTTTTATGGCAGCTATCCTCTTGCCGGTTCAACAAAATCGGTTTAGGATAAAGTTTTTCAAGCACTATATTTTATGCTACTAAAACGGCAGAGGTGTGGTTTGCACCGGTTATTCACAACCTTCTTTTGGTGTTGAATCTGGAATAGTTTTTTAACCGTATTGGTTTAAACAACCAACATGAAATGGTTAAAATACAATAGTCTGTCCCTTGTGTTTTTTGTTCTCTTTTTAGTGACCATCGTTGGCCAAACACTTACGGGCCTGCAAGAGCACAACCAGCAATTGCAGGACGAAGGCGGAAAACAAATCGGTATTGCAGCCTATCTCTCTTCCGGGCATTTTATTCAATCCACCTTTGAAAACTGGGAAAGTGAATTTTTTCAGATGGCCTTGTATGTGATCCTCACCATCTTTCTTTACCAGAAAGGTTCTTCCGAATCAAAAGACCCGGATGGCGGAAAAGAAGAAGTGGAC
>DATKHJ010000444.1:0-7716 GCA_035510335.1 Flavisolibacter sp. | reverse complement strand
TGATATGAAAGCGCAGATTTCTGCAGGGGTAAATTTTTCCATGTCCGGGCTGCCGTATTGGACCATGGACATTGGTGGTTTTGCCGTGGAAAAGCGCTTTGAAAAACCTGCCGAAAAAGACTTGGAAGAATGGCGTGAACTGCAAACCCGCTGGTACCAGTTTGGGGCATTTGTGCCGTTGTTTCGTGTGCACGGGCAGTTCCCGTTCCGGGAGATTTACAATACGTCGCCGGAAACACATCCTGCTTACCAAAGCATGTTGTATTACGACAAGCTGCGTTATCGTTTGCTGCCTTATATCTATTCATTGGCAGGTGCTGCTTACCACAATGATGGTTCCCTGATGCGGGGATTGGTGATGGATTTTCCGACTGATACCGCTGTTGTCAACCTTGCTGATCAATACCTGTTTGGTCCATCTTTACTGGTAAACCCGGTATATAATTATGGCCAACGCGAAAGGGAAGTTTACTTGCCGAAATGCGTTGGTTGGTACAACTTCTACAATGGTGAATATACCGATGGCGGCAAGCGCATTTCAGCTGAAGCTGGTTACGAACGAATGCCGCTGTTCGTAAAAGCAGGCGCCATTCTTCCTTTCGGGCCAGAACTGCAGTACACGTCAGAAAAGCCCGCTGATGAAATCACACTTTATGTTTACGCCGGTGCTGATGGCGCCTTCACTTTGTATGAAGACGAAGGCACCAACTACAATTATGAAAATGGCGCCTTTGCAACCATTCCCATAACCTACAATGAGGCAACAAAAACCTTAACCATTGGTGAACGAAAAGGCAGCTTCAATGGTATGCTGCGGCAACGAAAATTTAATGTTGTCTGGGTGACAAAAGAGGCCAAAAGAGGAGTGGACGTACCTTCTGCCACTGATCAATCAGTAACGTACATCGGAAAAGCAATAACCATAAAAATGGGTGCAAAGAACTAATCTCGGAAGATTCAAACTCAACGACATCATGAAATCTATTCTGCCGGTAGCAGTACTCTTTTTTTGCGGACTGCAAGCCTTTGCACAACAGGTAACCGATCGTATAAAAATCAACCAGGTTGGTTATTATCCCGGTGCGCCAAAGTTGGCTGTTGTTACCGGCGAAACAGACGCTAAAAATTTTTTCATTACGTCCACCAATTTGCGAGATACATTTTTTCGTGGCGAGATAGGCCCTTCCCGCAAGTCGGCTTATTCCAGTACCACAACCCGTCACGCTGATTTTTCTTCCCTTACAAAAGCTGGCAGTTATGTTTTGCTTCTTCCCGGCGTTGGACATTCATATGTCTTCCGCATAGCGGATGATGTGCAAAAAGAGACAGCTGTTGCTACGCTGAAAGGATTTTATTACCAGCGAATCTCCATGCCGCTGGAAGAAAAGTACGCAGGCAAATGGCACCGCTCGGCCGGTCATCCTGATGATATTGTTTTGGTTCATCCTTCCGCTGCTGCTGAACAACGTCCTGCAGGCAATATCATCAAATCTCCCGGCGGATGGTACGATGCAGGCGATTACAACAAATACATTGTGAATTCGGGAATCACCATGGGTACGTTGCTTTCGGCTTATGAAGATTTCCCGGCTTATTTCAAATCTCTTTCTGCAAACATTCCCGAAAGCGGCGATGCCATTCCAGATTTGCTGAACGAAGTGTTGTATAATCTGCGGTGGATGCTGACCATGCAGGATCCCTTTGACGGCGGCGTGTATCACAAATGCACCAACGCTGCTTTTGATGGCATGGTGATGCCCGGAGTAACAAAAGAACCTCGCTACGTGGTGCAGAAAAGCACGGCTGCTACATTGGATTTTGCAGCCGTTACCGCACAGGCGGCAAGGGTTTTTAAAAACTTTGAAAAGCAGTTTCCAAAGCTGGCAGACAGTTGTCTTGCTGCTGCACAAAAAGCCTGGCAATGGGCGGAGAAAAACCCGGACCTGTTGTACGATCAGAATGAGTTGAACAAAAAGTTTAGTCCGGCTATTTCCACCGGCGCTTACGGTGACCGCAGTGTGAGAGATGAATGGCTGTGGGCTGCCGCCGAACTGTTTGTTACGACAAAAGGCCAGCAATACGCCGTGGTTGTAAAAGAACGTTTGAAAGATCCGGCAGCGTTACTGTCATGGGGCAATGTGGGTATGTTGGGTTATTACTCGCTGATTCGTTTTGAAAAAGCTCTCCCTTCAGTAATGAAAGCCGATGTGCAGGCTATGAAAGATTCCGTTCTGGCTAAAGCAAACACTTTTCTTGCCAAAGCAGCCGAAAATGCCTTTGCAACTGTGATAGGCCAATCGGCAAGAGATTACAACTGGGGCGGCACTTCCAACGCTGCCAATCAAGGCATTCTTTTGTTGCAGGCTTATGCATTAACGAAGAAGAAATCTTATGTTGATGGCGCCTTGTCTAACCTGGATTACATACTTGGTCGCAATGCGACTGGTTATTCCTTCATCACCGGTGCCGGAAGCAAATCGCCTATGCACCCGCATCACCGTCCATCGGAGGCGGATGGCATTACGGAACCGGTGCCGGGCTTGCTGATTGGCGGGCCAAACATTGGTATGCAGGATAATTGCGAGTATGTTTTTAAAGAAGTTGAAACTGCCTATGTCGATCATGTCTGTTCCTATGCGTCCAACGAAATTGCTATCAACTGGCAGGCGCCTGTTGTTTATTTGATGCATGCACTGGAAGCGGTAAAAAAAGATGTTGGTTACACGAAGCCGGTTCTAAAAAAGTAGAAAGCTTTCCGGCCAGCATTACTATTCTCATCAGAAGGTTTTCGGTTGCTTCGTATTGCACCAAAGGAAAGCAACGATCAAACAATTGAACATGAAACATTTTTTTCTTTTTCTCACCGCATCAATATTTATTTTCCAGGCCTTTGCCCAACCGGTAAAAGAACATGGTGATTTGAACGTGGTGGGCACGCAACTATCCGACAAGGCTGGAAAGCCTGTGGTGTTGCGGGGCATGAGCTTTGGCTGGCACAACTGGTGGCCGCGTTTTTACAACAAAGAAACCGTTGCGTGGCTGGCTACCGAATGGAAGTGCAATGTAGTAAGAGCAGCCATGGGCGTGGAGCCCGATAAAGGTTATTTGAAAGATGCTGCCAGCTCAAAAGAAAAAATAGAAGCGGTTATTAACGGCGCCATTGAAGCGGGTATTTATGTCATCATCGACTGGCACAGCCATGGCATTCAAACCGAAGAAGCAAAGAAGTTTTTTACGGAGATGGCAACGAAATACGGTAAGTATCCAAACATCATTTACGAAATCTTCAACGAACCTGATTACGAAAGCTGGCCGGAAGTGAAGGCTTATTCCGAAGCAGTGATTGCCGCCATCCGCGCCGTTGATGCGGACAATGTAATTCTTGTGGGGAGTCCGCACTGGGACCAAGATGTACACGTTGTTGCCGATGATCCGCTGCTGGCTCAAACCAACATTATGTACACCCTGCATTTTTATGCGGCCACACATAAAGAGGCGTTGCGCAAGCGGGGCGATTATGCTTTAAGCAAAGGCATTCCGCTGTTTATTTCCGAGTCGGCCGGCATGGAAGCATCCGGTGATGGACCATTAAACAACGAAGAATGGCAGCGTTGGATTGAATGGGCGGAACAACATAAAATCAGCTGGATTACCTGGTCGGTAGCAGATAAAGACGAAACCTGTTCGGTGTTGCAAAAGACGGCTTCTTCAACAGGTGGTTGGAAGGATGAGGATTTGAAAGAATCGGGTAGGAAGGCGAGAGCATTTATTCGTCAATACAATAAATAACGGTTTATGTTACTCTTACAGACGATAAGGAAAAGAAGTTATGTGCTGGTGTTACTGACCTTGCTTGCCTGCGCTTCGGCTGGTTCAATTAGTACAGAGCAAGACAAACTTTCCGCAAAAGAACTACTCCCGATTGGCCGTACAGCGATGACGAATGACCAACTGGAATTAATCAGTTCTGCTTCTCATTTCACCTTCAGCTTTGAAGGAAGAGAATGCAGCTTATTTGTTTCACTTTCTGATGGGCAAGATCATAACTACCTGCAATACGAACTGGATGGTGTTTACCAGAAACGAATCCGCATTGATAAAAATTCGAAGGAGCCGGTGATAATACCAGCCGCTGCGGAGGGCAACCATACCGTTACTGTTTACAAAGCGACAGAGGCGCATACAGGCCCAATTTTTATTCAGCAGGTGGAAGCAAAAAATGTGCGGTCAGTTGCGCCAGCTACAAAACCGTTCATTGAATTTATTGGCAACAGCATTACTTGTGGCGCAGCCGCCGATGCATCGGAAGTGGATTGCGGAAGTGATGCGTACCACGATCAGCACAATGCGTATTCTGCTTATGGTCCCCGGGTGGCAAGAGCCTTGAACACAAATTTTTTATTGAGCTGCGTTAGCGGCATTGGCATTTACCGCAATTGGAACAGCGACGGTCCAATCATGCCACAGGTTTATAAGAAAACGGATTTCCAAGATGCGGGCACCCGGCTGTGGAATTTCAAAACCTACGACCCGGTTGTTGTCAGCATTGCGCTGGGCACAAATGATTTCAGCAACGGCGATGGAAAGAAGCAGCGGCTTCCATTCGACAGTGCGGCCTTTGTTTCCAATTACATCAGCTTTGTAAAGCAGGTGAAGGCAATCTACCCAAAGGCGCAGATTGCCTTGTTGACTAGCCCCATGCTGAATGGTGAAAGACGACAGCTTTTGCAAAACTGTGTTACTGCTGTAAAGACAGCAATTGATAGTGCTTTCCCAGCTGATAAACCTGTTGCGGTGCACTTTTTCAAGCCCATGCAGGCGAGGGGATGTACCGGTCATCCAAGCGTGGAAGACCACGGCATACTGGCGGAGGAACTGGTTCCTTTCTTTAAAAAATTGCTTCCTTAGAATTTCTAATCATACACCATGAAACACCTCAAACTGTTTTTGATCTTCTCCCTTTTTTCGCAACTGCTGTTTGCACAAAAGCGGCAATTGATTGATGCGAATGCAACAACGGAAACAAAGGCCTTGTACAAAAACCTTGGTGAACTTGCCAAAAAGCATACGCTGTTTGGTCACCAGCATGCAACGGAATATGGTCATGGTTGGGAAGGAGATGAGGATCGTTCGGATGTAAAATCAGTTACAGGCAGTCATCCCGCCGTTATTGGCATTGACTTTAACGACATCACCAGCGGAACACCAGCCCACATGCAGCGCAGTGGGCAGCGATTGAAGAAGGTTGTTGAAGACACCTACAACCGCGGTGGCGTTGTTACGGTTGCCTGGCATTTTTTCAACCCCATTTCGAAAGGTGGTTTTTATTGGGTTGATTCGCTTTCAAAGCCTGCAGTAAAATATTTAATTCCGGGTGGTGCAGCACACCAGCAATACAAAGCTATTTTGAAGGGTGTTGCAGATTGGGCGGCCAATGTGAAAGGTGCAGACGGAAAGTTGGTGCCGATGATCTTTCGTCCTTACCATGAGTTTGATGGTGATTGGTTTTGGTGGGGTGCAGCGCACAGCACAAGGGAAGAATTTGTTTCACTCTGGCGTTTTACGGTTGCGTACTTACGCGACAGCCTGAACGTTCACAATTTTATTTATTGTTTTTCGCCTGATAACCGCTTTAATTCGGAAGCGCAGTTTTTAGATCGTTATCCCGGCGATGAATGGGTGGATATGGTAGGCATGGACAATTACGGTGACATGGGCCGCGATGGAAAATACAATCTTGAAGCAGCCATTAAAAAATTAAGCATTGTAGATGCCTATGCAAAGAAGGCAAGAAAGCTGGCAGCATTTACAGAGACAGGGCTGGAATCCATTCCCAACCCAACGTGGTGGACGGAAACCTTGTTGAAAGTTATGCGGGCAGGTGATTTTCAATTTTGTTATGTGCTGGTCTGGCGGAACGACAAAACAAGCCCCACGCATTATTATGCACCGTTTCCGGGACATAGCAGCGTACCTGATTTTCTAAAGTTTTACAACGATACTTACACCTTATTTGAAAAGGATTTGAAGAATATTTACAAGTAACGAAAAAGTCCACTGAGCAGTGGACTTTTTCTTTTTGAAACGATAGTTAGTTGATGTCGGAGAGATATTCCATTTCTTCAAGAAATGGAATATCTGCGTAGCGTCTTTAATTTCAATGTCAACAAGAACAGCTAACCATTATAATCGTACGACCGCCTGCACGGTTTGTTTTGCTTTTACCGTATTCGCATCCGGTTGTCTTCCGCCCACAGACAGAATTATATTCTTCAACGGTTTCGGATTTCCATTGTCATCCAACACGGAAAGGTCCTCGCTTGTCAGCGTAAACTTCACCGCTTTTGTTTCTCCTGCTTTGAGGAAAACCCGTTGAAAGCCTTTCAACGCTTTAATAGGAGCCGCAATGGTTTTATCTCTGTTCAGAATATACAACTGTACCACTTCTTCACCGTCCATCTTCCCGCTGTTGGTAACATTCACGGTCACGTTCATCATTTTGTTAGCAGGAGCGGCTTTCATTCCATCATAGCGGAAACTTGTATAGCTTAAGCCGTAACCAAAGCCGTAAAGTGGTTGTCCTTTAAAATAACGATAGGTACGGTTGGCCATGTTGTAATCGTTGAAGTCGCCGAGGTCTTTGTCGTTCTTGTAAAACGTAACCGGCAACCGTCCCGAAGGATTGTAATCACCAAACAATACATCGGCAATTGCTGTTCCAGCATCTTGTCCGCCATACCAGGCATTCACAATAGCCGGAATGTTTTGATCTTCCCACGGCACCGCTATCGCACTTCCCGTCATCGTCACAAACACCACCGGCTTGCCGGTTGCTTTCAATGCTTTCATCAACGCTGTTTGCACCGTTGGCAGAAGAATAGAAGTGCGGTCGCCGCCGTTAAAACCCGGGTAATCCACCCGCATTTCTTCGCCTTCCAGTTGCGGCGAAATGCCACCGACAAACACAATGGCATCCGCATCTTTTAAGCGGTTAGCCAAAGCAGTAAAATCTGTTTTCATAAAGTGCCCGGCTTTCAAACGCACATTTGCCTTGCCTTCGCCCTGGAAATACTCCACTACTAAGCGGTAGGTTTTGCCTTTCTCCGTCGAGAGTTTGTGCGTTCTGGCACCCCAGCGGTTGCGTGTCCAGGCGTTGATCACTTCATTGCCGTTAACCAGGAAACGATAGCCATCATCTGCATCTACTTCAAACGTGATCTCGCCGGTTTCTGTTGCGGTATAATCGGTTGTGTAACGAAGCGAAAAATTATAGGCCTTCAGCGTGTCAATCACAGCCTGTCCTTCTTGCCAGAACTTGTCCAGGTCTGCCTCCATGCGTTTGGCAATGGGCTGGCCCTGCAGTTCGCGGTTGTTGAAGTATTCGGCCTGGAATCCTTTTTGTCCCTGCCAGGAATATTGATTACTGACGTTGGCATATTGCAGCAGGGTATCGTTGGTAAAGTTGATTGCTTTTTCGTACACCACTTCTGTGTTTGGCAGTTTGTTTTTAATGCCTTGCAGTGCTGTAACAACGTTGGAAGGTGTACCATTATAGTTGCCCAATACCGCAATGGAATTGTCGGCGTTGGGCCCAACGACCGCTATTTTGCGACTGCTTTTTTTCAAGGGTAAGGTGTTGGCTGTATTCTTCAACAAGACAATGGATTGCTGCGCCATTTTCAGCGAATGCGCTTTGTGATCGGGATGCTCCAAAAC
>DATKHJ010000443.1:0-10751 GCA_035510335.1 Flavisolibacter sp. | reverse complement strand
GAATAAAACTGCTTTTCTTTTCTTCAATGAAAATAGCCTGCAGGCCCTTCAGCGAGGTTTTTTTGCCAAGGTTGTGTTGCAGCACCAGTTCGCCTTGCAAACCAAAAGTGCTCACCAGTTTGCCTATTTTAAAATATTCCGTCATATAAATTAGGCGGCAAAAATACGTCCGCCGCTATTTTTAGAGCTAACCTATTAACAATCTCTGCTTTATGGATGCTTCTTTGGCGAAATTTTGCAAAGCTTTATTTGGTTTTTTGGAGGCATCCCTTAGATTTGCACCCTTAATCATTATTGTTTCACCGCATTTAAATGTCCATTTAAGATGCCAGTTAAAATCCGTTTACAAAGACACGGGTCTAAGAAGAGACCCTTTTACTTCATTGTTGTTGCCGACGCAAGAGCTCCCCGCGACGGTAAATTCATCCAGAAATTAGGTACTTACAATCCACAAACGCAGCCGGCTACCATTCAGTTGGATCGTCAGCGTGCATTGGATTGGCTGAACAAAGGTGCGCAGCCAACTGATACCGTTCGGAAGCTTTTATCGTACAAAGGTGTGTTGTACCTGAAGCATTTGCTTCGTGGTGTAACGCTTGGCTTGTTTGACGAAGCGACAGCGATGACCAAATTCCAAACCTGGCACACGGAGCATGAAGCGCAGATCCGTCGTCGTCAGGAAGAAGCTCAAAGAGAAAGAAGAGCCAGAAGAAACCCTGCTTATCAGCGCCGCGAAAGAAGACCGGCCGCTCCGGATGCAGGCGCCAGTTCTGAAGCTTAATTGATCCCAAGACCTTCAAAAGATTAAGTCCTGCCGTTTGGCGGGACTTTTTTTAACCGCGGATTGGTGGGATTTTAGAAAGATTACCGCAGATTCTAAATATTGAAATGCCGCTCCAGTGAGCGGCATTTCAATATTTAGAAACCTTCATTTGCACATTTGCATATTGTCAAATTTGCATATCGACTACCGCTTCATCCCCGGCATCATTCTGCCCATGGGCATCTTGTTCATCATCTTCATCATTTCCCGCATTTGCTCAAACTGCTTCATAAAGGCGTTTACTTCGCTGATGTCTTTACCGGAGCCTTTGGCAATGCGCTTGCGGCGGTTGCCATCGATGGAGTCCGGGTTGGCTCTTTCGTAAGGCGTCATGGAGTTGATGATGGCTTCCACACCTTTAAAGGCGTCGTCGCTGATGTCAATATCTTTCATGGCTTTGCCAACGCCGGGAATCATCGCCATCAGGTCTTTTAAATTACCCATGCGTTTGATCTGCTCCAACTGCTGTTTAAAATCGGCAAAGTCAAACTGGTTCTTGCGGATTTTCTTTTCCAGTTTTTTCGCCTGCTCTTCGTCAAACTGGGCCTGCGCTTTTTCCACCAGCGTGGTAATGTCTCCCATGCCCAAAATACGTTGCGCCATCCGTTCGGGATAGAACACGTCCAGCGTGTCCATCTTCTCCCCACTGCTGATAAACTTAATGGGTTTGTCAACGGTGTATTTAATGGAAAGCGCCGCACCACCACGGGTATCACCATCTAATTTGGTGAGAACAACACCGCTAAAGTCAAGACGGTCGTTGAAGGCTTTCGCCGTGTTCACCGCATCTTGTCCCGTCATGCTATCCACCACAAACAAAATCTCCTGCGGATTCACGGCAGACTTAATATTTGCCACCTCGGTCATCATTGCTTCATCAATGGCCAAACGACCGGCGGTATCAATGATCACCACGTTCTTGTTTTTTGAACGGGCTTCGCGAATGGCATTTTGCGCAATCTCTACCGGGTTTTTGTTTTCCAGTTCAAGGTGTACATCCACACCAATCTGCTCACCCAAAACACGCAACTGCTCCATGGCCGCCGGACGGTAAACGTCGGCCGCAACGAGAATAGGGGAGAGCTTTTTTTGCTTTTTCAGGTAGTTAGCCAGTTTGCCGCTAAAAGTAGTTTTACCGCTACCCTGCAAGCCTGCAATCAGGATGACGGCCGGTGCGCCTTTGGCGTCGAAATCGGCGGCTTCGTTGCCCATCAGCTCCACCAATTCATCCTTTACAATTTTTACCATCAACTGGCCCGGTGCCACTGCGTTGATGACCTTTTCGCCCATTGCCTTGTCTTTTACTTTATCAGTAAACTCTTTGGCAATTTTATAGTTCACGTCCGCATCTACCAATGCGCGGCGGATTTCTTTTACCGTGGTTGCTACGTTTAATTCCGTAATGCGGCCTTCGCCTTTCAGGTTTTTAAAAGCGCCTTCTAATCTGTCCTGCAGTGATTCAAACATGGTTCACAAATTTCTTGATTGACCAAAAATGAAAGAGTGAACATTCAAAATGTTCACTCTAATAAAGTATAGGCAAAGATAATGAGGATGAGAGTAGTGTAAAATTTATGATCCTAAATAACTCCTTAACAAATCGCCTTTTTGATGACTTCTTAATTTGAGGATGGCTTTGTCTTTGATCTGGCGTACTCTTTCCCTTGTCAGGTTAAAGCGTTCGCCAATGTCTTCCAGGCTCAGGGGATGATCAACCCCAATGCCAAAGAAAAAGCAAATCACATCTTTTTGTCTTTCGGTGAGGGTTTGCAGGCTGCGGTCAATCTCTGTTTTCAGGGATTGGTTGTAAGCCAGCTCGCCGTCAGTTTTTTCAGCGTTCGGGTTTTCCAGCACATCGTACAGCGTACTTTCTTCGCCTTCCGACAGCGGGTTGTCCATGCTGATGTGACGGGCATTGATGCCGAGTGAAGATTCCACTTCGTCAAGTTCCATGTTCAGCGCTTCTGCCAGTTCTTCTGCCGAAGGCTCCCGTTCAAACTCCTGCTCCAGTTGGCTGAATGCTTTGTGAATACGGTTGGTCAAACCAACTTTGTTCAGGGGCAAACGAACAATACGGGCTTGCTCGGCGATGGCTTGCAAAATGGATTGACGAATCCACCATACGGCGTAAGAAATGAATTTGAAACCTTTGGTTTCATCAAAACGCTGGGCGGCTTTAATGAGGCCCAGGTTTCCTTCATTAATTAAATCGGGAAGTGACAGTCCCTGGTTTTGGTACTGTTTGGCAACCGAAACCACGAAACGAAGATTGGCTTTGGTTAAACGGTCCAATGCTCTTTGATCGCCTTGTTTAATAAGGCCTGCCAAACGAACTTCTTCTTCGGGGGTAATTAATTCGACCTTGCCAATTTCCTGGAGGTACTTTTCGAGGCTTTGAGACTCACGATTGGTAATACTCTTCGTGATCTTGAGTTGACGCATACTCATAGGATGAATTTTGATTGGTTATTTTAAGATTCGGTTTTCCCTTGTTGTTTTGGCTAGTAATCCCAAAATATCCATCACTGGTTCTTCTTCACAGCAGTTCAGTTTTACTATTCAGATAACCAAATTAGGGAATAAATCAATATGAACTTTTTTTTCAAAATTTTTTTTGACAGAGTGGCAAAAATGCTCGACGAAAGAAATCAGAAAAAAGTTTTGACGGTTCCACTTATTTCCTATTATTGCACACCCTGACTTCTACTTAATAAGATGAAAAGATGAGCAAAAAACAATTGTACACGTTAGAATACCCGGTACGCTGCTCTCCAGCTATCCTTTTCGAATTTCTGGCAAACCCCACTGGTTTGCAGGAATGGTTTGCGGATAAAGTGGATGAACGCGACGGTATTTATTATTTTTCCTGGAACGGCTCAGAAGATGAAGCAGAGGTGTTGGAACAAGAAGAAGAAAAATTCATTCGCTTTCACTGGCTGCATGCACCCAAAGATGAATACTTCGAATTTGCCATTGAGAAATCAGAAGTTACCAACCAAACCATTTTGGTGATTAAGGACTTTGCAGAAAAACGCGACATCAAAGATCAAAGCATGTTGTGGGGCCACCAGGTAAAAGACCTGTTTCACCGCTTAGGCAACTAAGTCCACAAAAAACTTCCAGCTATTTAATAATGTTATTGCTGCCTCATCCCACTTGCTGAGTGGCCAGGAGGCAGCAATTTTTATGTGCGGCTGTTGGGTTATCACTTCCGTAAATCCCTTGCTGCTTAATTGTTGAATAGGCCGGTAGTTCTCCGCTTCAAAATGATGCACCCAGGGATTGGCGTTTATACCCACCGCGTAGTTGTGTTCTTTTAAATCGTCGTAGGCCGCAATGATTTGCGCTGCAAATGCCTGCTTGTAGCTGCCGGATACCTGCAAGGTGCTGCTGAAAAAGTTTCCCCACCAAAACATGCTGCGGATAAAAAACAAATCTTCGGCTTTACTGATTCGCGGGTAATCGAGAATAACATAGGGCAGGCCCAGGTAATTTTCGCCTTTGGAAATTTTGGGAGAAGGCGAAAGTTCGCGAATGGAAGCCGGTGCGATAGTGAGCAACCCCTCTTGCACTTCAGCCAAAAGACCTGCTGTTTTTTGCAGAATCCTATTTTTTGTTAAGATCGTTTCAGCATCACAAAACAGTGCGGCCTCCGCAGGCGAAAGCCTTATTTTTGAACCTTGCATTTGTAAAGATAGCAGTGATCAAAAAACTCGACATACTTGTTATTAAAGCCTTTATCGGGCCTTTCATCGCCACGTTTTTTATCACGTTGCTGGTGTTGGTCATGCAATTCTTCTGGCTGTACATTGATGATTTTGTAGGAAAGGGTTTAAGCGTTGATATCATTCTTGAATTCATCATGTACCAAAGCACTTCGCTGGTGCCACTGGCGTTGCCCCTGGCCGTGCTGCTTTCGTCGCTGATGACCTTTGGCAATTTGGGTGAGAGTTACGAACTGGTGGCTGTTAAATCAGCGGGTATATCGCTGCTGCGTTTTATGCGGCCGCTTTTTATTGCAAGCCTTCTCATTAGCGGCGTGGCTTTTCTTTTTTCCAACTACATTATCCCGGTTTCAAACCTGAAGAGCCGAACCATGCTTACGGATATTGTGTACGCCAAACCTTCATTCGATTTGAAAGAAGGCGTTTTTTACGACAAGATTCCCGGCTTCTCCATTAAAATTGGAAAGAAAGAAGAGAACGACAGTGTGATTCGCGACATCATTATTTACGAACACAAAAATTACCTGCAGGATAATTTCATTGTAGCCTCGGATGGCATTATGCGGGTAGCCGCTAACAAGCGTGACCTTGAATTTGTTTTAAAGAATGGCTGGCGGTACGAGGAGAGGGGCAATACATCGAACAACACCGAGTTTATACGCCTTGGCTTTAAAGATTACAAGAAGACGTTTGACCTCAGCTCGTTCGGGCTGCAGCAACGCACGGCCGATAGCGTAAACCGCAACAATGCCCGTATGCTAAGCATGCGCCAGCTGAACGTTTCCATCGATTCTATTAAAAAAGTAAACACCAACATTGGTGGGCAGGTGCAACGGGATGTGTTGGGACTGATGCCTTTTACTGCTAACCTGGATAGCAACTGGAAAGTAAGTAAATCTAAGGTTAAGAAAACTTCTTTTGCAGCCTTTGTGCCCGATAGCCTGCGGTCGGTGGTGACAGAACGGGCCAAGACAAAAATTGAGTCGATGTACGCTGCCAACGAGGCCAACTATAATGTGTACAAAGACCAGGCAAGAACGCTGCGCCTCTACGAAATTGAATGGCATAAAAAACTAACGCTTTCGCTGGCCTGCTCCGTGCTCTTTATCATTGGTGCACCGCTCGGTTCCATCATTCGCAAAGGCGGGGTGGGCACACCCATGGTTTTTGCTATTGGTTTTTTTATGGTGTTCTTTTTCAGCAGTACATCGGGTGAAAAGTTTGCCAAAGAAGGCCAGTGGGGCATGGTTCCGGGTATGTGGTTTTCATTTATCATTCTTATTCCCATTGGTGTTTTCCTTACCTACAAGGCCATGAACGATTCGCAGGTGTTCAACAAAGATTTTTACAATCGTGTTCTGCAGAAACTTCCTTTTCGTAAAAAGCGCAGGGCATAATCATTGCCTACTTTTGCAAAAAAACTTATGGCACCCTTAACCCCAAGAAGAGAATTCCTGGCAACTTCTGTCAAGGCCGGTTTAGGTTTGTATCTTGGCTCCAGCTTTTTATCTTCCTGTACAGCCTCCCGTGCCGTGGCCACTGTGCCCGCACAATACAATACCGGCTTTAACCAGCAACCACTGCCTTACGCTTACAACGCCTTAAGCGAAGCCATCGATGCGCAAACCATGGAACTGCATTATTCCAAACACGCCGCTTCTTACGCCACTAATTTGAACGACGCCGCCAAAGCAGAAGGCATCGATACATCGAAGCCGCTGGAAGATGCGCTACGCAACGTTTCAAAATACTCAGCCAAGCTTCGCAACAATGGTGGTGGTCATTACAACCACGAGCTGTTCTGGAAATGCATGTCGCCAAAAGGCAGCGATCGCCCCACCGGCACGCTGGCATCTGCCATTGACAGTTCGTTTGGCTCGTTTGATACGTTTAAAACACAGTTCAGTGATGCAGGCAAAAACCAGTTCGGTTCAGGCTGGGCATGGTTGGTGGTAGATAACGACAAACGCTTGCGCATTAGTTCTACACCCAACCAGGATAACCCGTTGATGGATGTAGCTACCATTAAAGGCTTTCCGTTGTTGGGACTGGATGTGTGGGAACACGCCTACTATCTGCGTTATCAAAACAAACGTCCCGACTACATCGCCAACTGGTGGAAAGTAGTGAACTGGGATTACGTAGCGCAGCGTTATCAATCCATGATTTAATACTCATTTCTGTTGGCCACAACCATCGAACCACAAAGCGCAAACAACTTGCGATTGCAGCGCACCATTGCCATTGCATCGGCAGTGTTGCTGATTGCAAAGTTTTGGGCTTACTACATTACGCATTCCGTTGCAGTGCTGACCGATGCGTTGGAAAGTATTGTGAATGTAGTAGCGGGATTTATTGGCCTGTATAGTTTGTACGTGGCGGCCAAGCCAAGAGACATTGATCATCCGTACGGTCATGGCAAAGCCGAATTTATTTCGGCTGCCGTGGAAGGGACAATGGTGCTCTCCGCCGGTGCGCTGATTGTGTACACAGCGGTGCGAAGCTTGTTGGCGCCTGTTGCCATCAGCGAACTGGATGTTGGTATTTACCTTGTTGGCGGCACCGCGATTGTGAACTGGATTTTGGGATTTATCTCACTGCAGCAGGGAAAACGCAACAATTCGCTTGCGCTGATGGCCAGTGGTAAACACCTGCAAACCGATACCTACTCAACAATTGCCATTATTGTTGGACTGCTGCTGATTTCTGTTACCGGTTACCTGTGGATTGATGCCGTGGTGGCCATTGGTTTTGGTCTTTACATCATTTTTACGGGTTATAAAATTCTGCGTGTTTCGCTGGCCGGCATTATGGACGAAGCCGACATGGAATTGCTGGAGAAAATGGTGGATGTACTGGAAAAAAACCGCCACGATAACTGGGTCGATCTTCACAACCTGCGGGTAATTAAATACGGTAATGTATTGCATGTGGATTGCCACCTGACAGTGCCCTGGTATTTAAATGTGCACCAGGCGCATGCTGAAATAGATGAACTTAGTAAGCTGATCCGCAATAATTTTGGAGAAACCCTGGAGCTCTTTGTTCACAGCGACGGCTGTTTGTATTTTCAGTGTCACATCTGCAAAAAGAAGGACTGCCCGGTAAGGCAACATGACTTCAAAGCAGTGATTGACTGGAACCTTGACAATGCCCTGCAAAACGAAAAGCATGGGTTCAAGGATTTGCAACGGTAATCGGCAAACGGCGAACGAGAATCGAGAATAGGTGAACCATTTACTTACAACCTATCGTTTGGATAGGCTGGAGGTGAAAAATTCAGTCATTCACCACTGACAATTGACCATTCACGACCTCATTGCCGACTCTCGATTGCCGTTTGCCGTTAAAAATTATCATCATGAAAACAACAACTATCTGGAAAAGCGGAAAAGCGTACGACTCATTTAAAGACAACGGAAAAATTGAAATTGACGGAAGCAACGGGTTCAATCCAAAAGCATTGCTGTTAAGCGGGCTGAGTGCCTGCAGTGCCATCGATGTAGTGGAGATACTGGAAAAAATGCGGGTTCCTTTCGCTAATTTAGAAGTGGATGCAGAAGCCGAGCAAACCGACGAGCATCCGCGGGTTTTTAAAACCATTCATCTTACCTACCGTGTTCAAACCGGCGAGGAGAATAGAGACAAAGTGAAAAAAGCAATCGACTTATCACTGGAAAAATATTGCGGGGTTGCTGCTATGCTGAAGAAAAATTCCGATATCCAATACCAGATTGAAATTGCACAGGAAACCATTTCTTAACACCCAAAAATGCATTTTATGAGTTTACGTTTAGGCGACCAGGCACCCAACTTTAAAGCACAAACCACCGAAGGCGAAATTGATTTTCACGAGTTCCTAGGCAATAGCTGGGGTGTTCTTTTCTCTCACCCTGCCGACTACACGCCTGTTTGTACAACCGAATTAGGAAGAACCGCCAAACTGAAAGAAGAATTTGCCAAACGCAATGTCAAAGTGCTTGCTGTTAGTGTTGATCCATTAGACAAACATTTTGGCTGGAGAGAAGACATCAACGAAACGCAAAGCTGCAACGTGGATTTTCCCATCATTGCTGATGAAAGCAGGGAAGTAGCCACCTTGTACGACATGATTCATCCGAATGCTTCGGCTACGGCAACGGTGCGGTCGCTGTTTGTGATTGGACCGGATAAAACCGTTAAGCTGATGATCACTTACCCGGCTTCCACCGGAAGAAATTTCAACGAAGTGCTGCGGGTGATTGATTCGCTGCAACTCACTTCCAAACACAGCCTGGCTACACCTGCCGATTGGAAGCAGGGCGAAGACGCCATTGTTGTTCCCGCGGTATCAACGGAAGATGCGATTAAGAAATTTCCGAAAGGCGTGAAAGTGGTAAAGCCTTATTTGCGTTACACACCCATTCCGGATGAAACACAGAATTAAGATTGATAAGACAGAATAGAGAAAATAAAAAGAGCCGCTTGCGGCTCTTTTTATTTTTTTGTTTGCTTGCTCAACTGGTTAATTGTTGCCCGGAGATCTTTTGTTAACGGTGCCTCCAACTCTATTGTTTCTCCGTTCATTGCTTTAAAACGAAGCTGCGATGAATGCAATGCCAGCCGGGCCAAAATCGGTCGCTCTTCCAATTCATCCTGCGAAAGCTTAAACCTGCTTTTAAACTGCGAGATAAAAACCGGTTTGCCATCGCCATACAGCGGGTCGCAAACAATAGGATGGCCAAGGTGCTTCATGTGCACCCGAATCTGATGTGTGCGGCCGGTAAGAATTTTAAACTGCATCCACGAGAACAGGCGATAGCTCTCCAGAACTTTAAATTCCGTAATGGATTCTTTTCCTTTTCGCCACACCGTCATTTGTCCTTTTTTGGTGGGATGTTCGGCAATGGGTTCGTTAATAACACCTTCCTGTTCCACCGGTTTGCCCAACACAAGGCCGTGGTAGATTTTAGATGTTTCTCTTTCTTCAAACTGTTGCGAAAGATGTTTGTGCGTTTGTTCGTTCAGGGCAAAAACCACGATGCCGCTGGTGTCGCGGTCAAGCCGGTGCACGGTAAAAATCTCGCCAAAGGCAATCTTTAAAACGGTTTTCAACGACACATCTTTCCCTTCGCGATCGGGTATGGTTAACAGCCCCGAGGGTTTATTGATGGCAACAAAATCTTCGTTCTGAAAAATAATGTGCTCTTGTAATTTAAAATTCATAGCGTATGCGACTGAATGGTAAGAAATAAAAGAAAGGCTGAGCAGAAATAGACTCAGTTCGGATGACTCATCACTTCAACATTATCTCCCTTTCTTGAAAAACTTCAAATCCCGCACTTCTTTTTCGGTAAGAAAACGCCATTTGCCACGGTTCACATTTTTCTTGGTTAGACCTGCAAAAATTACCCGGTCAAGCGCTTTTACATCGTAACCGAAATGCTCAAAAATGCGGCGCACAATGCGGTTTCGTCCGGTGTGAATTTCCACACCAATCTGCGTATGATCTTTTGCATCTGAATAGGCCAGCACATCTACATGCGCCATACCATCTTCCAGCGAAACGCCTTTTAAAATTTCTTCGAAATGAGCCCGTGTCAGCGGCTTGTCCAACGTAACGGCATACACTTTTTTTATTTCGTTGCTGGGGTGTGTGAGCTTTTGCGAAAGATCGCCGTCGTTGGTCAGCAACAACACGCCGGATGTATTTCTATCCAGCCGGCCAACCGGGTAAATGCGAATGTCCGGTGCACCGCTTAACAGGTCAAGCACCGTTTTGCGTTCCTGCGGATCTTCGGTGGTGGTAATGTAATCTTTCGGTTTATTGAGTAAGATGTAAACGAAATCTTTTACAGGGTTTAGCTTTTTCCCGGCAATCTTTACATCATCTGTCAACGCAACTTTGTGGCCTGGTTCCAGAACCAGTTCGCCGTTTACTTTTACTTTTCCTGCCTTAATCAGGTCAACTGCATCACGCCTTGAGCAAACACCGCTGTGCGCAATGTATTTGTTCAGCGGCATTTGATCGGTTAATGGTTTTGCAGCAGGCTTCAGCTTTATTTTTTGCGGCGCCTGCGTGCTTTCTTCCCTTTGCTCGGGTTTCAAGGGCTGCATTTTGCGGGGTGCTTCAAACCGCTTTTCCCTGCTTTTTTCAAAGGGTTTGTTGTCTGGTCTTCCCGGCCGTTTGTTGTCTCGCTTGTCGGAACGGAAATCTTTTTTTC
>DATKHJ010000442.1:0-8647 GCA_035510335.1 Flavisolibacter sp. | reverse complement strand
GGCTTTCGCTTGCGCTGGCTTTTGGTACGTTGCTCTGGCTTGCCCAATGGCTTTCATGGGAAGAAACCGCTTTCCTGCTGCTGCCGGTTTTGCTCATGGGCTTGCTTTATAATCGCTCCAAACAAACCACATCCGATTATTTCTATTATTTTTTGCTGGATGGACTCATGGCGCTTTCCGCTCCATTGCTCATTTTGGCTAAATTTGCCCGATAATTTTTGAAGCATGGCGAAAGCAAAAAAGAGCAGCTCGGTTTTAACAGACGAATCCCTTTCTTTTTTCCGCAACTACATTAACACTCCTTCACCTGTTGGTTTTGAGCATACCGGCCAACGGCTGTGGATTGATTATATCCGCCCCTTTGTTGATGATGTTTTCACAGATCCCTACGGAACGGCGGTTGGCGTGGTAAACCCGCAGGCCGAATTTAAAGTGGTAATAGAAGCGCATGTGGACGAGATCAGCTGGTTTGTGAACTACATTACCAACGAAGGCCTGATTTACCTGAAACGCAACGGCGGCGTTGACCACCAGATTGCGCCGGGACAACGGGTGTTCATTCATGGCAAAAAAGGCCCGGTAAAAGCCGTGTTTGGCTGGCCGGCTATTCATACCCGCATTAACACTCCCGACAAAGAACCGGCGGCAAAAGTGGAAAACCTGTTCCTGGATTGCGGTGCCCGCAACAAAAAAGAAATAGAAGACCTGGGCATTCGGGTGGGAAGCGTGGTAACCTACCAGGATGGCTTTGACGAGCTGGCCTACGACTATTACATTGGCCGTGCCTTTGACAACCGCATTGGTGGTTTTATGATTGCCGAAGTGGCCCGCCTGCTGAAAGAAGACAAAAAGAAGCTGCCGTTTGGCTTGTACGTGGTAAACGCTGTGCAGGAAGAAATAGGTTTGCGGGGCGCAGAAATGATAGCCCGCCGCATTAAACCCAATGTTGCCATTATTACCGATGTAACGCATGATACCAACACGCCAATGATCAATAAAATGATTGAAGGCGATACGTCGTGCGGCAAAGGGCCCTCGCTATCGTATGGTCCGGCTGTGCACAACAAATTATTGCAGTTGGTAGAAGATGTGGCAGAGAAAGCGGAGATTCCCGTGCAGTTGCGTACGGTTTCCCGCAGCACCGGCACCGATACCGATTCGTTTGCTTATGCAAATGATGGTTGCCCTTCTGTGCTGATTTCCATCCCGCTTCGTTACATGCACACCACGGTTGAAATGCTGCACCGCAGCGATATTGAAAATACAGTTCGGCTGATGTATGAAACGCTGTTAACCCTGACGCCGAAAACAAACCTTAGCTATTTCGCATGATGAGCATCTTATTATACGTTGACCCGGGAAGCGGCAGTTACCTGATACAGGCATTGGTAGCTGCCGTTACAGGTTTTGTTTTCTTTTTTAAGAACATTCGGATGTATGTAAGGGACAAGTTTCAGCGACTGTTTCGCAAAAAACAATCCTGAGCCGCATGCAAGCCAACCAACTTCCTTCCTCCTACCGCGATCCTTCGGGCTTTGTGTTTACGCACAAGGGTGAGATTTACCGGCAGGTAAACAAATCCTTTCAACCTGATTTTGAGGCCTTCATTAATTCGGGGTTGTATGATGCGTTGGTTGCGGAAGGTTTGCTGATTCCGCATAAAACAATAACCGAAAATCTTACAGGCGGTGAAGACTGGTTTACCACTCTTAAGCCTGAGAAGATTGAGCTTATTTCCTACCCGTACGAATGGACATTTTCAATGCTGAAAGATGCGGCGTTGCTGACACTGCAACTCGCCTTAAAAGCGTTGGAACACGGCATGATGTTGAAAGATGCAACGCCGTTCAATGTTCAACTGCACAACGGCAAGCCGGTTTTTATTGACACGCTTTCGTTTGAAAAATACAGGGACGGCGAACCCTGGATTGCCTACCGCCAGTTTTGCGAAAACTTTGTTGGGCCGCTGGCCTTGATGCATTATGTTGGACTTCCGTTGCAACAGTTGTTGCTGGCCCATCCGGAAGGCATTCCCTTGCTGTATGTAAAAAAGCTGCTGCCTTACAAAAGCCGGTTTAACCTGCATCTTTTCCTGCATGTGCATTTACATGCGGGTGTTGCTGCAAAAGGCAGCGCAAACAGCAAAAAGCCTTTTCTTGCCAAATCAAAACTGGTTAACCTGCTGCGCGGATTGCAAACACTTGTTGCCTCTTTACACTTCAACAAGTTTGAAAATATCTGGGGAGAATATTACAAAGAAGCAGAAACAAGGCCCGGTTACCTGAAAGAAAAGAAAGCGATTATTGCGGCGTGGATTGAACAACAACCTGCGCTAGAAACAGTGATTGATATTGGCGGGAACGAAGGCGAATTTACCAAACTTGTTGCGAACGGAAAACGCCGGGTCATTTGTGCCGATGGCGAGCATTATGCCGTTGATCATTTGTACAAACAGGTGCGGGAAAATAAACTGTCAAACATCTACCCTCTTTGTATTGACTTCACCAATCCCACGCCTGCCATTGGCGTGAACAATACCGAGCGGTCTTCTTTTTTCGACCGTGCCTCTTCCGACCTGGCAATGGCATTGGCGCTGGTTCATCACCTGGCCATTGGAAAAAATATTCCTTTTGATTTTATTGCAGACATGTGTGCCCGCCTCGGCATATACTTAATCATTGAATTTGTTGCCAAAGAAGATGAAAAGGTGAAAGTGCTGCTCCAAAACAAAAAAGACATTTACGATTGGTACACCGAAGAAGGGTTTGAAAACGCTTTTTCAAAACGCTTTCGCCTGGTCGAAAAACGGGCTTTATCTTCATCGCCACGCATCTTGTATTTAATGGAACGATTATGAGGAAAGAGTCCCGCCTGGCTTCACAGGCGATTTATCTTTTTCTGTTGCCACTGTTTTTTGTACTGCATGGCTACCTGGAAAACAGGGAGGCCATGAACGGTTGGGAAGCCCTGACGCTTTTTGGCGAATATGCGCTGGCTGCCGGTGTTCTTTTCGGTCTTGGTTTCCTGCTGATTGGGAACATCCGCAAAGCCGCCTTGTTTGCTTTTACACTTCTTTTCTTTCACTTGTTCTTCGGCGTATTGCACGATGGCGTTAAAGCGATTTCTCCTGGTTCCTTTCTTTCGAAATACCTGTTTATTCTGCCGTTTTTGTTTTTGTTTTTTACCGGTTTGTTCATCTACCTGCGCAAAACAAAAAATGCGTTTTCTAAATTAGCCGCCTACCTGAATCTGCTGTTTGTGCTGCTGATTGCAATTGACGCCCCGCGACTTTTTTTTAACCCTCCTGGCAAAACTACTGTAGCGACATTAACCGGGACTTCCGTTTGCGACACATGCAGCAAACCGGATATCTATCTTATTATCGCCGATGAATACGCCGACTCGGCATCGCTGCAACAAATCTTTTCTTTTAACAACAGCGATTTTGAGGCTGCCTTGCGCCGCCGTGGCTTTCATTTTGTGCAGAACAGCAAGAGCAATTACAACTTCACGCCTTTTGCCATGGCTTCGCTTTTTCAAATGAATTATTTGAAAGGGATCGAAGGACGCAACCAAAGTCTATCCGACCGTAACAAATGCTACAACTGGATCAACAACGCAGGCGTTTTAAATTTCCTTCAACAACAGGGTTATGAAATAAAAAACAATTCCATCTTCGGCCTTGCAGGCATCCCAACACCTGCTCCTGAAAATTATATTCTCATTGGCAAGGAAATGATTTCGGCACACACGTTTACTTCCCGCATCAATAAAGATTTGCGTTATCATCTTGCAACCACGTTTAAACTGGAATCTGAAATCAACCGGATCTCCTATTTCATGAACCACTGCAACCAGTTGCTGTTAAGCCGGTTGATGGATGATGCTTTCACCGCTTCTCAAAAGCCACGGTTTATTTACACGCATTTAACCATGCCGCACTATCCTTATTATTATCGAAGCAACGGGCAGCCAAATCCCGTTGCGCTGTTACAGGAAGGCGAACAGGTGCGCAAGAAAGAATACATTGAATACCTACGATGGACAAACGGGGTGTTGCTGGAAACGGTTGACCGCATTCTGACGCAATCAAAAAAGCCGCCCATTATCCTTTTAATGGGAGACCATGGCTTTCGTGAGTTTACTGATGGATTTGAAAAAAATGCGCCTTACTATTACATGAACCTGAACGCTGTTTTGCTGCCATCCGGAGACTATTCCAAATTTTACAATGGCATTTCCAGCGTAAACCAGTTCAGGGCTTTGCTGAATACAGCCTTTGAACAAAAACTTCCTTACCTGAAGGACAGCACGATTTTGCTGTATGAGTGAGGGGAAACTATTTTCTCTTCTCAAAAAAAGTATTGTGTAAGAAGGAATGGCTTCAGGACTTTATTAATCCTGAAGCGCCATATCAATTACCTCTTTCATCATTTTCACATAATGAAAACGCAAGCCTTTGATGTAGTCGGGGTTGATTTCCTGCACATCTTTTTCATTCTGCCAGCAAAGAATAATATCTTTTAAACCGGCACGCTTGGCCGCCAGCACTTTCTCTTTGATGCCGCCAACCGGCAATACCTGTCCACGCAGGGTAATCTCCCCGGTCATGCCCAGGTAAGGTTTGATCTTGCGATTGGTAAACGCAGATGCCAATGCAGTGAGCATGGTAACGCCGGCACTGGGACCGTCCTTTGGAACAGCGCCTTCGGGTACGTGAATGTGAACGGTTTTCTTTTCCAGAAGTTTGGCGTCAATGCCTAACTTTTTCGCATTTGCGCTTAAATAAGACAATGCTGTTACCGCACTTTCTTTCATTACATCACCCAAGTTTCCGGTCAAGCGCAGGTCGGGTTTTCCGTCGCTTAAAGCCGCTTCAATAAAAAGGATATCGCCACCAACCTGTGTGTACGCCAAACCAACAGCAACACCGGGAATGGCAGCCTGCTTGTACAACTCGTTACTGAATCTTGGCTTGCCTAAAATCCTTTCAATATCCTCCGTAGTGATCGGCGTTTTAATGGCGCCGTTCATGGCCAGTTCTTTTGCCTGAAACCTCATGATGGCCGCCAGGTGACGGTCTAGTTCCCGCACACCACTTTCTCTTGTATAATCCTGGATAATTTTTTCGAGCAGCTTGTCGGTCAGTTTAAATCGTGATGACTTCAAGCCATGTGCTTCCACCTGTTTTGGAATCAGGTGTCTCCTGGCGATTTCTATCTTTTCTTCCACCGCATAACCACTCAGGTCAATGATCTCTAACCGGTCACGCAGCGCCGGCTGAATGCTTTGCAGGTTATTAGCCGTAGCAATAAATAAAACTTTGCTGAGATCATATTCCTGTTCGAGATAGTTATCGTAGAACGAATGATTTTGTTCAGGGTCGAGGACTTCCAGCAAGGCACTGCTTGGGTCGCCGCGAAAATCACTGCCTACTTTATCAATCTCATCCAAAATCATTACCGGGTTAGACGATTTGACCTTGCGAATGTTTTGAATGATTCTTCCGGGCATGGCGCCGATGTAAGTTTTGCGGTGACCACGAACTTCGCTTTCATCGTGAATACCGCCCAAACTTAACCGCACATATTTTCTGCCAATGGCATTGGCAATGCTGCGGCCAAGCGATGTTTTACCAATACCGGGCGGACCGTAAAAACAAAGAATAGGACTCTTCATATCGCCTTTCAGTTTCAGTACAGCGAGATATTCTAAAATCCGCTCCTTTATTTTTTCCATGCCGTAATGGTCGGCATCCAGAATTTCTTTTGCCCTTTTTAAATCATATACGTCTTCGGTATAATCTTCCCAGGGAAGATCAAGCATGAGGTCGAGGTGATTGTACACCACCGAATAATCCGGTGTGCTGGGGTGCATTCTTTCAAGCTTCTCAATGCCCTTTTTAAATGATTCCCTGGCAGCTTCGGGCCATTTTTTTGTTTCGGCACGCTTCTGCAATTCCTTCACTTCCCGTTCGTTCGGGTCGCCGCCCAGTTCTTCCTTAATGCTTTTTAATTGCTGCTGCAGAAAGTATTCCCGTTGCTGCTTATCAATCTCTGTACGGGTTTTGTTGGTCACCTTGTTTTTGAGTTCGGCAAACTGCAATTCTTTTTGCAGGAATTGCATCAGCAACTCGGCTCTTTCACGCAGGTTGTTAAGTTGCAGCAATTGTTGCTTTTCGCGAATGTCGATGGTAAGATTGCTGGAAACAAAATGAATAAGGAATGATGCATTTTCAATATTGCGCAGAATAACCGATGCTTCGCTAGGAATGTTTGGTGACAGCTGGATGATTTCGGTAGCCACATCTTTGATGTTGGCAACATAAGCATCAAAATCAGGATCAGTTGGCTGCTCTTCTTCTGTTAACGCAGAAATTTTTGCTTTGAAATAAGGTTCTTCGGACAAAATCTGGTCGATGGCAAAACGTGTTTTCCCTTGTATAATGATGGTTGTTCCACCATCGGGCATTTTTATTTGTTTGATGATCTTGGCCACCGTGCCAATCTGCTCCAGGTCCTTCGCGGCGGGATCTTCCACGTTGCTGTCTTTCTGCGCCACCACGCCAATAAGTTTGGTGGCTTTGTATGCATCATTTACGGCTTTAATGCTTTTATCTCTACCCACGGTAATGGGCAATACAACGCCGGGAAACAAAACCGTGTTCCGCAGCGGCAAAAGCGAAATCTCTTCCGGTACTTCTATCTTGTCATTCAGGTCACCATCGTTTTCATTGATGGGCATGATGGGTAAGAAATCAATCTCTTCTTCAGGTTTGAATAATCTGTTCACGTAGAAATAAGTTTAATCTTGAACGCTTAAGCCTGCGAATGTACAATAGGTTTTTTTCAGCCCAATATTTACCGGAATACAGGAGGATTCATAAAAAAGCCGCCCCGAAACTGGGCGGCTTTAAAACGACAGGAAAAATTTATTGCTTGATTACTTTTCGGGTAATCGCTTTTTCGTTTTGCTGAATCTTCAGAATATACACGCCGTTTGCAAGTTCCTGCGATTGTGCCAGGGAAATGGTGTTCAAACCCGGCGCAACAGCAACGGCTTTTGCTTTCACTACATGACCGGCCGCATCCAGTAAGGTAACCGTTACTTTTGAAGAGGATGAAGTAACCAGGTCGAACGTTACGGTCTGGCGGAACGGGTTAATCAGGTTGTTGACAGAAAATTCTTCGGTCTGTTCTTTTTGAAGAAGAATGGTATGCGACTGAATTCTGCGGCCATTGCCCGGTAAAAGAGCAATGCGGTAAAATGCTTTTTGCGGAATTGCACTTGAATCGCTATAAGCGTATTGGTTGGCCAACGACGAAAGATTGTTTTGGCCATTCACCATTGCTACCCGGTAAAAGTTGACGCCGTCAAAGCTTCTCTCCACTTCGAAAGATGTGGTTGCTGTTTCCTGCGAGGTTTTCCATTTCAGGCTGGCTTTTCCGTTCTGCAATTTTCCGTCAAACGAAACCAGCTTTACATTTAAAATGGGTGCACAATCAATTACGTTTAAGCTAATGATAGCCGAGCCATCGGTGAAATTACAACTGCTGTTAGAAAGGTTAGCAGCCGTTGTGCTTACTATCACGCGGTACATATCGCCATTGTTGCTAAGCTGCGTTTGCGAAGGCGTCAGCGAGTAAGAAATCACATACTGGTATTCGGAGCCGTTGTACACCGGCGTACCAACAGCAGGTGCGGTAATGTCAGTCCATGTTGAGCCGCCATTCACACTGCGTTGCCACTTGTAGTTGGTGTAAGTGTTGTAAATGGAACGGATCGTATCTGAAATAACAAACGGGTTTTCCATGCAAAGCGTTGGGTTGTTCGATGGAGAATAACGCATGGTAGGTAAACAGGTAGATACGCTGATATCATCCATCGCCCAGTCGTTTCCACCACCACCCTGCGAGTTGTTGCGGATAGAAAACGTAGCGGATGTTTGCGTTGGCCCGGTACGGATCACAAATCCACGTTTTACCCAACCATCAAACGGACTGATTTCACCCGTACTGTAATGATCCAGTCCATCAACAGAAAAACTCAGGTTTGGCAAAACACCGGGATAGCCGCCCTGCAAAGCCACCGGCATAAGCGTGTTAAACTGGCGACCAAGCGAATCGGCGCCGCAATTGGTACAAACGTTCCGGAACCATGCCGAAAATTCGTAGTAGGTATTTGGACAAAGATTGGTAATGGTTTGACGGTAAGCTTCAGAAGCAACGAAATCGGCATTTACCAAAAGCATGTAGCCGCCGTTATCGTTCTTTGCCGGTGGCAGGTTGCCAAATTGGTTATTGGTGCCGGAATGGTCGCCGTCAACTGCCCAGTGGCCACCAAACATACGGTTGTTGCAGTTAAGCTCATCGTCGAAAGCAAGTGGCGATGGAGAGTCGCAATTTGGACGGGACCTTGCAGTACGCTGTGTACTGCTCCTGGGACTGATGTTTTTTACAATACCATAGCGGCCATCGCCTACCGGTACATAACTCGAAACATTCGGGACAAAACTGTAACCCTGGATTGGGTTGGTTAAATCGTTCGATCGGTTTGGCAAGTTTCCGTTGCCAAACGTTCCGCCTTCTTCAACGGCATTGTTCAAGCCAATACTGTTTGAACAAAGTGTTTGTGTATTGGTGACCAG
>DATKHJ010000441.1:0-5972 GCA_035510335.1 Flavisolibacter sp. | reverse complement strand
AGATACAACAGGGAGGCGGTAGTGTAGAACCTGTTGATTCAACCATTGAGCAGCACGGTGCGCTGAACATCTTACTTCAAATACGTCGAAACATTGACGACCTTATACGCCGGATCGTTTTGAAAAAGCTTAGGCAAAGCTGCGGCATGACGATGACCAATGACAACCAGCACACGGGACGCCTTTTGTTGCGCCGCAATGTTGACAATGTTTGCATAAATCTTCAACTCACGTTCCATAAAAATGGATACAAACTCGGCACCGATGTAGGTCTTGTTGACGTAAGCCGTATCAACATATTTTACCGGGGGCGATGTAAACGCACCGTTCTTCACCTGTAGCGGCGTAACAAACAACACACGGTAGGCCCAGTCTAAAACCGATGGTGCATTCAGGAGCAGGAGAAAATTCTTTAGTGACAACTCGCCGGATTTAAAGCTCCCCTCCGCTTTGCGGCCAAAGGCAGAAAAGCTGTCCAACCCTTGCTGAAACGCTTCCTTGTTTGTACCGGAGTTCAGCATGCGATTGGAAACGGCCTCGTAATAATCAGTCCCAAACACCCGCTGATGATTTAGGGCCTTTGCCAGTGCGAAACCAAACTGGTATTGCTCTGCCCTGCCGTACGACAAATCGGTAAGAGAAAGTTTGCCAGTGCGATAGGCGGCGTACAAACTATCCACCTGTGGTTGTTCTTCGGGCTCCCGTTCAATGAGAATAACATCGGGCTTAAAGCGGGCCAGCGAAGCATTGATGGCAGCAATTTCTTTTTGCCTTGCCTCGCTAAATAAGTCGGCGGCAGGATTGCCTTTGTACATGCCCTCCTGCCCAAAATGTGCGCAGCCTAAAAACAGTACCTGGGTTGGCGCTTTTGCTTTGCCCGAGGGCACTTGTGTCAGCAGGTTTTTAACGGTTGTCTTTTGCGCTTGGGAAACGAAGGAAAGCGTGAAAAAGAAGAACAGGAAAAAAGGTTTCATGGTTAGCCGGTGTTTAGCCGTGTGCAAGAGTAAGGGATTGTTGCGGAAGAAAACAGAATACCTAAAAGCAAGTTTGCTGCCATGCAAAACTTCCCCGCAAGCGGCAGCATTTTCGTATCCACCATTAACTGATTTACACCACACTTTCAACCCCAAGCACCTGATGAATTTGTTTTAGCAACGTATTCGCCTATCGTTGTTGGCTTGCGACCCAATACGCTTTCCACATCACCCGTCAGCGATTCATTTCGTCCGTCCAATACGTCGGTAAAAAGGTAGCGAACCAGCCCGATGAAATCTTCCGGCACGCCATAGTTCCGCAGCATGGCAACATAATCGTTCATGGCGATTTCTTCAAAGCCAATGGGCCTTTCTGTTGCCTGTGCTATCTGCGTTACCACCTTTTCAAACGAAAGCAGATCGGGACCGGTGAGTTCATAAATTTTTTCATTGTGGCCCTCTTCGGTAAGCACCTTTACGGCAACATCGGCTATATCATCGGCCGAAACAAATGGCTCCCGCGCCATTACTTTTGGCAGCACCAGATGACCTGCCTGGATGCCGTCGAGAAAAAAGCCTTCACTGAAATTTTCCATAAACCAGCTTGCCCGGATGACTGTCCATTGCAAGCCCGATTGCATCAACAGTTTTTCGCAGGCCTGCGCCTCGGGTTCGCCGCGACCGGAGAGTAAAACAAGGTGCTGTACGCCTTCGCCTTTTGCCACGGCTACCAGGTTGCTGATGGCCTCTTCGGCACCGGGTACGGCCAGGTCGGGCTGAAAGGAGATGTAAACTTTTTCAATGCCGTTAAAAAATGGCGGCCATCCAGTTGGGTCGTTCCAGTCAAAAGGAATGTCGGCTTTGCGGGAGCCTGCACGAAACGGGATGTTCATGCTGGTGAGGCGTTGCGCTATACGGCGACCGGTTTTGCCGGTGGCGCCCAATACGGCTGTTTTGTTTTTCATGTCTGTTTGTTTAGAGCAAAACTATTTTGGCGCCGTGTGGCAGAATTGAACAAAACCGACAAAAACATTAGCGGCCCTTTTTGTACTGCGAAGGTTTTATGTCGGTGTATTTTTTAAAGCTGCGGATAAAGTGTGACTGATCGGCGTAGCCGTTGTTAAACACCACTTCGGTTAGCCGTGAGTGGGCCTCTGTTGAAATTTGGGTTAGCGCCGACTGGAACTGGATGATCCTGGCAAACTGCTTTGGCGAAATGCCTACATGGTCGATAAACTGTCGCTGCAAGGTTCGTTCGGTCATGTGCAGGTGTTTGGTTAAAGCCGTGATGGAAATGGTTCCGTTGCTGCTTACGATCAGGTCCACCACAAGTGGCAGCTTGTTTTCTTTGGTTTGTATAATGTGATGCAATAGCTGGTGTAGATAATCCTTTACAATGCCTACCTGTTTTGATACGTCTATTTGTTTGTGCAGCCTATCGATGGTGCTTTTTGTATCCACTGTTTTCACCCCGCTTAGATCGTAGCATTCATCATTTAATTCTTTGGGGTTGACGTTGAATAAAATTTTTGATGCAAACGGGAACAACTGGAAAATAACGAGCCGGTAAGGACCATCGATGTCAATTTCGATTGGCTTAATGGTTTGCCCGTACAGAAAAAAGGAACTTAATTTTTTGTTGGTGGGAAGAAGAAAACGCCCCTCCCCTGCCTGGCAAAAAATGATGCCGGGATAACCATCAGCGTAAAACGGCAGCCGGTGGTTTTTTGCTTCGTTGCTCTCCAGCACCACCACCGATTTTACATAATAGTTCAGTGGTGGTTCCAATGAATACGTTGTTTCCATTTGTTTGCGCTATGGTTGGTAAAAGATACGGCAACTGGGGTCAATTGCTTTTTATAACGAAGCTTAGCATTGTTGCTATAAGGTAAAGTTCTTGGCTAGGAAATGACGGTTTTAGAGATGTTGCTTGAAAGAGTTTGCTCGTTGGCGGCCCCAATAACGGGAGCGGAAGTTACCTTTTTGAACCTTAGTGAATTTTTATAAAGACCAAACACCAGCCGTTAACAGTTGCAGGTCGTTTATGTTTCGAAGATCAAGAATAGTAGATAACGGTAAAGACGGTTTAGATAACCTTGGCAAAAGCGTCTATTGAAATTGTATGAATAGAAGGAAATGAAATTGTTTTCAAAACAGCGAAATGTTTGTCTTCCGTGACAAGATAATCTGCTTGCGCCGCAACTGCACAATCACAATACTTGTTATCATCGGGATCAGCAGAAATCAGGTTCCAGTTGTAGTAGGTTGTCAAGAATTGTACGTTTGGCAACTCGTGCAAAAGCGCAATAAATGCCTCGGCTGTCAACTCTCCGTATTTCTGTGCAAGGATTTCTCTATACTCCAGCAAAATATCAGATGTTACCGCCAGCGTAAATTGACCTGCTACCAAAGCTTTATAAATCGGGTGGTAAAACGAACGGGAACTAAGGCAAATCACCAGAACATTGCAGTCAATCACCACTTTCATGTTCAGGCTGATTTACGGAAGTGTTCTTTCTTCCACGCTTCGAATATTTCTGCGGTGTAGGACCTCTCATCAAAAGAGGCGTCGGCACTGCGCACAACTTTATCAGAAAGCCAGGCAATGAGCAGAGATTTAATTTCGGCAAGATCTTTTTCATCCTTTACATGTTGTAAGACTTTAAGAACTTCCAGTTGCGCATTGTTTATTGATGGTACCATGCTATAAAAATAAACAATTGGGGGGACGTTTGTTTCAAACGAACTCCAGCGTTGGAAGTTGAATACGGAAATATATCAGTATATTAATCAAGTACCTTCTTAGGAAAACCGCCTATGCCGCGTAGTGTTTTAACCAATCAAATTCGGTTTGTCCTTTCAGGTAGAAATGTGCAGACGACCACTTGTATTCTTCTGGCAGCGGCGCCAGGTTCCAGTGCGGCTGGCAGGGGTTGTTGTGAATATAGGTGAGCTTTTGTAACAGGAAGGGTTCAGACCAACACTCCTTTACTAACGAATCCCGCTGCCAAAACTGGAACAACCTGTCTTTCTCGGCTACAAAATAGGGAGCTAATTTCCGGGAGCCTTCTTCCTCCAGGCGGCGTTTGAACTGGTGTGCGGTGAAGCGTAGTAATGCACCCTGCACTTCGGGGCGGCCATGGTTGTTGCTCATGCGCCAGAGCAGGTGAATGTGGTTGGGCATAATCACAAAACCATAAACAATGCAGCGGTCTTCATGGGTGAGCCAAGCCAATGAATCAATGATGATCTGCTTGTAGGTTTCGGCCGTTAACAAGTGCTGCCACCGCAAGATGGTGGCGGTGAAAAATTCTACATGGTGGTTGTAGAGCGGCATTGGCTGATGGCGTTTTGGAAGGTGGTAGTCCTGTTGTTTTGTTAACCGTTGGCGGGGACGCCAACGGGAGCGGAAGGCAATCGTATCACCCAAAAAGATTGTCTATATAGCTATCATCATGAAGAATAGCCTTTGTTCCTAACATATCTTTTAGCCAATTCAAACAAGGTGCATCAGAATCTTCCAAAAGCTCTCGAACGAATTCGTAAGCTTTTATTGGCTTTTCCTTTCCTGTGAGTTTAATGCCATGAGCCTTTTCAAAGTTTTCAATATGTACATACCTACGAGCCAACCCTTCACTTTTGAGATTTGCAGATTGTATTTTTTCCCATATTCTAGTATTCAAAGTCCACGCACTATTAGCATCACCATTTTTGTCAAGTTTTGTGTCTGTATCATGAACTATACAATGAAGTATATGAAAGGCAGTAAAAATCTCTTGAAAAAATGGAATGTTATTTTTGCTTCCTGCGTTTAAAACGTATACCTCAAATTGATTAAAAAAACGACCGATCAAATCCCTATAAACTATTGCCTCTGTGTCGCCTTCGACAATTATAACATGACTTGCATAAAAGGATTCACACACATGTGGATTGAATCGATTTATCATTTGTAGTCTTTCTTTCTTATACTCGTCACCGCGAAAAACATCATCACCTACTTGATAAGTATTTGTTGTTTCGTCAGAACTCTTAGTAACACGTACAAGGGAGGCATGGGGTCTGGATAAATCAATCATCATCGGCGAATGAGTGGCGCATAGAATTTGAAATGGGCTTTGCTCGGCTAGGTCATATAAGCATTTTCTTAGTTTAAAAGTCGCTTCAGGATGCAAGAATAATTCTGGCTCTTCAAACAGTATTAAGTATTGTTTTCTGGTATCTGTCCAATTTTTCTTGAGGAATGAGATAAAATTGAAAAGAGCTTGCCTAATTACGCCATGACCATATTGGTTAATAAGTTCGTTCCTTGTGGCACCCTCTTTTGTAACTGTAACTGAATGGTTTTTTTTGAAAGCGTCTTCTATTTTAATTCCTTCTTCGTGCTTAGGTTCAATTTTTAAAGTGAGTTCTGAAAAAACTTTACGGAAATATTGATTAATCTCTGAATTATACTGAGAAATTACATCGGACCCAGTAATCTTGCTTTGAAGGTGTTTTATTTTGCCTACTATATCTGAAAATTCTTCTGGATGTTCTTCTTTTAACTTCTTTAGAAACTCGTCTTGAATCAGTTTGTTTACTTTCTCTTCCAAACTCGTTTCGGTTTCCATGGCGTTAATAACAATTGGCGTCGGGGCGTATCGCTGAAACAAGGTATGCAAACCACCAAAACCACCTTCGACCCATGAGTTTTCCTTAGGAGAAAAAGTGTGTTTACTAAAAGACTCATCTTGTTTATTCCAAATTTTTTTTATCCTTACAAGGTTTTGGTCATCTACCCATTTTTCTATCCAGTCTGGTTCAACTTTTTTTCCCTTAGCTTTTCCAGCAAGTTCTTCATCAGTATCATCTATGGTTTCTTTCAGAAAGACTGCTTCCATCACTATAGGGACTGAAGAATTATGGTTATAAAAATCTGAAAAAATCGCCTTTTGATTTGCAGTAACAAAAAATTCGTAGGCGCTCAAGAAAGAGGATTTACCGACATTATTCTTG
>DATKHJ010000440.1:0-3392 GCA_035510335.1 Flavisolibacter sp. | reverse complement strand
AATCAGAACAAAGGGTTGCAATCGGCCAACAATAATTATGTGTTCCGGGTAAAGAACCGCATTGTAGCAGCCACCGAAAACGGCTTGTACGAATACAACGAACAGGCAGATGCCTTTGAGCCGTCGACTTATTTTAAAAATATTCTCAACAAGAAAAGCATCCGCTACCTGAAAGAAGATCAGTATGGCAACATCTGGTTTGTGCACGGGAAAGAACTGGGCGTGCTGGATTTTTCGGAGAGCAAGCCCAAGGTCATTCACTTTCCCGAACTGAACAACAAACTGGTAAGCGGCTTTGAAAACATTTATGCGCTGGACAAACACAACATCATCATTGGCGGCGAAAAAGGCTTTTACCATGTTGATTTTGAAAAGTACAAGCAAAACAAGATCGTGCTGGAAACGCACATCCGCCTTGTTCGCACCCTTGGCAAAACCGACAGCACACTGTATGGCGGCTATCTTGCCCAACAGCAATTACGACTGCCTTTCAGCATGAACTCTCTGCACTTTGAATATTCGGCTTCGCTGTTTGGGCAACAATCCAATATTGAATACAGTTATTTCTTAGATGGCTTCGATAAAGGCTGGTCCAACTGGCTGGGCAAGCCCGAAAAAGAATACACCAACCTGCCTGCCGGCAGCTATGTGTTCCGGGTGAAGTCAAGAAACAATTTGGGCAACGAATCCGCTGTTTCTTCTTTTACGTTTACCATTCTTCCGCCCTGGTACCAAACACCGGTTGCCTATTTTGTTTATGCGTTGATTTTCCTTGGGCTTATTTATTACCTGCATCGCAACCAGCGCAAAAAATTTCTGCGGCAGAAAGAAGAATACGAAGCAAGGCAAAAACAATTACAGTACCTGCACCAGCTGGAGCTGGAGAAAAATGAAAAAGAAATTGTGAAGCTGAAAAATGAAAAGCTGGAAGCGGAGATCGGCCACAAAAATTCGGAGCTTGCCAACTCGGCCATGCACCTGGTGCAGAAACGCGAAATGCTGGGAAAGATTCGCGACGACCTGCATGCGTTGATCAAAAAAATAGACAACGAGCAGGTATCGGCGGAATTTAAACGAGTACTGAAAATGCTAGGCGACGATACAAAGATTGACGACAACTGGGAACATTTTGCGCATCACTTCGACAAAGTGCACACCGATTTTTTGATTGGATTGAAGTCCCGCTTTCCTACCCTCACACCAAGCGAATTAAAACTCTGCGCTTACCTGCGCATGAATCTTTCCAACAAAGAAATTGCACAACTGGTCAACATCTCAACCCGCGGCGTGGAAATAGCCCGTTATCGCTTACGGAAAAAACTGGGCTTATCAAAAGAAACCAACCTGTTTGAGTTTTTGCTGAAAGAACCGGCAACAGAAGCGAGCTAATTTTTGATTTGTAAAAGATGACAGAGCATTTAGCTATTCCATGTCTTCAAGACATGGAATAGCTGTTTGTCGCCTTTTACAAATGCATATCAGAAGCGAATAGTGCAGGATAGTCTTCAACCAGCGAGGCCTAAATTCATGCTTAATTCTATCACCCTTTCAAACGATTGGACGTTATTTGCTATGATGAGACGCAATACACTTCTTTTTCTTGCCATTTTCATTTGCACGCAGTTAGGAGCACAGGTAAAACTCGGTGCGTTGTTTACCGACAACATGGTTTTGCAACAGCAAACAAAAGCCGCCATTTGGGGCTGGACAATGCCGGGCAAAACTGTTCGTACAACGGGCTCCTGGAACCGGCAAACCGTTACGGCAAAAGCCGATGAAAAAGGCCGGTGGAAAGCCTATTTGCAAACACCGGCTGCCGGTGGCCCGTACACCGTTACTGTTTCCGACGGCAAGCAAACAACCCTGAACAATGTAATGATTGGCGAGGTATGGTTTTGCTCCGGCCAGTCGAACATGGAAATGCCGCTGAAAGGTTTTAAAGGACAACCCATCATCGGTTCCAACGAAGCCATTTTAAGATCAGCCAACAAGGCCATTCGTGTTTATACCGTTCCGCGTTCGGTAAAAATTTCTCCGCAGGACACCAGCAAAACTTCCTTTTGGAAAGAAGCATCACCCGAAGCCATCGCCAACTTCAGCGCAACGGCTTATTTTTTTGGAAAAGATTTAAACGAGTTGTTGAATGTTCCCATCGGGATAATCAACGACAGCTACGGCGGCTCACCGGTGGAAGCCTTTATGGATGCAGAAACCTTAAAAGCCTTTCCGGAAATAAAACTACCGGCAGCAAAAGATTCTGCCACGGCCAACAACCAGGTGCCAACGGTTCTGTACAACGGCATGATTCACCCGGTAGTTGGTTACGGCATTAAAGGCTTTATCTGGTACCAGGGTGAATCTAACCAGGACAGGGCGGCGCAATACGAAAGCTTGTTCCCGGCCATGATCAACCAATGGCGTAAAGCCTGGGGCAACGATTCGCTGCCGTTTTATTATGCACAGATTGCGCCGTTCAATTACAACTCCCTGCCCAATGGTGGCGCTCCGTTCAACTCCGCTTTCTTGCGTGATGCACAACGTAAAGCTCTTGCAAAAATCCCTTACAGTGGCATGGCCGTGTTGATGGATGTGGGTGAAGAGGCAAACATTCACCCCGCCGCAAAAAAAGAAGTTGGCGAACGACTGGCGCTGTTAGCCCTTGCTAAAACATACGGACTGAAGGGTTTTGGTTTTGAAAGCCCAACCTACGATACATTGGCCATTGCCAACGGCATTGTCGAAGTAAAATTTAAGAACGCGGAGAACTGGCTCACTTCTTATGGAAAAGAGTTGACGCTATTTGAAGTTGCCGGTAAGGATAAACGGTTTTATCCTGCAAAAGCGATTATTCAAAGGGCCAGCGTGATGGTTTCTTCACCGCAGGTGAAAGAACCCGTGGCTGTTCGTTATGCATTTAAAGATTTTACGGTTGGCGAATTGTTCAGCACCGAAGGCCTGCCCGTCTCCTCTTTCCGAACCGATAATTGGTGAGTATGAAATGGCGTGTTTTATTTTTCCTGCTGGCGTATTCATTCAGTGCTCTTGCACAGCCGGCTGCGTTAGACAACTACAACATCACGTGGACATCGCAAAGCCAGCACTCCGGCGAATCGATGCCCGTTGGCGGTGGCGACATTGGCTTAAATGTGTGGGTGGAGAAAGGCGATCTTTATTTCTACATCGCCAGGAGCGGAACCTTTGATGAAACCAATGCGCTGCTGAAGTTGGGAAGGGTAAAAATCCGGATGACGCCAAACCCTTTTGAGGGCCAGGAGTTCCGTCAGCAATTGATTTTAAAAGACGGCAATTGTAAGATTGAAGGAAAGAACGGCAACCATTCCGCTACGATCAATATTTGGGTGGATGTTTTTCGTCCTGTTATCCATGTGGAC
>DATKHJ010000439.1:0-17246 GCA_035510335.1 Flavisolibacter sp. | reverse complement strand
AGATTAAAGATTTTAATTTTTCGTCGCTGTCGGATGCGGTGTGATGTAAGCTTTTCATTTTTTTTCAAAACGTTTTCTTCACCGAAAACGTCTTTTTATTTCCATGCAATAGAGAACGGCTTGCCCAATAGAATTACAAAGCGTACAAGAGTGATTATTATTTACTCTTTCACCCAAAAGAGTAAATAATAACAAATCACAGATTGCAACAGATGCCCAATAGTAGCATTGCAGCTAAGTCCATCCATTACTGTATTTCTTTCATGGTATTGAATTTACAAATGAGCAAAAGCTTGCTGCTTTGCAAGGATGAGCTGCCGCATTTTGCGATGATGTTTCAGCAGTTTACAACAAAAACCAAGGGTATATGAATTGTTGAAGCTTACCGAAACATTGCACATGATAAGATCTACAATTGTTTTGCTCTTTCTCTTTTTATCGACGGCTTCGCTTGCACAACGCGGTGTGCCCCCGCGGCATGTGGAGCGTACCACGTTTGTAGCCAAATGGGCACAGCATCTCGATTTTTTAAATCCCATGGTGAAACTGCTGAAGGTTCCTGATGGTTGGAAAATCAGCGTAGCGGCCTCCGGACTTGGAAAGGTGCGTATGATGCAGCCCATGCCCAATGGACGTTTGTATGTTACCCGTCGCGATGGGATGGACGTATTGCTTTTGCAGGATGTGAACGGCGACAACAAGTTCGATTCCATTAAAACTGTTGAGTACATGTTCCGCGCCGTGCACGGCATTGCAGAAAAGAACGGCTGGCTTTACCTCGTGAACAACTACGAGCTGCGGCGTTACCGCATGCAACCCGATGGCATGCTCACCGACAAACAAACATTGGTTACCGGTTTGCCAAGCGGCGGTCAACATCCCAACCGCACCATTGCGTTTGGTCCAAACGGGAAGTTGTACATCACAGTTGGAACGCTTTGCAACGACTGCAAAGAAACTGATCCGGAAGTGGCCTCTATTTTAGAAGTGGATACAACGACCTGGAAACGAAACATTTTCGCTACCGGCCTGCGCAACACCATTGGCATTGACTTTCACCCGCAAACCGGCGAGATGTGGGGACTGGATAACGGTGGCGATGGCAAGGGAAACAAATGGCCGCCGGAAGAAGTGAACCGCATTATAAAAGGGGGTAACTACGGCTTTCCGTTTGTGTACGGCAAGCAGGAAATTGACCGCACCAAAGACGACCCACCCGGCGATGTAAAAGAAGCCTATGCGCTGAACACCGAACCTTCTGTACTGGAGTTGCAGGCACACATGGCGCCCATTGATTTTAAATTTTTTAAAGGACAGGCAAACATTCCGGCCGATTATACCGGCGATGGGCTGGTGGCTTTTCACGGCTCGTGGAACCGCGAAAAACTGGTGGGCTATAAAGTCATGCGCATCCGTTTTCAAAACGGCGTGGCCGTTGGTGCCGAAGATTTTCTCACCGGCTTTTTAAAACAAGCCTTTCCCATTTTTGGCCGCAAGGCTTACATCGGCCGCCCGGCCGGAATTGCCATTACCGACAACGGTGTGATCTATGTTTCTGACGACGCCAACGGCGTTATTTATGCCATCAAAAGAAAATCGTAAACCATGAAATCAATTCTATCTATCATATTCACCATTCTTGTTCTCTATAGCTGCATGCCCATTGGCCCAACGCAGCGCATCAACTTCACTGCACCTGATACTTATCCCGAAGGCATTGCGTACGATGCGGCCACCAACGTGTATTATGTTTCTTCTGCCCGCACCGGAGCCATTGGTAAAGTAACGCCGGATGGCGCCTACTCAGTGCTTCATGCCGATACCGCTTTGAAATCAACGTACGGCATGAAGATCCACCCCGATGGCAAGCGGCTGTTTGTCTGCGTAAGCGATGCCAACTACAGCAAGTACACCTCGCCGGATACACGCAACAAATTAATGCGGCTGATCAGCATTGATCTTGCCTCCGGCAGAAGATTAACCGATCTTGACCTGTCAACGCTTTACGAAGGAAAACGTTTTGCCAACGATCTCACGTTTGACGACAAAGGCAATATTTATCTCACCGATAGTTATTCCAATGCCATTATTAGGGTAGACGCGGCAGGCAAACCTTCCGTGTTTTCCAAAAGCCCGCTGTTTAAAACAGAAGGCATCGGCTTGAACGGCATTGTGTACAATCCGGCTGGTTACCTGCTGGTGAGCAACACCGGCAAAGGCGCTATTTTCAAGGTAGATATTGCCAACCCGCAGAATGTGCAGCAGGTAAAATCGAGCATGTATTTTATTGGCGCCGATGGTATGTTGCTGAACGACCAGAACAACATTACACTGTTGGTAAACGGCGGTAACGATAAGATTTTTAAACTCACAACGGAAGACAATTGGGCCTCTGCGAAACTGGCCGGCACTACGTTGATAGCCGACCGGTTTCCTTATCCGGCCACAGCCACTTTTAATGGTGAAGATGTTTGGGTAATGAATGCAAAGTTTCATGAGCTCAACGACAGCACGTCTATTCCTTCCAAAATATTTTCTATTCAAAAAGCGGTCATCAAACCCATTCCGAAAAAGTTCAGGGAGTAAAGATTTATTCACGCTTTTTACACAATCGTGCCTTTCTGCAATGGAAAGGCACGATTGTTTTTACACTACTTAAAAAAATAAGTTATGGCAGCATTAGTTAACCTGAGAAATTTATTGGATCACGAGATTGAAGATTTGTATTCAGCCGAAGAACAGATTATAGAAGCCTTGCCGCTGATGGCTGAAAACGCCACCGACCGCGAATTGAAACGCACCCTGAAAGAACACCTGCGGGTAACCAAGGAGCAGAAGCGTCGTCTTGACCAGGTGAAAAAGCTCCTGAAAAAAGAAAGCGGTGAAGAAGGCAGCGAGGGTTTCATGGAACGCATGTTTGGCGGCAGCGAAGGCACCAAGTGTAAAGGCATGGAAGGCCTGATTAAAGAAGGCAATAAAATGATGGGCGAAGAAATGGAACCATCAGTAAAAGATGCAGCGATCATTGCTTCCTCACAAAAAATAGAGCACTACGAAATTTCGGGCTACGGCACGGCACGGGCTTACGCAAAAGAGCTGGGTCTGCGTGAAGTGGAACGTTTGTTAGCCGCTACGTTGAAAGAAGAATACACCGCCGATAAACTGCTGAATGTTTTAGCGCTGAACAAAGTAAACCTGAAAGCAGAAAGAGGCGGCGCAAGCAAGGCAGGTTCAAAAGCTTCTTCCAAAGCATCGGCAAAGGCTTCGTCGAAAGCATCTTCAAAAGGTGCGTCAAAAAGCGCATCGAAAGGCGCTACAAAAAAAGCAGCCAGCAAAAAAACCGCCGGCCGCAAAGCAGCGAGATAACACAACAAAATGCAGTTTGAAAAGAAGAGGCCCTTGCAGTTGCAAGGGCTTCTTCTTTTACAGCTTTTGATAAATGGTTAATCGTTTGTTTAAGGTAAGAAGCAGAATAGCAATAGCACAAAACACCGTTTCTATTCCCAACCATTGATTGCCAAAATCACCAAGCGGCCCTTCTACCAGTAGAGTTACAAGTCTTGATGCAGCGTATAACCCCCAGAAGAGCGATAGAAAAGAAAGGCTTTCCTGCACGTTTTTTTTCAGGGTGTAAAGCAGCCACACAAAAATGGTAATGCCCACACCGCCGTATACACCGCGGATAGAACTGAACGCATCGGTATTGGAAAGTTTTACCTGCACCAGGTCCATGACCGCCTGCGGATTGACAAAGGCCATCAAACTAACTGTTAACAAACTAATGGCGGAGAACCAGACATAAATTCTGGAGATGAGTTGAATACGTTTTGGTTTCATAATTTTTTCTTTGCTGCAAAACTCTTCCATTGGTTACACCCGAATCTTGGTAAAAACCAAGATTTATATCCGCACCGAATTAAGCAGCTTACTGAAGTTGGTGGCATTGATGCCGAGATAATTGGCGAGGTATTTATGCGGCACCAGTTGCAAAATATGCGGGCTGCGGTGCAACAGCTTTTTAAACTTTTCTTCCGAGGAAAAACACTGCAATTCGGCTAACCGTTCCAACAGTCCGCTCATGCTAATGCTTAATGCTTTTCGCACAAAGGCTTCAATGGCCGGACGGGTATTCATCAGTTCCTGCAAATCGGTTTGCGCCAATTGCAGGAAAGAAGATGCTGTCAGCGTTTCGTAATAATAGCGTGATGGCGTTCCCAACAACAGCGAATCAATCACACCACCAAACGAAGGCGCATACGTAAACAGCAGGGTGGCTTCCCGCTCTTCTTCATCCAGGTAAAAAATGCGCTGTACACCTTCTGTAATAAAATACAAATGCGATTCGCGGCTACCGGCAACAGTGATGGTTTGCTTGCGGCCCAACCGGCCCTGTTTCCAGCGTGTACTAAAAGCCCCCCAGTCCTCAGCCGCCAGCGGCTGTATAGCGAAAACTGTTTTTTGCAACTGCCCTAAAGCTGCTTCCATGCCCTTTGTTTGAAGAAGGCTAAACTAACCGATTCCATCGAAACAAAAGACCGGATTTCCGCTCATTAAAAATTACAACAAGCCTTTGGTTTTTGCATGCAGTAAAAGGAGAATGGTTTTGGCGTCTTTGATCTCACCACTTTCAATCATACTAATAGCTTTTTCAAACGGCACTTCCATCACCCTGATTTCTTCCCCTTCTTCTTCCAGTCCGCCGCCCTTTGTTACTTTTTGTTGTTTGGAATATGGCGCTACATAAAAATGAATCAGTTCGGTAAATGCACCGGCCGATGAATAGGCCTCATAAACTTTCTGCACTTCCGTTACTTCATAGCCTGTTTCTTCTTTGATCTCCCGTAGCATTGTTTTTTCCGGCGCTTCGCCTTCTTCTAAAAGCCCGGCCGGTGTTTCAACCAGCATGCCGCTGCCATTGCCGTTTACATAAGTGGCAATGCGAAACTGTTTGGTAAGAAGCACTGTTTTTTCATCCGGGTTGTACAGCAGCACGGTGGCGGCATTGCCATGATTGAACACTTCACGTTCCTGCGTTTCCCACTCACCATTGCCTTTTTGAATATCGAACGTGTATTTCTTCAGTGTATAATGTTCGTCGGAAAGAACCTCTTCTTTTTTGATGTTTACCTGCGCCATGTTTGTATTCCTGCAAATAGCATGCTTGCAGGCCCAGATAAGTTTCGCTTTTTTAAACTGCTCTCCTTTCCGTTATCCACAACATTGGCTGTGCAATATTTTACAGTCCTGTAACGCAGCAGCATGCCGTGTCGGCGCTTCAGCCATTATCTTTATCTTTTGCAATTATCAATGAGGCTTCCTTCAGTGTTTAAGGCGCTGGCCATCCTGGCTTATTTTATCATTGTTCTAAAAGGAACCTTGATCAGCCTTCCGCTGTTTGTGTACCTGCTGTTCACCCTGGTTGATTTTGGCACTACGCAACAAGTTTTTTCTGCCGTTGCGTTTCTGGGTTTGCTTATTTATTTCAGTCACCCGGTTGTTATCAGCACCAGGAAAAAATTTCTTATCGATTGTTTTGTTTTTCTCTGTCTTTCGGCGCCCATTGCCTATCGTTTGCTTTCTTCTCATCCCGGCCTGTACAATTACCCGCTTTTTGTGATACCGGTGGTGTGTTTTGGACTGCTTTTTTTGACAGCGCTGATCATTTTAGGACAACGAGCTTTGCGGCAGCCGGCAGTTAGCCCAGAAGTGGCCAAGGAACCGGAAAGCGAGGAATAGATTCTCGCATTCTCCCTTTCACCGTCCATTTTCTCCACACAAACCGAAAACTTTGCCAAACGCTTTAGCAAAAAGGGTAGTTTTGGTTTTAAGAATCGAATTGTGACCGCAGTGTATTCATAATTTAATTGCGTCCACGATGCGGACGCAATTGAACTTAAAGAACTCCTACAGAACACTAAGGCGGAGAAGATAAAACTCATTAAGAATTTTTATTTCATGACATCCAAAGAAAAGTTGCTGAAGAAATTTGAGGACGAATACAAAAAGCTGAACGATCAGCAGCGCAAAGCCGTGGACCAGATCGAAGGCCCGGTGATGGTAATTGCCGGTCCGGGTACGGGTAAAACGCAAATCCTCAGTGCCCGCATTGGTAAAATTCTGCTGACCGATATTGGCACTGAGCCGAACAATATTCTTTGCCTTACCTATACCGATTCCGGTGCCGTGGCCATGCGCCGCCGCCTGTTAACGTTTATTGGCCCCGATGCCTACCGCGTAAACATTGCCACCTTTCACGCTTTTTGCAACGATGTGATCCAGGACAACCTCGCCTTGTTTGAAAAAACATCGCTGGACCCGATCTCTGACCTGGAACGAATTGAACTGATGAAAGAGCTGATTGATTCGTTTCCGAAAGATCATCCACTCAAACGTTACCGCGGCGATGTGTATTTTGAAATCACCAACCTGCAAAACCTTTTCAGCCTCATGAAACGCGAAGGCTGGACGGCGGATTTTATTTGCCAAAAGGTGGATGAATACATTAACGACCTGCAATACCGCGATGACTACGTCTGCAAGCGGGCCACAAAAGATTTTAAGAAAGGCGATGTGCGCTGGGACAAGATTGAAGAGCAGAAAGAAAAAATGCAAAAGCTGCGGGCTGCCTGCAACGAGTTCAAAGCTTTTCAGCAACTCATGAAGGCCCGCAACCGCTACGATTTTGACGACATGATCAACTGGGTGATTAACGCCTTTGAAACCAATGAAGAACTGCTGCGCAATTACCAGGAGCAGTTTCAATACATCTTGGTTGACGAATACCAGGATACATCGGGAAGCCAGAACAAACTTGTGCAACTGCTCATCAACTACTGGGACAAGCCCAACGTGTTTGTCGTAGGCGACGATGACCAAAGCATCTACCGCTTCCAGGGCGCCAACGTGGAGAACATGATGGAGTTTGCCACGAATTACGAAAAGGATTTATTGAAAGTTGTTCTTGTCAACAACTACCGTTCTACACAGCCCATTCTTGATGTTTCAAAAACGCTGATCGATAACAACGAAGAACGGCTTGTAAAAAAAATAGACGGCTTAAGCAAAGAGCTCATTGCCAGTAACAAGGAATTCGTTAGAAGGAATTCGGAATTGGGAAGTGATCCTAATTCCAGCCTCCCAATTCCCAATTCCATACCCACTATCCACGAATACAAAACGCAGCAGGATGAAATGATTGGTACGGTGCTGAAGATTGAAGCACTCATCAACGAAGGCGTTGCCGGTAACAACATCGGCGTTATCTACCGCGAAAACAAATACGGCGAAGAGCTGGCGGCTTACCTGCGCCTGAAAGGCATTCCTTATTACAGCAAGCGCAATCTCAACATACTTGACCAGCCGATCATTCAGCAGATTTTGCTGGTGATGAATTACCTCAATGCCGAACACGACATACCGTACAGCGGCGATGAAATGCTGTTTGAAATTTTGCATTTTGAATGGTTCGGCATTCCCTCCATCGAAATTGCAAAAGCCACCATGCGTGTTTCCGAAATGAAATACAACGGACAGAAAACATCGCTGCGGCAATGGCTGTGTGAAGAAGCCTCTCGTCCGCAAATTGATTTGTTTGATACAGGCTTACACGCCGGCCTGAAAGAAGCCTGCGTGATGATTGAAAGTTTGATTGGTGCCGTATCAAACGAAACGCTGCAAACCTTGCTTGAAAAAATCGTAAGGGAAGCAGGTTTTCTTGGCTACATCATCAACAGTCCGGATAAGAACAAGCTGATGCAGGCACTATCCGGCTTTTACGATCACATCAAAGAAGAAACCCGTCGTCACCCGCTGGTGCACTTGGATGAGTTCATGAACCGCATTGAACTGATGCGCAAGGAAGGATTGATTCTTCCCCTTGTGCAGGTGAGCGGCAATGAAAAAGGCGTGAACCTGATGACGGCACACGGCTCAAAAGGACTGGAATTTGATTATGTTTTCTTTGTTGGCAATTCCTCAAACTGCTGGGAGAAAAAACGCAAACCATTCAGCGGGTTTTCTTTCCCCGATACCTTATTTGCTACCGGCGCAAAAGGAAATGATACGGAAGAATTGCGCCGCCTGTTTTACGTGGCGTTGACAAGAGCAAAAAAACATCTTTTCATTTCTTACCCGAATTATACCAATGAAGGCAAGCAGTTGGAAGCAACGATGTTTCTTGCCGAAATTAAAATGGAGCATGAGCTTCCGGTGAAACCGGAGGTAATTGACGAGAACACAATCACTGAATTCAACATCCTGCAATTTCAAAAAGGCAAAGCGCCGGAAGTAGCACACCTGGATGATGAACTGGTTGACCGCATTGTGCAGAACTTTGGCATGAGTGCTTCTTCGCTCAACTCGTATTTAAAATGCCCGCTTGGTTTTTATTACCAAAGCATTGTTCGCATTCCGTCGCCACGCAACGAAGCCATGGAGTTTGGCTCGGCCGTGCACCATGCGCTGGAGAACTTGTTTAACAAGATGAAGAAGGCAGAGAAGTTTCCGTTGCTGGATGATTTTTTGCAGGACTTTACCTGGTACATGAAGCGCCACCGCGAAAGCTTTACCAAGGAACAGTTTGCACGAAGGCTGGAATACGGGTTGGAAATACTGAAAAATTACTACAACACTTATGTTACCAAATGGAACAAGATTGTTGCCGTGGAATTGAATGTGCGCAACGTGTTGCTGGACGGTATTCCGCTGAAAGGAAAGATTGACAAGCTGGAGTTCAACGGCAAAGAAGTAACGGTGATTGATTACAAAACCGGCAATCCCGACAACTGCAGCGATAAGCTGGCAAGACCGGGAAGCAAAGAAGCGAATGGTGGTGATTACTGGCGGCAGGCCATCTTCTACAAGATATTACTGGACCTCTACCCAAAAGACTGGAACGTAACCGGTGTTGAATTTGACTTTGTTGAACCAGACAAAAAGAAAGCGTACCGCAAAGAAAAGATCGCTGTTTCATCTATTGACATAGACATTGTAAAAGAGCAGATCAAAGATGTGTGGATGAAAATCCAACGCAAAGAATTTTATACCGGCTGTGGCAAAGACGATTGCCACTGGTGCAATTTCGTAAAGACCAACAAGCTCGCCGTTGCCTTACATGAATTAAAGGAAGAAGAGGAAGAAGTAAGGCCGTTTATGAAAGCAGTTTAGGTTTGGGGTTTGGAGTCTGGTGTTTGGGGTTGGCGTATTATGCGCTGTTACTTCTCATACACACATTCTCTAAAAAAAGAAAAAGCCTGCAGCAAGTACTGCAGGCTTTTTTGATGACTCTACCAAACAACTCCAAACACGAAACCCCAAACTCCAAACGGTTTACGGTCTCTCCTGCGCTCTTAACCACCGCTCCGGCAGGTCGTTGTTGCTGGCGGTGATGTAATCTTTGTACGAGCAGGCAATGAACTGCTTGTCGGGTAGTTGCATCCACCAGCGACCGGTTTTTTTGCTTTGCAGAAAGATGGTATCAACGTCGGAGAACACCGTATGAAATTCATTGAACGAATCTCTTTCCTCAAGTTTTGCTTCGCGTTTGTTGCGACTGAAACCATCCATAAAATACCACAACATCTGGCTGATTTGTTTGGCCGTTAAATGCTCTACATCCTGCTCCGGACGATAGTTGTATATGCCCACACTGCGCATGTTCGGACTCATACCGGCGTACTGCATCAGCACACAGGCTTCCTCGCCGCTTAAACCATTTGGCGTAATGTGATTGGCCGGTGCAAACGCATGGGCAATAGCCGAAATATCAAAGGCCATAAAACTGCAGTTGCGAATCACCGGCTCCATTTCTTCAATGTGCTCTTTTACCGTTCCTACCCGAAAGCAATCAAAGCGAAGCTTATCCATTGTTTCCAGCATGCGCGGATGCACATAATAACTTTGAAAGCCAATGTGGTTGTAATGCCGCATGTAGTTAGGTTCGGCTGTAAGCAACTCCATTAAAAAATTATCGGCACGAAAAGGCGACTCAAGGTTAATGTCAATCAGTGCATCCACACCAACGGCATCCACCGCTTTTTTCTCATCGGCAAAAGCGCCGTATTGGGCAAGAGCCAAATCATTTGATCCGCCTAAGACGATCACGGTTTTGTTTGCCTCAATTAATTCATGCACAATCATCTTCAGTGCAGCATATGTATCGGTGTTGGCCTTTCCGGTTTTTACATCGCCAATGTCGGCCAGCTTTACATCCTGGTGCCATTGAAAAAGACTGTAAAACTCTGTGCGCACCGCCATTGGTGCCGTGCTTGCATGCAGCAAAGCTGCGCCGCGTTGTTCTGCACAACCAACAATAACAACATCGGCTTCATCCAGGTTGGGAAACTCTTCTTCGTAAGTGTCGATGGCTTTGCCAATTTGCCCTTCCTTGTAACCGTTATCGTTACTGATCTCGCTTTTACTAACCGGGTTTAAAAAATCTATTATTGAATCAAACATAATGTAAAACTAGTGAGAAGTGAAATGTCAAATGTGAGACAATGTCCTACAAATTAGCCGAGCATCTTCGTAAGCATGGCAAAGCATTTGTTTAGCAGTTCTCCCATTTTGGTTAATTGTTCAGTTTTAAAATAATCCAGGTCTATCGCAGTCTCCAACGCCGCATCAATTTCAACCACTGAGCCTCTTGCAATTTCAATGTATCTCTTTCTTTCAACTTCAGAACGCCTGGTTGATCCTTCGGCCAAATTCAACTTAACAGACAATGCAGCACGCCTGATTTGTTGAACCATATTAAACCTTTCAGTAACAGGCAGCAATTCTGAAATCTTATAAACCTCTTTTGTCAACTCCCGTGCAGCAACATAAACATGAAGCGTTTTGTGCTTAAGATTTAAAAACATATAAGCAGATTTTGGTTTACAAAACTCTGTTAGTGGTTTGCACATCTCACGTTTCACCTTTCACGTCTCACTTCTTCTGGTACACCACGTAACCCCATTGCTCAATGGAGGTTAGCACGGGTTCGGTGTTCATCAAAAAAAGATTGTCCCATTCTTTTTCCGATGGCTGATCGATCCAGGTAATCTTTTGCGGCGATTTTGAAAGATTTAAAACCACCAGCACTTTGTTACCGTCTTTTTCTCTTTCAAATGCATAGATGGCTTTGTCGGCCGATGTACGCAGTTTTTTAAACGATGCATTAGCAGCAAGCGCCGGGTTGTTCTTGCGCAGGTTTAGCAACGCCGTATAAAACTTTGCACGGCCAAGCCTGGCAAACGAAATCGTGTCTTTGTAAAAAAAGCTGATGCTGTCCAGCACTGGCTCTTCCTGTCCGCTATAAATTAACGGCACTGCACCTTTCACCGTTTGCGTTAACACGGCAAATGGTGCATGCGATGCGCCGGGCATAGTGCCGTAGTCGGCTTTGTTCCAGCTGTTCTCATCGTGGTTGCTGGTAAAGTGCAGAAACAGACCTTTTGAGTTAAAGGTTGAGTCAAATTCGTGCAGCACAGTATCCAGTGCAAGTGCTGGTCTTCTGCCTGCGGCCACATCAACCGTTTTGTGAAAAAACTTCCAGGCATAACTCATATCAAACCCCGCCTCATACACCCAAGGATCTTCGGCTTCGGCCAGCATCAACAAACCGGGTTTTAAACTTTTTAATTCAGTATTTGCTTTCGTCCAGAACTCCTTTCCCTGACCTTGCGCATGGTCGCAACGAAAACCATCAATGCCGGTTTCGGTTACCCAATATTTCATGGCCGCAATGGTGCTGTCCCACAACTGGCGGTTTTTAAAATCAAGCTTGCGTGTATCGGTCCAGTCGGTGCCGGGTTGGTGTACCGGGAGACCGGTTGCAGAATCCCTGATAAAAAATTCTGGATGCTGCTTTACCCATGGATGATCGGGAGCGGTATGATTGGGCACCCAGTCAATAATTACTTTCATGCCCATGTCGTGCACTTTGCCAACAAGCGTTTTCCAATCCTGCATTGTTCCAAATTCCGGATTGACTGCGCGGTAATCGGAGATGGCATAGTACGATCCCAAGGCGCCTTTCCTTCCTTCTTTGCCAATGGGATTAATGGGCATGAACCAAAGCGTTTGCACACCCATATCTTTTAATCGTTGCAGGTGCGTGGCAAAGGCGTTGAAGGTTCCTTCCGGTGTGTATTGGCGAACGTTGACTTCGTAAATATTGCCTTGCTGAATCCAGTCGGGAGGAGTATTTGTGCGAACAGTCGAATCGGTTGTTTTGCTGCTATCAACATTTGATGTGTTGGTGTTGGCGGTGTTGTTGCAGGAGATAAAGAAAAGAGATGCAACGGCAATCGAAAGAAGTAGCTTGGACATGATAATGAGTTTGTGTAATGTGTTGAAAAGCGTTCCTGGCTGCTAGATATTCCATATCTCCCAGATATGGAATATCTGGTGCTATTACTTTAGTAATTCAACTGGTTCTTTTTCAGAAAATAGTTTATACATGAAGATGAGTTTGTATTAATGTAGATGAAGGGTATGCTGACTAAGAGATATTCCATATCTGGGAGATATGGAATATCAGTTGCTACTTCATAAAATTCAACCGGTGTTTTTCCAGGTAACGAACAACCGCTAACCGGATGTCTGACAAGGCCTGGCCTTTTTCTGCCGCGGGATAAACCTTCACCACTTCTACATTGGTTGGGTTGAGATAATCCATGTTGGCTTCTTTCCCCGATAGCAAAAACTCCGGCAGCGCAACACGATAGGTTTTTGAGGGATCGATTGCCAGGCCGTTCAACTTCCATTGGTCGTTCTCGAAAACAAGGTTTTCGCTGTAGTGCAAAAAGCCGCCACTGCCTATGTTCTTGCGACCGCTTTCCAGTGTGCGAATAACGAGACTGCCCTTCATATCGGCTTCGCTAATGGCGCCGCCAAAAGGCAGCGTACGCAAAACGTCGTATTGCGAAACAGGCAGCTGCAATACATCATCTACACGAATAGAACCGCCATTCAGCACCACAATATCGGCCTGTGGTGCCGCATCTTTAATGGAGGAAACAATCAGCTTTGTGAGGTTGGTGGCTTTGGTGCGAACTTCCAGTTCCCGCCCTTCTAATGGCTCTCCTTTTTCAATCACTATTTTCCCTGCATCAAAACCCAGCGAAGCATAGTTGTCGTCGGCAATCTTCGTCCACTTTTGTACCACTACATTTGTAGCGCTGTCAATTGCCACCGTTTCATTCAGTGGTTCCAGTTCGGTGCTCACATTTACCCGGGCTCTTTTTTTATTGATGCGAAGTTTAACCACATAGGCATTCTTTGCATTTGACATGGCTTTGGTGATGTACACGTTACCAATCTTTGCATAACGCTGGTCGTGTTCGTGTCCGCCAATGATAGCTGTAAGGCCCGGAAGTTCTTTCGCCAGCAATTCATCGGCCGCCATGGTTTGGTGTGTAATTGCCACTACCGCATCTACCGAATCTTTTAAGTTATTGTATGCCTCTTTTGCCGCTTGCAGCGGATCGGTGTAGCTTACAAAATCGGCCCTGTTAAATGGGAGTGTAACCGCCAGCAATCCAATTTTCGCTGTTGTGCCATCGGCATCCCTAACGTTCATTACATAGGTTTTTGGCACTGCCCCACTTCCTTCTTTTACAAACGGCACAACGCCATTTTTTGTCTGGTGAAACGAGTTGGTAGAAATCCAACGGAAAGTTGATTCGTTGATGCGGTCGATCAATTCCCCTTCGCGAATATCAAATTCGTGGTTGCCAAACATGGCAATGTCCAATCCGGCTGCATTCAATGCTTCCACCATTTGCTTGCCGCGAATAGCCTTGCCCTGGTACTGCAAACTGTTGTAAATGGAAGGACTTAAAAAATCACCCGCCATCACCAGGTAAGTGTTCGGATTTTTTTGCAGGTACTGTTTTTTTAACGAGGCCACACGGGCAATACCCCCTTCTCTTCCGCCGCTCAGGGGGGCAATTTCATACACATCATTGATCTGCAGGAAAGTAATTTCAATCCGTTGGTTGTCGGTTAACGTGGCACCTGGCTGCATAGTGCGGCAGGCAGATAAAACCAACATAGCAAAGCCGAAAATAAAAAGCTGTGTTCTTTTCATAGTTAAATCAGTGCAGCAAAGTAAAGGACTATTTTACATCTGCCTGCGTTGCCAACCGGCAGATGAAAGCGGCGGCACATTTTTTTAATTAACTTGGTTATAAAATTGTTCGTATGCGTTTAGGAGGCACTGAAGAAAGCAGAAACGTAGAAGACCGTCGCGGCATAGGCGCAGGCGGCATGGCTGTTGGTGGCGGTATTATAGGCGTCATTGTTTTGCTTTTTAATTTATTGTCCGGCGGCAGTGTTGACACATCGCAGTTGCCCTTACCGGGCGGTGGCGGCACTACGCAGCAGCTAAGCCCGGAGGAGCAGGCGCGGCAAGACCAACTAGCCTCTTTCTCCAAAAAAGTATTGCGTGAAACCGAACTCGTTTGGCAGCAACAGTTACAGCAGCAAACCGGGAAAGCTTACAGCGATCCTACGCTGGTTTTGTTCACCGGTTCCGTTCAATCAGGTTGTGGTGGGGCCACCAGTGCATCGGGTCCGTTTTATTGCCCCGGCGATAACAAACTATACATTGACCTTTCTTTTTTTGATGAATTAGGACAACGGTTTGGCGCCGCCGGCGACTTTGCTGTGGCCTACGTGATTGCACACGAAGTAGGTCATCACATTCAAACCCTGTTGGGCACCTCGCAACAGGTATCGCGACTGAGAGGCCGGGTAGATGAGGCCGAATACAATCGCAACTCCGTGAAGCTTGAATTACAGGCCGACTTCCTTGCCGGTGTTTGGGCACATTATGTACAGGGAAAAGGACTGCTGGAAAGCGGTGATATTGAAGAAGCAATGCGGGCCGCCAATGCCATTGGCGATGATCGGCTCACACAAGGACGAGTATCTCCGGACAACTTTACACACGGCACTTCACAGCAACGGATGTACTGGTTTAAAAAAGGATTGGAAACCGGTGATGTGCGACAGGGAAATACCTTCCAGGATCCAAGCCTGCAATAAAAAATTCAACTTCAATCATTTCACTAAACCTTTAAGCGATGCTGCAAGAATTATTTAACCTGGTGAAGGACGTAGCCGGGCAAAGCGTTGTCAACAACCAGGACATTCCTAACGAACAAAACGAAGAAGTACTAGCCGAAGCAACAAACACGGTAGCATCCGGCTTGCGAAACATCGTAGCAGGCGGAGGCGCACAAAACCTGCTTAGCCTGTTTAACGGACAAGGCAAACAAAGCTTACTGGGCAACCCGATCGTAAACATGATGGTGGGACATTTTACCAATAAGCTAATGAACAAATATGGCATTGGCGCCAGCCAGGCAAGCAATGTAGCAAGCGGGTTAATTCCTTCCGTGCTGGAAAGCCTGGTAAACAAAACAAACGATCCCAATGATTCAAAATTTTCACTGGACGGCTTGCTCAATTCCATTACAGGCGGACAGGTGCCGCAGTCGCAAAGCGGTGGAGGCTTAGGTGACTTACTTGGCCAGCTAACCGGCGGACAAAGTAGCGGCAACAGCGGTGGTGGATTAATGGATATGATTACGCAAATGGCGCAGGGTGCTCAAAGCCAGCAACAGCGGAATGGTGGCAGCCTGCTGGATTTAATTAAAGGATTTGCCGGACGTTAAAACCGTCATTCATCAGCAATAAAAAAAGCTCAATCTGTTGGATTGAGCTTTTTTTAATTAAGTAACAGTGTTGTTCTTATTTCACATCTTCTGCTTTCAAGCCACTGTTGATTTTTACATCGCTGAAGTTGATCTCCAGCTTCATCATTCCCAGGTCGTTTACAATTTTGGCTGGGAACTGAATGCCACCAAATGGTTTGTAACCAGAGATGATGGTGCTGATGGTCATGCTGCCTTGCGGTGTTTCCTGTACGGATACACGTTTTATCAGCAAGCCGTTGGCCACATCGTAATAGTTGGTGTATTCTCTTTTGGCCGGTGTTTTTACGGCAATAGCGTAAGCATCTTTGCCTTCTACCTGCTCAATTCCTTTCAATGAAAACTCGTAGCCTTTTGTGTTCAGCATATAGCTTTCCGGGATGAACGCAGCCGTTTCCAGAATTTCTTCCTTTTGCTTTTCATCGGCTTCGCTTTGCTGGCCTTGCGCTACAACGAAGAACTTGCCGTCTTTCATCAGCTTTTTCTCCAGCACCTGCCCTTGCATGCTTACTTCTTCGGAGTAAACAGAAGGACGAACTTGCTTCTGCACCACGTTAATGGTCATGCCCTGGATGTTGGCCGAACCGGTAAGCGTTACATCTTTTACCGCTGACACAGCCGCTTCGGTGCCGTAAGCTGTTACCGCTTTTTGCAGAATGCTTTGCGGCGTAACAGAGGCATCCACTGTTTTTACTGTTGGCGCCTGCACTTGTTCACCGTAAACATTAAAGTATTTGATCTCGCCGTACTTGTCCAAACCAGTTGCGATCTCTTTTGCATTGCCTACAATAACAATATGCATTTTAGAGGGATCAACATATTTGGCAGCCATGGCCTGCACATCCTGTGCGCTGATAGCCGCCAGGTTTTTCAAGTAGTTCTGGTAGTAGTCGGCAGGCAGGTTGTAACGGGCAACGTTCAGGGCAAAGTTGGCAATGGTAGCCGGGTTTTCCAGCGAACGGGCAAAGGAACCACTCAGGTAGTTCTTCATGTTGGTGACTTCGTCGGCTGTAATGGGCTCGGTGCGAATGCGGTTAAACTCATACAGGAACTGCCCCAAAGCACTGTCTGTTTTTTCGTTCCGTACAGAAGCTTCTGCCTGGAAATTACCAATCAGCCTGTCGGTGCTTAAGGTCGAATAAGCGCCGTAGGTAAAGCCATATTTCTCCCGCAGGTTCATAAACAAACGGGCAGTAGAACCGGCACCCAGGATGTTGTTCATCACCGAAGCGGCAATGGCATCGGGTGCGCCTGGCTTTAACTCAACCGGTAAAGCAAAGGTGATAACACTTTGCACGGAAGCCGGACGATCAACCACGGCAACATAGGTTTTTGCCGGCGCCTGTGGCGTTTTGTAGGTTGGCTTTGGAACGGCACCACTTTTCCACGCACCGAAATGTTGCGTAGCCAATGTTTTTGCATCAGCAGGCGTAATATCTCCCACAAATACCAGGAAGGCATTGTTTGGTTTCCAGTACGTTGTAAAGAAATTTTTTACATCCTCCAGCTTTACATTCATCAGGGTTTCTTCGGTAGTGATAT
>DATKHJ010000438.1:0-3333 GCA_035510335.1 Flavisolibacter sp. | reverse complement strand
GATCTATACAAAGCCGGCGTGGTAGAACTGATCAAACAAAAAGTGCAAAGCGGAACACCCTATATTGGCTGGAGCGCTGGTTCTAATCTTACCGGGCCAACCATTTGTACCACCAACGATATGCCCATTGTTCAACCGGAGAGTTTTGCTTCGTTTGGCTTTTTTCCGTTTCAGCTCAATCCGCATTATCACAACATAGTGATGGAAGGTTTTCACGGCGAAACAAGGGACCAGCGACTGGAAGAATTTTTAAAGCTCAATGGAGAGAAACAGGTGGTGTGCCTGCCCGAAGGCACCGCCCTGCAGGCGAAAGATGGCGTTACCACTTTTCTTGGTGAAGCAGCCGGTGTACTGATGTACAATGAAAATGGAAGAATGGAAAAGAAAGAAATCGTTCCGGGAACAAGCCTGGAAACGTTGCTTAAAAGCCTATAACCGGCAAGACAAGCCTCAACCTCTTTTCCTCCTTTTCTCTTTCCCCTCGTCGCCTAATACGCAAACCGCACAAACAGCGATTTGGCTTCCTGCACTTCGGCCACCAGGCGCTGGTAATCTACCCAGCTAAGCTGGTTGATTTCCCATAGGCCAATGATGCGGTCTTCCAGCCGGTCAAATTCTTTTAAAAATGTTGGAATGTCTTCACCGTGGTAGTGAAGTGTTTCGCCGTGAATTTCTTTGCTCCAAAGCGGGCACGGAGCTTTTTCTTTTTTCCCCAGGAAGGAAAACAATCTCATAAGTCAGCTTTACGCTGCCAAAGTAAGTCCTTCCTTTCAGAAAAACGAACGATCGGAAGATGAACCGGCAACAAACCTAGGTCAGTTGGTTACCAGCCGGGTTATTTGCGTGGTTACTGTACACAGACATTCCATTTCTTGAAGAAATGGAATGTTTCCTCCCAATCCCAAATTCCCAATTCCTAATAACTTATTAACTCATTACCTCACCAACTCAACTTACCTTGCCGGCGGCACCATGAACCCTCTTCCCGGACAAAAAGCATCATCCCCTTCTCTTCGCCTGACGGCGGAGCAGGAAGCAATCATCGCTTCGTCGGGCAACATCCGCATCAACGCCGTTGCCGGTTCGGGAAAAACCACCACCATCATTCAGCACGCCGCCACACGGCCGCAAGGATCACGCATGCTGTACTTGGCATTTAATAAAACCGTACGACAGGAAGCCAAACGCCGCTTTGCCGAACAAGGCCTGCACCGTGTGCAGGTAGAAACGGCCCACTCGCTGGCTTACAAAGCCGTGGTGCAGGGCAGCCGCTACACCGTTCGGCCGCAGGGTTACAAAACGCATGAAGTGGCGGAGTTGTTAGGACTGAAAGACCACGGCGAAAAACACGGCGCTTACATTTTAGCCAACCATGTAAGCCGCTTTATGAGTTACTTCTGCAACAGCGATGTAAAGAAGGTGCAGCAGTTGAATTACATTGATACAGTGGTGGATGAAAAGGCCAAAGCCTTTGTGCAAAACTATTACGCATACATTGTAGAAGGCACCCGTCACCTGCTGAAAAAGATGAACGACGGCAGCATCGACATCACGCATGATTTTTACCTGAAGCTTTACCAACTCTCCAACCCCGTGTTGCCGTTCGATTATATTTTGTTTGACGAAGGACAGGATGCCTCTCCGGCCATGCTGGACGTGTTCTTAAAACAAAAGGCTGCGAAGGTGATTGTTGGCGATACGCACCAGCAAATTTATGCCTGGCGCTATGCCGTTAACTCGCTGGAAAAAGTGGACTTTGCCGGCTACCCGCTTTCCACTTCGTTTCGGTTTGGAAAAGACATTGCGGCGCTGGCTTCGCAGGTACTCCACTGGAAGGCGCACCTGCAGGAAACAGGCCCGGTAGTGATTGATGGCAAGGGCACATCTACTGCAAGACAAACCGTGGCCACCATTGCCCGAACTAATCTCGGTCTTTTACTCAGCGCCATTCAATACATTACCGAACACAAAAACACAAAGCATCTTTATTTTGAAGGCAACATCAACTCCTACACGTATGCCGATGATGGCGCCTCGCTGTACGATGTGCTAAGCCTTTACAACGGCAGGCAGGAAGGTATTCGCGACAAGATCATTCAGTCCATGAAAACAATGGACGAACTGGAAGACTACATTGAAAAAACAGAGGACGTGCAACTGGGCATGATGGTGGAAATTGTAAAAGAATACGGCAACGAAATTCCACGGCTCATCAAAGAACTAAAAAACAAGCATGTGGGTGATAATGAAAAAGAAAAAGCCGAAATGATTTTTTCCACCGTGCATCGCTGCAAGGGAATGGAATACGATTGGGTGAACCTGGCCGCCGATTTTATTACCGAAGCCCGCCTCCAAAAACTGAAAGAAGAAAAAGAAGAACTAACTAAGAACGTCGTCCGCTGGAACGAAGAGATCAATTTGTTGTACGTAGCCATTACCCGGGCAAAATCGCTGCTGCACATTCCGGAAAGTTTGTTGCCAAAAGATTTTCCTGAATCAAAACACATTCACGTTACCAGGAAAGAAAAAGACAGCACAGCAGTGAGTGCAGCGGGTTATTCAACAAAAAAAGAAACAGGTTACCACGAGACGCTGCTTGCCTATAAAAATGCCGGTGCATTTTGGACAGAAGAGCGTGACGATGAACTGCGCAGGCTTTTTCATCAGGGTACTTCGATTGGTGCTATTGCCAAACGTTTTGGCACAAAGCCGGGAATTATTTTTTCGCGGCTGCAAAAAATTGGCTGTGTTACCGAAGGTTGAAGGGGCACAAACCTTTTCTACATAAAAGAAGGACAAAAAATAAAACCCTCGGTTGAGGGTTTTATTTTTTAGCGGCGTAAACTTACAACAGGTAGTCCGAACCATCGTGTTCTGTCCGGTCGAACCGACGCCTGTTAAACGTTGTTTTTGGTTGTTCCCGCTCTTGTGCTCCGCTGCTTTTATCAGCGGTTGCTGGCACCTTAGCAGAAACAATTTTTTTTGCTTCAACTGACGCTAACGGGTAGCGTTCAGGCTTTGTACGATCTGGTTGATTTTTCATAATGCAAGCACTCCTTTTACAGGCATCCGGCCCCGGTTGAACAGTGCAATTTTCGGGCCCGGTTAGGCCAAACTGTTTTTTGAAACCAAGAGAAGAAAGGAATGGTAGTGTTGATTGTATGCAGTAAGCTAAGATGCCGTTTAAAAACGCTTCTTCCCTAGCTTTTTCGCCACCTGTTTAACAAATTCTTTTTCCTGGTGTACCTACCTTCAGTCAACAACCTTTCAACATGCAGAAGATCTTTCTGGTCCTGCTTTGTGGCTTGTTTTGTACAACAAAGGCAACCGCAC
>DATKHJ010000437.1:0-2002 GCA_035510335.1 Flavisolibacter sp. | reverse complement strand
CAGGTGGAACCTTTCATAAACGCAGTTCTACTGACAAACGGTGCAATTGAAAAGGCAGTGGTTTCCTAAACCCCTCCATTAGATATTCCATTTCTTAAAGAAATGGAATATTTGCCCACCTTCAAAAGACGTTAACCCGGGCATCGATTGCTCAAACCTGCCTTCCATCAAACTTTCACAATCAGCAACCCATTCTTAGCCTAAATTGCTGTCATGAAAAAGTCGGTTCTTCTCACGTTCCTTTTTGCTTCCGTTACCCTCGCGGCCTGTGGCCAGAATGCCAAAACAAAAGCGAAAGCCGTTCCCGCTTCCAACAATACCTTGCTTTGGCGTATTTCCGGCAAAAACCTGGCAAAGCCATCTTACCTTTTTGGTACTATGCACCTGCTTTGCGGCGACGATATTCAGTTAAGCGATAGTTTGAAGACCGCCATCCAGGGTTCCGACAATGTTTACCTCGAACTGGAACTGGACAATCTTTTCGAAATGTTTGGCGCCATGGGAAAAATGAACATGCGTGGCGATACCACCTTAGGCGATCTGCTCACCAAAGAAGAATACGCAAAAGTGAAGGCTTACTTCGATGAAAGCGGCGGCATGATTCCCTTTGCCATGCTGGAAACCATGAAACCCATGCTGTCGGCAACACTCATTGCGCAACAGCAATCGCAATCGTCCAATGCCTGCGACAACATGGTGGCCATGGAGCAACTGATTATGAAGGAAGCCAAAGAAGCAGAGAAGAAAATAAAAGGACTGGAAACAATGAATTACCAGTTGGGCATTTTTGACAAGATTCCGTACAAACTGCAGGCAAAACAGTTGTACCAGATGATTTCGAAATCGAACGACACAACCGATAAAAACGAACTGGCGATCCTAACAAATGCCTACCGCAGCCAGCAACTGGAAAAGTTGGAAGAACTGACGGTGAAAGACGATATGGGCATTCAGAATTTTACCGAATTGCTTCTTTACCAGCGCAACGAAAACTGGGCAAAAAAACTGGACAGCCTGATGATTGATAAATCGTTAGTGGTAGCAGTAGGAGCAGGGCATCTGCCCGGAAAACGTGGTGTGATAAACCTTCTCCGCCAGGCCGGCTACAAAGTAGAACCGGTAAAAAATGAAATGATTAAAAAGAAAAGCAGGGAGATATGAAGTTGAGTTAATAAGTTATTATGTTATTGAGTTACTAAGTAAGGTCGTTTTACAAACACACTCTCTAATAACCCAATAACATAATCACCTAATAACTTGGTTAGAACTGCTCCAATCCGCTGAAGAAAAAGTCGCCTTCAATCTTCGCATTCTCGTCGCTGTCGCTGCCGTGTACGGCGTTCTCGCCAAGAGAAGTTGCAAATAATTTACGAATGGTTCCTTCGTCTGCTTTTGCAGGGTCGGTCGCACCAATCAGTGTGCGGAAATCAACAACCGCGTTTTCTTTTTCCAGGATGGCGGCAATGATAACACCACTGCTCATAAACTGGGTCAGTTCGCCGTAGAAAGGTCTTTCCTTGTGCACTGCATAAAATTCACCAGCTTTTTCCAGGCTTAACTTGGTTTGCTTCAACGCAACAACTTTGTACCCGGCTTTGATGATCTTATCTAAAATAGCCCCGGCGTGACCATTACGCATGGCATCGGGCTTAATCATTGTAAATGTGCGGTTGCTCATGTTGTAAAATTTTGGCCGCAAAAATAGGCGGATTTGCTTTTGTAAATGCAGGCTTTCCCTTTGCAGGTCTGGCGTAGCAAACGGGGCAACAAACCTGTTCCGGTTTTATCCTTCCCGCTTTTTCAGAAACTGCACTGCCAGCGAAACATAAAAGCTCCGGCCGGCAGCGGCATTAAAATAACGTCCGCCAAAGCCGTTTACATCGTTACCCAGGCTGTAGGTTTCATCAAACAGGTTCTCGGCGCCAACAGTTAACCGTGCCCGCCATGACGGGGTCACCCATTTTTCGTAACCAATTCTTGCATGCACCAAATGGTAAGCCGC
>DATKHJ010000436.1:0-2509 GCA_035510335.1 Flavisolibacter sp. | reverse complement strand
ATTTGTGGAATCCATGCGTGTGGTTTGATAATTGTTTTATCTGAGCATAAAATAATTCACGTATGAAAACGAAAATCTTAAGTGGGCTTGCCGCAACCGTGTTGCTGGCAGTTGCCTGTAATAGTAACAACGAAGGCCGGTTTTTAAACCTGACATCGGGAGAAACAGTGGAACTGGTAGAAGATGAGAATGGCCGCATGGTGGACAAAGAAACCGGCGAACCTGTAGTGCTTTATGTTGACCGCAGATCGGCCGATACTATTTATGGTCCTACCAAAAAAGTTGTAAACGGCGCTTTGGAGTATGATAAAAACGACAAGGTATATGTTTACAACGACGGTGAACGCAAGATCAAAATTGATGGTGACGAATACAAGATCAAGGATGGCGATGTGAAAGTGAAAGGTGACCTTGACGGCAGCGAGTACAAGTACAAGGACGGCGACGTAACCATTAAGCGTGATGGCGGCGACTACAAAGAAGAGGGAAAAGGCTATACCAAAAAAGTAGATGAAGACGGTGATGTGAAATACGAAAACAAAGATTACAAAGTGAAGATTGATGGAGAGACCGGGGAACGTAAAGTAAAAGAGAGAAGCATTTTTGGGAAAGCAAAAGATAAGATAACGGGCCAGTAAGAAACAAAAAATCCCCTCCGGAAACGAGGGGATTTTTTGTTATTGAATTTCGATCATCCTTGGTGCCTTTTGTTTTGCTTCTTCTTTTTTGGGAATCAGCAGGTGCAGTACGCCGTTTTCGTATTTTGCATGAATCTGGTCAACATCCACCACATCTTTCGGCAATGTAAAGCTGCGCTGGAACGATTGGTAACTAAACTCACGGCGGGTGTAGCGTTCGCCTTCTTTCATTTCATTCCTGCTCTGTTTTTCACTGCCAATGCGAAGCTGGTTGCCTTCCAGTTCTACCCTGAAGTCTTCTTTGTTCATGCCCGGCGCCGCCATTTCCACTTCAAAGTTTTCGGCTGTTTCGCGAATGTTTACTGCCGGTAAGGTGGTGTTGGTCGCTGAATGATTGGCCAGTCCCCAGTTCCAGACATCTCTTGAAAAGAAATCGTCGAAGAGGTTTGTCAGACCAGCGTTGCCATTGTTCCATTTCGTAATTGACATAGTGCCTCCTTTTTTGGGTTTAGAAATAGATTTTCATCACCACCCTTTTCAACTTCGGTACCAAACAAAAAATGCTGAAAACATTTCAGCATTTTTTGAACTGTTGACAGTGCCAACTGAAAAAATTACAACCTAAACCGATGTCGCTTGCTTAATTGCCGATTGTTTATTGCCATTGCCTAGGCGCCGGTCCTGTTCTCATTTGGCTGGTCCCGGTCTGTGTCTTCCTGGCTGTAAAACTTGTTCTCTTCGTCGCCCTGGCCCATTGCTTCGGTACGGGTTTCATCAGGCATATCGCCGCTGTCAAGGTCGGAGGCGGAAAGCTGTTGCCCTTCGCCAAAGCTGCCTTCATTCAGCGGTTCGCCCTGGAAATCCACGTTGTCCATTCTTGCCTGCCGAAGCCGGTCTTCGTCTCTCGTAGGCATATAAGTGGTATCCCGCAAGGCTTCCCGTTCATCCGGGCGAACATCGCCTTCGGTGCCGGGAGTAAAATCTTCGCTGTCGTCGCGGTCAAACACACCTACGCCTTCTTCATCGTCTGATGCCGCTGTGGTATCGGCCATTTCGCCAAGTGTTGGAGCGTTTACAAATTCCTGTCCCGGAATATCTTTCACATCCGGAAGTTCAATGAAGGTTTCTTCCGTGCGCAGTTTTTCCCTGTCTTCTGCACTATCGGGCAAATCGCCGGGGATAGAAGAATGTTGCTCCAGCCGGTTGTTTGTAATTTCCCGTTCGGCCCCTGAGGGGGTATTTCTTTCGTCTGCCATAATTCATATTTAAGGGAATCAATTAAAATTTTATGCCGGGTTGGAGGTTGGAGGTTGGAGGTTGGAAACAAACTTTCTAAGGTAGAAGAAGATTGTGCTTTCTGAATCGGCTCCATCGGAGCCACACCTTGGTAGAACAGAAACGATGCTTTTTCCCTCGGCTCCGGAGGAGTCGCACAAGAATTAAAAGAGGATTACGAAGAACACAAAAGAAGCACAACGGCCACAAAGCTTTGTGCTCTTTGTAAACCTTGGTGTCCTTTGTGTTCCCAAAAACGTAAAGACTGCCACTCAACTCCAAATTCTACACCCCAAACTCCAAACGTTGATGTCTTTTTTCAAACACATCAGTAAATAGCCGGTGCAGGTGGTTGCTAACCTTTCGCTCAGTGAAAGCTATCTCATCAATCTGCCGCACAGGCAAAATTTGCTTGGTGGTGCTGGTAATAAATGCTTCGCGGGCTGTCTTCAGCTCATCCAGCGTTATGTCCCGTTCTTCAACAGGATAAAAATCACCAGCCATCTCCAACAGCTTTTTCCGGGTAATGCCCTGCAAGATGTTTTTTGACGGTGTAACCAGCCTTCCTTCTTCCGTTACAAGGAAAAAATTAGCCC
>DATKHJ010000435.1:0-3422 GCA_035510335.1 Flavisolibacter sp. | reverse complement strand
GAGTGGTAACGGCACAATACCTGCCACTGCGTCCCGACTACGATAAAATCATTAAAGACAAAGGCAAGGCTGAAGCAAGAGTTGGCGCTACCAATTCGTGGCCAATTGATGTATTGAAAGACGGCGACATTTACGTAGCCGACAGCTATGGAAAAGTAGCCGACGGCACGCTGATCGGCGATAACCTTGGCAATGCCATTTATGCCAAGTCGAAGAAAGGCGTCATCTTTTACGGTTCGGTGCGTGATGTGGAAGGTCTCAGCGAAATCAATGGCTTTAATGCATGGATCAAAGGCTACGATCCATCTTACATACAACAAATGATGTTGGGCGGTATCAACATTCCCATTCGCATTGGCCGTGCAACGGTGTTACCTGGCGATGTTGCGCTGGCAAAAAAAGGCGGCATTGTTTTCATTCCCGCACATTTATTGGAAGAGGTGGTGCTGAATGCTGAATTCATTGGCCTGCGTGATCTGTTTGGTCACCAGCGCCTGCGGGAAGGCAAATACACTCCCGGACAAATTGATACACAATGGACCGATGAAATCAAAAAAGATTTCCTGAAATGGCTGGACGAAAACCCAGGCAAACTTCCCATGACCCGTGCTGAACTGGACAAGTTTATGAAAGACAGAACCTGGTAAACGATCCTCTTTTCTTCAAAACAATTTTTCTAATCCCTTAAATAAACAACCATGACTCCTTCCCAAAAAATTCTTCAAAAACTAGGGGTGAAAGACTCGGATGTGGTGGAAGACCAAACACAAAATTTCCCTGAACAGGAACAAAAAAATAGCACTGAAGAAAGTCCGGAAAATCCACGCCGTTCCTTTCTAAAAAAGTCTGTCTTGGGTGGCTTGGCTCTCGGCAGTTCAATGCTGTTTTCACCCATTGAAGAAGTGATTGCACAAAGCACACAAAAAGTAAAACGCTACTCGGCTCCATCGGAACTAAAAATTACCGACATGCGTTATGCGGTGACCACAGTGCTTGGTCGCACCGCTATTATTCGCATCGATACCAACCAGGGTATTTATGGTTTGGGTGAAGTAAGAGACGGCGCAGACGAACGATATGCGCTGATGTTAAAGAGCCGCATTCTTGGCAAGAACCCTTGTAACGTAGAGCAGATTTTTAAATCCATCAAACAGTTTGGCGGACAGGCACGGCAGGCCGGTGGCGTGTGTGCCGTGGAAATGGCTTTGTGGGATATTGTTGGCAAAGCGTATAATGTTCCGGCCTGGCAATTATTAGGCGGTCGTTACCGCGATAAAGTGCGGTTGTATGCCGATACGCCGGAAGCAAATTCTCCCGAAGAGCAAAAAAAGCTAATCAATTATCGCATTAATGAACAAGGTTACACCTGGCTGAAGATGGACGTTTCTATTGGCGAGTTGCGGGGTAAACCTGGAACGTTGGTGAACGGTAAAATCTGGGAAAACGAAAGAGGTTACCTTGCGCAATGGGGCGACCAGGGCAACTACATGAGTTATGCCAACACACTGCATCCGTTCACGCAAATTCAGATCACCGACAAAGGCCTGGCCGAATTGCAGCAGATTGTTGAAAACGTACGCAGTATGGTCGGTTATGAAATTCCCATCTCCACCGATCATTACGGTCACTTTGATTACAACAACGGCATTCGCCTGGGTAGAGCATTGGAAAAATACCGCCTGGCATGGCTCGAAGACATTGTATCGTGGGAATACACCGATCAATGGAAGACGATGACTGAAGCCCTGGAAACTCCCACGTTAACCGGCGAAGACATTTACCTGCTGAAGAATTTCAAACCACTGATTGATAACCGCGCCGTGGACATTGTGCATCCCGATCTTGCTTCATCCGGCGGATTACTGGAAACAAAACGCATTGGCGATTACGCCGAAGAATATGGCATTGCGATGGCCATGCACCAGGCCGGAACACCAGTTTCCTTTATGGCCAATGTGCACTGTGCGGCCGCCACGCAAAACTTTTTATCGCTGGAACATCATTCCGTTGACCTGCCATGGTGGGAAGACCTGGTAAAAACAACCGATGGCAGGAAACTCATTACCAAAGGCTACGCAAACCTTCCGCTAACGGCACCGGGGTTAGGTATTGAGCTAAACGACGATGTGATGAAAGCGCACCTGCACCCAACCGATAAATCCTATTTCGAACCAACGCCGCAATGGAATGAAAGGCGTTCGCATGACCGGATTTTCAGTTAAGAGCTGACGCAAAAAGCAGAAGACAGTTCACTAAAAATTCTCCTGCTTCGCCCAAGCTTTTCTTTCTTCATCTCCAAAAGCACACTGTTTATGCCCATCGCAAAACGTTCTGTTTATACAATTTTTTATTGTTTGGCAGCGGCCTTTCTCATCGCTTATGCCATCACTACCATGAGCAGTCTGCCCGAGTATGCCGGCTGGTTGTTAGCGTTGTTTTTTCTTTCTCTTTCCATAGCCGTTCGCGGCAATAAAGTGCTGCGCGGTTTGTCGTACACCATCATCATCCTGGGTGCGGTAAGCTTTGCCATGTATTACCCGCAGTATTTTAAAAACATTGGCGGCTTAAAACTTTCGGCGCTCATTGTGCCCCTGTTGCAGATCATTATGTTTGGCATGGGCACCGAGTTAAGCCTGAAAGATTTTGCACAGGTGCTGCGCATGCCCAAAGGAATTATGGTGGGCATTGTGGGCCACTACACCATTATGCCGCTGGTGGGTTTTGGCGTTGCTCATTTGTTCAATTTCCCCAGCGAAATTGCTGCCGGTATTATCCTGGTTGGTTGTTGTCCAAGCGGGCTAGCCTCCAACGTCATGTCGTACCTGGCCCGCGCCAACCTTGCACTGTCGGTAGCGGTAACCACCATGTCCACTTTGCTGGCGCCTTTCCTCACGCCGCTGCTTATGCGTTTGCTGGGCGGCAGTTATGTGGAGATTCATTTTCTTGACATGATGTGGGACATTACAAAAATTGTGATTCTGCCCATTACTGCGGGACTGGGCTTTCATTACCTGGTGCGGGGCCGGTTTGACTGGCTGGACAAAGCCCTGCCTTTTGTCTCCATGGTGGGCATTGCCCTCATCATCATCGTTATCACCGCAGCAGGAAGAGACAACCTGCTGAAAGTGGGTGGCTTGCTGGTGTTGGCAACGTTTATTCACAACGTAGCGGGTTATTTCTTTGGTTATTGGTCGGGGAGGGTGCTGAAGTTTTCGGAAAGAGACTGCCGCACCATTGCGCTGGAAGTAGGCATGCAAAACGCAGGGTTGGCATCTGGATTGGCATTAACCATGGGCAAACTGGCGACAGCCGGATTGGCGCCTGCCATCTTCGGACCAATGATGAACGTTACAGGTTCGTTCCTGGCAAGTTGGTGGCACAACCGTTTGCCGGATGAGGAAACGGAAACAACCGTCAACAAC
>DATKHJ010000434.1:0-3993 GCA_035510335.1 Flavisolibacter sp. | reverse complement strand
GTAACAGCGAACAACACCAGCTTTCTACGTGGCGACGGCACCTGGGCGGCTCCGGCTGCGGGTACAGTAGCAACCGTTACAGCAACAGGACCAATTACTTTAAGCACCGCCAACCAGTTTGTGTACATTACCGGCGGCGCCCATACAATTACCCTTCCTGCGGCTCCCCTGACAGGGCAAATCATTTACCTCTATACTGATAATACAAGTGCGCAAATCAATCCCAATGGAAAGGTTTTCAGGCAGGCAAACGCCGATTGGGGTGCATCCACCTTCGTTGAGTTCGGCAATACCGGTACGTATGCGCTTACGTTGATTTACAATGGCACCAAATGGTTTCCGTATGTGAATTAGTAAAGGAGAGAGCCACTACCGGCAAGGGCAACCATTGTCAACAAAAAGTATAAATAAAAACAGCCGCCGGGTTTCCCGGCGGCTGTTTTGTGCTGAACAAATGATGGATTAAGGCACCATCAGTTTTTGCTGTGCCTTACCTGCCTGCAGCAGGTACATTCCGCTTGCAAAGCCGCTAAGGTTAAGCTCATTGAGGCCTTTTTGCATTTTCTGCTGCAGTACCATCACGCCACGGGCATCATATACCTGCACTGTAACCGCTTCTTCTAACACCACGGAAAGTTTTTTGCCTACCACCGGGTTAGGGTAAACAGCAAGGCTGCTTGCAGGAGCCGTCCAGGCAAGTGTTACCACGCTGCTATGAATAAACCGTCCGTTATTGTCGCGTTGAATTAAACGGTAGAAGTTTACGCCAGTTACTGGCTGCTGGTGCACAAAGCTGTAATGGGAAGCAATTGTGCTGTTGCCATTTGCTGTTACCGTACCAATAGTGGTCCAGTTGGTACCGTTGCTGCTGTGCTGTACTAAAAAGTCAAGCGCATTTTGCTCACTCTGCGTCTGCCAGTTAATAATGGCAGCACCTGCTTTTTTGGTGGCAGCCAGGGTTAATCCCTGCACCGGCAAAATACTTCCGCCCTGGTTCAGCCGCAGGCTGTTGGTAAAGGTTTCGCTTAATGCATTGGTAACCGAAAAATTCAACTGGTAAACAGCATTATTGGCTGGCGTAAAAAAACTGCTGGCCAGGCAATAATTAATCTGCTCCACCGTGCCTTCAATTGTTACTGTTAGGGAACCATTGTCCGTAATAACAGCACCATTGTCATTTGGCACCGAGAAAGAACCAGCACCGCCAGTGATATTCACCGTAAGGGTTACCATATCAGCGTTGTTACCGCCTACAAACACTTTGTTTTCCAGCATGAAATCAGTTACCCCTGACTGTGAAAAATGAGGAAACCGTGTACGGTATGATACTACATTTGGATAATTAAAGTGACCAATGACATAATCCCGCTGGTTGTCGCCGTCAATATCCTCAATAGCAAGATTGACGCCTGCTTCCCCAAAGCCTGCTGTAAGCGGGCCTTTGCTAATTAACGGTGCCTGCGTAGCTGTAACAACGTTCTGCCCGTCGATGCTGAAAAGTGTTACACGGAGTGGCGAAGTGTTAGCAGCAGCAATTCCGGTAATGCCAATAACATCAAGCATACCGTTGCCATCAACATCTTCGTAACGTGCGCCAAAGCCTCCTATCATTGTCTCAAAAAAGCCAAGAGTCCTTTCCAGTTCTGTTGGCACAAAAGTATAGGCAGGCGCCGCCGCTGTTGTATTCATCAATACTCTTGTAATCGTATAAAATGAGTTGGCTAGAAAATCGTATGAAAAGGCATTCAAAAGAATGTCTTTCTTCCCGTCCTGGTTAAAATCAACAACATCAAAATAACCGCCGTTAGAGTCAAAATAGCTTGCATCTGCAGCACTAACCAAAACGGTTTTGGTAAATGATGGAATAGAAGGGACACCCGAATTGCCATCGTTTGTGTACAGTACAATGCCGCCGTTTTCCGGTACTAAAACATCCAGCCGGCCATCGCCGTTCCAATCGGTTACCTGACTGAACGACTGGTAGGCAGCCTCAGAATGAAGATCGTAACGAGTAAACGACCCATCACCGTTGTTAATGATCATGTGCGGACGCTGGATGCCATTGGGTCCAAAACCAAGAATATCAACATCACCATCGCCGTCAATATCCGCTGTGTTTATACCATAAAGCCCCATCTGGTACGCCCAGTAATCATCTACTGCTCCGAGACCAGTTAAATTCAATTGGGTTGGCGCAGTGTATTCTGGCAGATTATCACTGCCGGTGCCCGACCAGTAGCGGACGATCAGGTCATTAAAAAATTCATTGTACCAAACAAAGTCAAGTTTTCCGTCCTTGTTTAAATCAGCGGCAGCCATTGTTCCGTGTCCATAAAAAGAATAACCGCCGTCGAATACTGGGGTTACTGCAAAACCCCCGTTTCCATTGGCTGTATAAACAAAGATCTCGTATCCATTGAGGGCAACAATGTCTTTTCTTCCGTCGCCGTTAGCATCAACATGATAGGTTTTGTTTGAATTGGAAACCCTGAAAGACCCTGGAGAGAAATTTTCCTGGTAGTAGATTGTGTTAGGACTTAAACTTGTTTGCGCAGAAGCATACAGTGCCGAAACCAGCACAAGTGCGAGTAGTGTTTTTCTCATAGGAGCTAGATTGTTTTTATTCCGGCCGCGAAAGTAGTGGCTTGTACAGATGAATACAATATGTAAAAACCCCTAAATAATTGAAATTCAGCAATTCACTGAACTGAGTAACTGCTTTTACATGAAGTTTGGCTAAAAGGAGTTATTCACCGGCCAGCCTAATTGTTCGGGTGTTTGCACACCTGCCAATAGTTGTAAATCTGGCCCATCACTTCTTTTATTTCTTCAAACCGGGAGCCTTTTTCAAACAGCCCCTGTACGTTCATGTTGTACACTTCTTCTACCATGGCTTTTGATACGGTTGTACTGACAAATACAAAAGGGATGGCTTTTGCTTTCAGCTCTTCATCGGCCTCAATGGTGCGGCGTAAGGTGGTACCATCCATTCTTGGCAGTTTGTAATCGCACAGGATAAGAAAGGGAGGTTCTTCTGTTTTGAGGTACTGCAACGCTTCTTCGCCATCGTGCAGGCCAACAATTTTGTTGGCAACGCCGAGTTCTTGAAAAACCTGTGCGATGACTTCCTGGTCGTCGGGATCATCGTCGATGTATAGAATCACGCCACTCTTTGCCATGGTTTGCTTTTTTGCAGGTGTGTAGCAAAAGTCTGACCATGGGAGGGATTGACTTCTTACAGGTTTCGTTTTTTCCTTTCCACCTTTTCTCTTGAAAGAAATGTTGGAGCCAAAAGTTCAATGCCGCCATAAACGCTCCGCGTATGCGGCAAGGCCAGCGCACAGGGAAGAGTCGTTACAAAAAGTTTGTTTCATCCTCTTTTCTGTCTTTCTTGACAGTTACAATTCTCGCTAACATTGTTGAAAATATTTTCCTGCAAACAGCTTAGTGGGAGATACTGCAGGCGCTGTCTTGCGCTAATTATTCTTTACAACAAATAGATGCGTTAGCCAATGCGCAAGAAGGCGCTGGTAAAATATGAAATTGGAGATTGCGCTTTAGGAAACCAATCCTGGATCTTGGCTTTTGGATTTAGGAATTCCGAATAATGTGACAGTTTCCCTCATTCACCACTCACTACTCACCACCCTACACTGCCAGCCCTTCTTCTTTGTCCAGTTCCCATTTCCGGAGGAGGGCATTGGTGAATACTTTGCGGGTGGCGTCGTCGCCGAGCACCTGCTTTCTTGCCATCAGCCAGCGGTTGACTTTCTCGTCGGAATACATTCGCCGGATATGCGGACCATCGGCTTCAAAAATTTTTCCCCAATGAAAGGTGTGCGGAATGTTTTCGTCGATCAGCGTCTTCCAAACCGCCCGGTAAAAATTGTTGGTAGGACCCGAAAACACACCGTCTAACTCAATAATACAAGTAGCCGGGAATTGGGTAAAGCCAAGCGTGGCCTTCGTGCCTTTTACAAAACGGTAGGCAAT
>DATKHJ010000433.1:0-3472 GCA_035510335.1 Flavisolibacter sp. | reverse complement strand
GGTTGTGCGTTAGCGCCGAAAGGTTGATTTGCAAAACCGTGCCGTGCAGCTTTTGTTCGAAGAGGGAAGCAATGCGTTCGAAGCCGGCTTTCCGGGCACCTTTTACCAGGATGATCTCGTTGTGATAATCGGATGTTTTAAAGCTTTGCAGAAATTCTTCGGTAGAAGAAAAACTCTGCAGCGAAACACCGGCAGCAATCTTTCCCGGCAATTGCCGGCTGACGGTTTTACCAACCGCTACCAGCTTTTGAATGCGGTAATGGTTTACCAGTTGCGCAATCTCTGTGTATAGCTCTTCTTCTCCTTTACCGCTTTCAAAAAAATCGGAAAGAATAACGGTGCGTTTTAGTCCAGCGCTTTGCTGCGCAAGAAAATCAAGGGCAATCTTCAGCGAAGTCGTATCGGCACTGTAACTATCATTCACCACCAGGCAGTTGTTAATGCCGCGGGCCAGTTGCAGCCGCATGTCGATGGCGTGCAGCAGGCGAAAGCGTTCCTGCACCTGCTCTCTATCCATGCCCAACTGCAGCAGCACACACCAGCAAGTAATGGCATTCTGCACCGACGCTTCATCGGAAAAAGGAATTTGCAGCGTATGTTTTTCGTTGCGGTAAAGCGCATGAATGGTGGTAAAGCCTGCCTCGTGGGTTACATCAAACACTTCCAGCGTTGCCTCCACTTTTGTGCTCCAGGTAAAGGTTCGATTTTTCAGCGAAGCCAATAATTCTGCAGGACCAACCACCAGTTTTGCTTCAGTGAACAGTTGCAGCTTTTCGCGAAGCTTTTCTTCCATCGATGCAAAACCTTCGCTGTGGGCTTCGCCAATGTTGGTGAACACACCCGTGGTTGGCTGAATCATTTCCTGTAGCTTGCTCATTTCTCCCGGTTGCGAAATGCCGGCTTCAAAAATAGCCAGCGTGTGCTGTGACTCCATTTGCCACACACTAAGCGCCACGCCCAGTTGCGAGTTATAACTTTTAGGGCTCCGAATGATCTGGTAATCGGCTTCCAGCAAATGGTTCAGCCATTCTTTCACAATGGTTTTCCCATTGCTGCCCGTAATGCCAATAACCGGAATGGAAAACTGTCGCCGGTGGTAAGCAGCCAGTTGCTGAAGCGAAGCAAGGGTGTCTGTTACAACAATCTGCGTTACACCTTCCAGCGCCACCGGCTCTGTTACCACAAATGCCCGAACGCCTTTTGCATAGGCGTTTTCAACAAAGCGGTGACCGTTGCCGTGAGCAGTGTGCAGCGCAAAAAAAAGTGATGTTTCGGGGTGCTGAATGCGGCGGCTGTCGTAAACCAGGTGAGAGATAATCACCTCACCTTCTCCCAAAAGTTTTCCGGAAACAATCCGGCTGATATTGGCAAGGCTGTACGATGGCATAGGGGTTAGATCAGGTCATTTTCGTTTTTGCGACGGCGGGCAGCCTGCAAAGAATAAACCATGGAGCCAACCAGGCAAATAACAATCACCAAAAGCGAAATGACCACCATCTGGTTCTTGGAAAGAAAGCGGTTCAGCCATCCTTCGGCCAGCATTTTTACGCCAATAAAAACCAGCACAATGGCAATGCCCTGCTGCAGGTATTCGAACTTGGCAACAGCACCCTGTAGCAAAAAGAACAAAGCCCGCAAGCCAAGCACCGCAAAAATGTTGGAGGTATAGATGATCATCGGGTCCTGCGAAATGGCAAACACCGCCGGGATGCTGTCAAGTGCAAAAACAATGTCGGTTGTTGCCAGCAAAATGGTTACCACAAACATATTGGTGTAAAAACGTTTGCCGTCAACCTTTACCGAAAACTTGCCGCTAACGTCTTTGTGAATAATAGGAAAGAAACGGTTAATGAGTTTGTACACCGGGCTTTTGGAAGGATCGTAATCTTCCTCCTGTTTGGTGGTGAAAATTTTAATACCGGTATAAACAAGGAAGGCCCCGAAAATGTACAGTATCCAGTGAAACTGGTTCACCAGCACAACGCCTACGGTAATAAAAATAACACGGAACACAATGGCCAGGAGAATCCCGATCATTAAGGCTCTTGCTACATGGTCGTGGCGTATTTTATAGAAGGAAAAAATGAGTATGAACACAAAGATATTGTCGATGCTCAGGCTTTTCTCCATCAGGTAGGCACTGAGGTACTCCAGCGCCAGCTTCTGACCATCAACAAACCAAACAAAAACAAAAAACGCAAGGCCAAGACCCACCCAGAACAAGCTTTGGTAAAGCGCTTTTTTAATGGAAACATCGCCTGATTTTTTACTAAAAACGCCGAGGTCAATGGTAATTGAAACCAGTAAGATGATGCCGAAAACAAGGTATGTTAACTGATGTGGTGTCATGCTCTTTGTTTAATCCAAAATCTAAAAGCAGCGAAGTTAGGCAGAAGCGAACCGATATTTACGAAGCCGTTGGTAGATGACGCCAAAAATGACAACCAGCGCAATGGGCAGCACAATGTTGATGAGTTGCCACTTGCTTTTTTCGGCTTCTACTTTTTTGGTGTCCAGCAGGCGCAGCACAATCTCTTTGTTACGAGTACCGATGATGTTTGAACTGCTGGTCAGGTATTCCAGGCAATTGAGCAAAAATTCGCGGTTGGCAAACTGGTACTCGTACTGCGTACCCATGGTAAACAGGTTCATGCCCATGGGCAGCGGACCTTGTTTGTTGGAAATATCGTTCAGCACCATATCGCCATCGGCTACAATAATCATTTTGTTGTCTTCAGTCGTGGATGCTTTAAAGCCGCCGCTTTGCGCAAGGCTGTCCTGCTGTGCTTTCGACACCCGGTTGTTATAGAGCGAGGTAAACTTTCCTTCCAGCAAAACCGCGGTTGGAATGCCATTCTTCTTAAACAACACATCTTCCGGGGTGTTGCGGTTTTCGTTCGGGCTGATGAGCGCCGGCGTATTAAGGTTGCGGGAAGCCACAGAACTCTGCAACAGGTATGTTTTGCGAATACCTTCGCTTTCGATGGTATCAACGGAGTTTACATAACGTCCGGCCACCAGGCCAAGGTTTTTGTTGATGATGTGATTACCGCGAGGCTCAAACAACGGGTAGTAATTCCAGCGTAAGAATTCATATTGCGGTGCGCTGGCCGAACCGCCCACGGCGAAAGGAAGAAAGTCGCACTGCAGATCCATCACCAGGTCGGCATTAATGCGGGCACCGTAGTTAAACAACAGGTCGCCAATATTCAGGTTGCGGTCGTACGCCACCAGTTGCGATTTAAAGCTTAAGCTATCCTGCTCTGCATGCAGGTTATCAATAAACATCAGCACCTTGCCACCGTTCATCACATACTGGTCAATCTTTAGCTTTTGCGCTTCAGAAAAACCGGTTTGCGGTTTTACAACCAGCAACACGTTTGCTTCTTTTGGTATGTAGGGAAACACCGACAGATCGAACGGCCGCATTACATACTGGCTGGCCACAATCTGCTGCAGGTCGTAAATCTGT
>DATKHJ010000432.1:0-7270 GCA_035510335.1 Flavisolibacter sp. | reverse complement strand
CAGAAGGGCTGTTGCCGGATTTTGTGAAAGGTGGCGGCTTTCGGGACGTGGAAATCCTGCAGTCTTTCAACACCGCATTCGGAACGGTTGATTTACTGCAAGCACACGATACCCACATCGCTTTGCGTCAGATTGGATTTGCGAAACACCAAAATGAAAACCTTCGGCAGTGGGCGACGGGTATTCGCGATGTCGTCTGGGACGCGATACAGGACAACCTGGAAGAGCGAAATACAGCGATTTCTTATTTGGCATCGGACAATGATTTGTTCGTGCCCTTTATCGATGCTTACGCCGCGGGAAACATGATCCATCCAATGAGCAGCTTTTTTGCTGATTTGGGTAAACGTATTTACCGGGAAGTCGTGGTTGCTTTCGAGGGTGACAATGGGGTCAAGGTCAACAAGGAACACCTGTTCATTGCGATTTCGTTTTTGTCCATTCAATCGGGTGATGAAATAACAGCCATGCAATTTTGGGAAATGGCGCAGCGGGAAAGGGAGCTGACGTATGGTACGGCCGCCACCTTAGATGGCACCATTGATTTACTTCACACAAGATTTAGAACGATCATTAATGCCATCGAAAGGAGTTACAACGAAAATGAAATTGTAAAAAACCTTAAGCCAAGGTTTTCTTTTCTACAGGATTTTGAAACGACGCTTAAGTCACTTGATAATCTTTCCAAAGCGCACTTTCTGTCCTGCGGTATCAGGCTGGTTCATGTCTTGGGCAAGCTTCGAGAAAGTACGGATCTTTCCATTATCAAAGTTTTTGCGCAGGAACTCGTCAACTCTTTGTGTGTACTGAATGAAAACTTGTTAAAAGAAAAAGGATTGCCCGGCGATACGATCAACCCATTAATGATCGCTGTGTCTGCGACCTACCCGGCCGTGGGGTTGCATCTCGGGCAGGCCAGTAGTGCCACTGGCATCTATCGAATTACAAAAGCTGAATTTTATTCCCGGCTCAACGATTATGTTGCTTTTATGGAACGCGACGTCACGGATCCGGATAAACTAAAAGCCGATATGTTGTATGCCCTGCATCGGTTGCGCAACGAAGCCTTGCACACATTAGACGACACACGCCTTTATTACACGGATGTGAAGTTATTTGAGAAAACAATCGGGCTTTTGTTTATTTGTGTCTCTGTCATAAAGTCTCTTTAAATGAACACAAATCTTCAACCCATCATTCAACAATACAAAGCCGACAAAGAATCCGTTTACAATACATGGTTTATCAATAACGAAGAAAGGCTAAAAGCCTTTCGCTCGATCCGCCGCGGCGTCATGCAGGTGATTGACGATATCAAATGCAAGCGCTTTCCAAACGATTTTAAGGGGTCTTCCCTCGAGTTTGTCTTAACGGTTATTACAGAACAAAAGCAGGTTTTTGAAGGAGCGTCCCATCCTTTTTACTGGAAGCCCAAGTTGCGGATACCCGATATTTATGAGAATGAGGCGAACAAGCAGGCGTTTGGGCAGTTTTTAGAGAATTGCCTTAACGCCAAAACGGAAGACCAAATCATCAAAGAAATCATCAAGCTGGATAGTTTAAAAATTAAAGGCCTGGGGCCCGCTGTTGCCAGTATTCTTTATTTTCTACACCCCACCATCATTCCACCCTTCAACACCGCCATTATCAACGGGTTCAATTATTTATTCAAGGATAAAAAGAAACTGGGTAGCTGGACCGAGTACCTGAAGCTTCGGGAAGTGATCATGGATACCAATGTGCAATACCGTTCCGAGCTCTCTTCGGACTTGGGTGCCTTTGCCGGACTGCTGTTTGAGATCGGCATGCAAAAATTGGTGCTGGGCGGCGACGAATACCTGTCTCTGGCAGAACGGACGAAACTGGAAAAACTCATCGAAAAGCGCCACGAAGGTGTCAAAGCCGAAAAGGAAGAAGAAAACCTGCACACGGAAATGCAGTATCATCTCTTGCGCATTGGCAGCTCGTTGGGCTATGATGTGATTCCCGCTTCCAACGACCGCTCGAAATGCCATGCAGGGAACAGCTTCTCTTTTATGAGCCTTGCCACTTTCCCGGAGATTAGCTTAGAAAAGGAGACGCTGAATACGGTGAAGCTGATCGACGTACTGTGGTTTGAGAAAGGCACCAACAACGTGATGGCTGCCTTTGAAGTGGAGAAAAGCACCAGCATCTATTCAGGCATCTTGCGCCTGACCGATTTAAGCTACACCATTGCCGATGGCGATGAAGTGTTTTATTTGATTGTGCCGGATAAGCGGGAAAAAGATGTGATGCTGCAGCTGTCCCGGCCGGCTATCAAAAAGCTGGGAGCTACCATTAAATATATTTTGTTCTCCGATCTCCGGCAGCATTGTGATGCGTTGTGTAAATTTGGTGACAATCACCGTATCATGGAAAAGATTGCCAAAAGTGTTTAAGCGTTTGGCTTTTTTAAAGTGGTTGCTAGTACCTTCCTTATGTTGGAGATGGATCAGCATTTTGAACGCTTTGAGCATCTGGTACCAAAAGAAGCAAAGCGGAAAGCTGCAGCAGGAGAGGACAAAGCTCGTTCGTACAACTTTGACAGATACAGAGGCCGGAAAGCCGGCCTTTCCTATTTCCTTACGCCTCTGCTAATATGTCGTTTTTTGTTGGTAACCCCTTGGTGACGGCCGTCAGCAGCCACATGCCGCGATGCGGGCCAGTGCGGTAAACACAATTGCCAGGTCCATACTGCGGCGGGTGGCAAGGATTAATAATTTAAAGCACCTTTCTGTATAGCTGATGGGTGCTCTTTGAGAAATATTTCCGCGTATGTTTCTGGCGCCCAAAGCTCTTTTTCCTTAGAGGAAAACTCTTTCCATAGGAGGAACAAAGCAGGCTCTGGCTTAAATTGAAGAATGATTACAAGATGAATATTCAAGGAGATGAAAGGAAGTGTAAAGTGGTTCGCAGGGCAGCGCGCCGCTCAGCTTCGCTTGTGCAAATTTTTCCCCCAGCCCTATCGGTTCCAAAAACCACCAAGCTTGGTCGTACTCATTTTGTCAAAAGCCGGGGGCTACAAGTTCATGTGGAGTGGACACAACGAAAATCGTTTACCCTTCTGCTTCAACGATTTGCTGAAAGCAAAACATCCTACCGCCACGCTCCCCTTAACATTTCCTTGGCGTTATAATTGCAGCGGCTTGGAGAAATAAAAAGAATCGGTATGAAACGAAAAACAATTTTTGGCTTTGCTACAGCATTGCTCCTGGCTGCCTGTGGCAACAATGCAAATCAATCAGCGACAAATTCGGCAGACTCTGCAACCACTACGCAGTCGAACGCCGCAGCTTCCCCAACCACAGACAGTAATACAGCTAACTCAACCACAACAAATTCGGCCCAATCTTCTTCGTTCAAAGGCGTAATGGACAAAATGATGCAGGACATGCACAGCATGCAAATGACGCAAGACCCTGATCATGATTTCGCTGCCATGATGAAGCATCATCATCAGGGTGCCATTGATATGTCAAACATCCAATTATCGAAAGGAACCAATGCAGAGTTGAAGCAGGTGGCACAAAAAATCATCGATGATTCTCAAAAGGATATCAATGATCTCAATACGTTTTTGGGCAGTCATCAACCTGCTAAAAAATCTGACTTCGCAAAAAACCAAATGGACAAGATGATGAAATCTCCCAGCATGACCATGAGTGAGTCAGGAGATGTTGACAAAGACTTTGCAATGATGATGGCCATGCACCACCAGGAAGGGATTAACATGGCGAAAGATTATTTAAAAGTGGGAACTGCTGCTGAAACGAAAAAAGTAGCCAACAATACCATCAAGGCCAATGGTGAGGACCTAAAAAAATTGAAAGCACATAGCGGCGGACATGACATGAGTAACATGGAAAAACAAGGAACCCAAAAGAAAGAGGCCGCCCCCACCGATCATTCACAACATCAGTAAGCGTTTGATTTCGCATTGACATGAAAAAGCTGATCACATTCTTTTTATTACTCCTCTACTTCACCTTTAGTGCAGGTACGACCTTTCACCTGCACTATTGCATGGGAGAGTACGTCAGCTTTTCTCTTTCCGATACCAAAGACGGTGAATGCGAAAAATGTGGCATGAACGAAACCAGCGACGATAACAGTTGCTGCCAGGATGTTCAAGTCAGTGCAAAGATTTCAGATTCGCACCATCTCTCCCTTATCCACTATTGTCCGGAAGCCCCCTCCGTTTTAATGACAACGGACTTTCCTACGACGGAAGTTCAAACTTACCAGGCCCCTCGCAGCCATACCGCGATACACCCGTATCCACCTGGCGGGCTCGACCGGCCTCTCTTTATCCAATTCAGGAACATTAGGATTTGATTCTTATTCCGGAATCATCACCAGGCATTTTCATGTCTGGCACACCTGCATTCTCAGAATGCCGGTTTCAAAGGTTCCCTACAGCGAACCCTTATTAAGGCTCCTCGATAAAAACACACACCAACCAATGGTCATTCACTAATCAATTAAACTATAATCGAATGAAAAGCACTCTTTTTTTCTTTAGCGCCTTTCTGGTCATTTTCTTAACAGCCTGTGACAAAGACGACAATGGCCTGCAGCTACAAACGCATGATGACAACCGGATGATGGATAGCATGCACGCCGTGATGGCCCGCATGGAAGCCATGCCCAAGACCAATGATCCGGAGATTGATTTTCCGCGTATGATGATCATGCATCACCAGGGTGCCATCAATATGGGCAATGTGCAGCGGCAAGCCGGTAACAATGATTCCTTAAAACGCTTCTCACAAAAGATGATCAATGCGCAGCAAATGGAGATTCAGGAACTGAGCGCCATTCTCGCCACGCAGACAGTCAACAACAGCGTGCCTGCCTTTACCATGGAACAGATGGATCACATGATGAAGATGGACCAGATGGCCGATGTGCAGCTGATCACGGGTGACATCGATAATGATTTTGCCACCCTTATGATTGTACATCATAACAGTGCCATCGAAAACTCCGAGGCTTATTTAATGTACGGGAACAACACGCAATTGAAAGCAATTGCTCAAAAAATGATTGATGACCAGAAGAAGGAAATCAAGGAGCTCTCCGACTGGTTAAAGGCCAACAAGCGATAACTCTTGCCAGTATAGTAAGGCAATCGCAACTTTTATTTTTTCATTTTTAAAAAACCAATTTATGGCACACAACGAAATGTATCAACACTGTATTGAAGCCTGCCTGCGCTGTGCTTCTGTTTGTAACCATTGCGCATCAGCCTGTCTTCAGGAGGATGATGTCAAGATGATGGCCCGCTGTATTCAACTGGATATGGAATGTGCCGCCATCTGTTATGCGGCCGCACAGGTCATGAGCATGAACGGACAAACCGCGCAGCAGCTTTGCCAGCTGTGCGCTGATATTTGCCAGGCCTGCGGTGATGAATGTGCACGTCATGAACACATGCAACATTGCAGGGAGTGTGCAGAGGCATGCTACCGTTGTGCGGAGGAATGCAGGCGAATGGCCGGCGTAGCAGCATAGAAAGTTGTAACGATTTGTTTCAAAAGGGAATGAGTGATCTCACTCGTTTCCTTTCTTTCCCCTCTTTTTTAAATATGATAAGTATGAGACCCTTCCTTTTGATAAGCTTTTTGATGATGAACTTTATTTTGGTGCAAGCCCAGCATGACCAGCACAACATGGGTAACCAAAACACGGATCAACGGCGATCACAGCAAAAAGGTATTCGGCGTATTGGCCCGGTGGTCGAATACCATCTTTATGTGAAAGATACCGTGGTGAACTTCACCGGGAAAAAACGGAAGGCATTGGCCATTAATGGCCAGATACCGGCACCCACACTGCGCTTTACCGAAGGAGATTCAGCTGTCATCTGGGTACACAATCTTTTAAAGGAAGAGGTATCTATCCATTGGCACGGCGTCTTGCTACCGAACGAAGAAGATGGTGTGCATGTCCTGAATACGCCGCCGATTCATGCGGGTGAAACACATACGTTTCGGTTTCGCATCATTCAGAATGGAACCTTGTGGTACCATTCGCACACGAAGTTTCAGGAGCAGGAAGGTTTATACGGGCCGTTGGTTTTTTACCCGGCTGTACCGGAGCCGGAATCCGCGAAGATGGAAGAAGTGTTGCAGCTCTCCGACTGGCGGGATGAAAAAGGAAAAAGCATCATGCGTTCGCTGAAGCGCCGCAACGAGTGGTATGCGATTAAAAAAGGAGCGGTGCAGAGTTGGGGTGAAGCCCTTGTGAAAGGGCATTTTGGTGACAAGGTGCAGATGGAATGGACCCGTATGCCGGGAGCCGACGTGAGTGATGTGTATTATCAAAAGCACCTCGTGCAGGGCCAGCCGGTGCGCACCTTCGAAAAATACAAAAAAGGGGATTCGGTCCTGCTACGGGTGATCAATGGTTCGGCCGCCACCTACTACTGGCTGCAGTATTCGGGTGGTAAAATGCGTGTCGTAGCGTCCGATGGGACAAACGTCAAGCCGGTAGAAGTAGATAAAATTTTGATCGCCACCGCTGAGACCTATGACATCATGATTAAGATTCCTGACAACGGGCAATATGAATTCAGGGCAACTGCACAAGATATCACCGGGTCGACTTCGGCCTTCTTTGGCAGCGGTCCGCAGGTCAGGGCCAAGGACATTCCCAAACTGGATTACATGGTGCTCATGCGGGAGATGAATCAGATCACCTGGATGATGAAGGGCATGGGCATGAAAATGAAAATGGGGCTCTACATGAAGATGGACATGGAGAACATGAGAGGCATGAACATGGGCGGCATGCAAGGCGGGATGCAAGGCATGGATCACGGAAACATGAACAACATGACGCCGGGGCCAACGGATACGGCAACCAAGATGAACATGGAGGAGATGAACCACATGGATCATGGGAACATGAACATGACCGATACCACCAAGGTGAAAAAGGACACCACGAACATGCAAGGCATGGATCACACCAACATGCCGGGCATGCAAAAGCCGGCACCCGCTAAGAAGCCGGCTGCCACCACCAAGCAGCCAACGAAGGCGCCGGCAAAAAAAACGAGCACCACCAAAAAAACCGCTCCGAAAAAGCCGGTACCCAAAAAAACTTCTCCTAAGAAAAAAGACCCGATGCAGGGCATGGACCACAGCAAGCATGGCGGCATGAGTTATTCACCCGATGAACAAACCGGCAACAGTGTCGTTCTCTCCACTTTTTTAAGCTCGCTGAAGGAGCAGCCCGTCGATAC
>DATKHJ010000431.1:0-2066 GCA_035510335.1 Flavisolibacter sp. | reverse complement strand
TAGTTTGGAGTCATTTAAAAACTCGTAACTGATATTCGACTCGGCTCGTGTCAGCACACTGTCCGCTGAGTTGTTTTTGTCGTTCCGATAGCTTGTCGTAAGCCAGCCTTGTTCGCCTGTTTTTGAAAACAATTTCAGTGCATGCAAAGGCTGGTAAGGACGAACATCACCTACCTGCGTGACGGAGTTATTGTCCCAAAGAATACCGTATGCTTTTTTTGAAATCAAAAACGGCACGGCCACTTCGGTATTATTTTGAAACAGTTGCACCTGGTAGCCTTTGTAATTCATCAGGTCATCCTGGTGCTGTCCGAGGCCGTACCAGGCATCATCTGCTGACGTGGTAAATGCCTGTTGAACATTGTATAATTTCTCTCCCTCAAAAATCTGCGGTTGAAGGGAACGACTCAGTTCTTTTTCAGCAAGAATTTTTTTACCGGTCGCATCAAAAAACACAACGGTTCCGGTTTGAAGATTAACGGTTGCAATAAGGCGGCTTGTTTTTACACTAACGCTGGTTTTTGTGCTGGCTATGTTCCATTTTGTGGCATTCCCAGCATTGGCAGTAACGGCAAGACTTTTAGCTGGTGTAAGATTTTTGTCGGCAATCGCTACCACACGAATAATGTTATCCGCTATTACAACCAAGTGCACTTCTTTGGCATTGCCATTGAACGGCGCATCGGGGCGAACAATGATGCCGTTAGCCGTCTTTATAAAATCGCCGGCAAGTACGCGACTGCCACCAACAAATAGCACACTGAGAAGAAAGAAATATTTTTTGATTGACTTCATGGTATGACGTCTTTTGCTTTCCATGCAACAATTTAATCTATTCTGCCCTTGCCTGTGCTAGATGGCAACAGACTATTCAAGATGGTTCTATGAATTTTTAGATGATGATATGGAAACTGTAGTAATAGATTTGCCGTAACAATTTCAAAACTTTTCGTATCGCAGAATAAAAAACTGGTTCATTGCAAATTTGCTTTGCAATGAACCAGCGTAAGCAAGGTTGTCCTACAAGAGACAATCTACTTTGATAACCTTGGCTTCCTACCTTAGTCCAATGTGATCGATATAAGCGGTGCCTGAAAATCCAGCACCCTGTATCACAATTTCACTGATTGTTGCTGGATTGCCCATATCGGAAAGCGGCACACTGAATGTTGTCCAAGACCCTCCAACAAGTGTAACCTGTGGTGCTGTTCCACCATAATTTCCATTCGTAATTACTTGCAATCTCTGACCATTAGAAGCTGCATTTACATAAACGGAGAATTCAAGCTTTGTGTACCCCGATGTTGATATGCCGGCGCCACTATGATGTAGTGTGATACCCTGGTAACCATTTCCTGCATATACCGCTTTAATGGCTGTATTTCCCTGGCGAACCCTTTCAGTGCTATTGAAATCATGCGAATCGGTATATGACCAGTTGTCGAAACCATTTTGAAGTGCATCCGTGTAAAAAGGCATGGTGAAATTTGCCAACGGCGGAAGCGTATTGAGTGTAAGATCGACCGGAGACTGAACAGTCAGCGTTGAATTTTTGATTCCAAATACCAACTTACCTCTTAACGCTGCGCCAGGGACCTTTACTACCAATTGGGTAGGATTCTGAGTGACGAAATTGGTAACCGGATTCGTGACATTTGCAAATAGAACAGAAGAAACCAGATCCAAATTTGTACCTGTGATTGTAAGGTTTGCAGCAGTATCAACAGGATTAGGCGTCATGCCTGTTATCTGGGGAATAAGAACTTTCAAGGTATCAACCGTTTGAATATCGACTGTGTCGGTGCCCCCAAAAGTTATAATCAGTGGACCTGACTCAGCGTCGGCTGGCACCGGCACAACTAATTTATCGAAAGACACACTTGTAAACGTGGTAACAGATTTGTTCTTGGCAAATGTTACTCTTCTCACCCAGTTCAAATAGGTTCCGCTGATGGTGATGTTTTCTCCGTGCTTGGCCTGCTTAACGATGCTGGTGATAGTACCGGAAGTTTTTACGTTGATGTTGAAAATGGTTTTGCTCATCACCTCTCCCTCCGAGGTTTTTA
>DATKHJ010000430.1:0-8913 GCA_035510335.1 Flavisolibacter sp. | reverse complement strand
TGACAAGGTAGTAGCCGGTGGTAATAAGGGCAAGGGTTATCCAGTAGCCTTGCCAGCTGATACTGTTGAACATAACTCACGGTTTTCAAACTCACACAAACAATATTCTAGAAACGATAGCTCACACCTTACTTAGAAAATTCTGCTCTATATCTGAACTGAGATGCGGCTTCCAAAAATTACCGAGCAAAAAGCACAAACCAATAAACGCAGTCAGGACAATCGTAAACATTGGCACAACCTGCTCAAACGTGCCCCAATTGTAGTGTTCCTTATCATTTTTGAAGAAGAAGAAAACAGAAGCAAATAGCAGGATAACGCCCACGACATTCAAGATAACCTGCATTGTCTTCTTTTTCTTTAGCAAATGATAACTCAAAAAGAGAATCGCTATTCCAAAAAAGCCTAGCAGGGAATGGAGCACTCCATGGTATAATCCTAACAGAATGTAAAGGGCATAGAATCCACCTAAATGCTGCCCACTGATTAACATGAACAAAAAGCAAAAAATCAGTGTATAGGGATGGGAAAGGATTTTAAAGAGTTTCATATGATTTGCTTTATTCGTTACAAGGGCCTGTACTTCCACCGGCATATCCTTTTACAATTCCAATAGTAACGTTACCTTTTTCGGGGTCATTGGAATTTACCATTTGCTGAAGCTTATGATAAAGACCCTGAGGCGTACGTGTATGCTGCGTCAACGGGCTGCCAGGCAACCCATATAACGGTATTTCCAGTTTGTTGTTCCGTACACGGTTAAAAATATCCAGCGCCCAATCTGTACAATTATTCTCGTCTACGTCATAGTTTAAATTAGCCAATTGTTGCATTCTGGTCAAAACTGAAGCTAGTTGCGCCGGGGTGAGGTCCATTTTCAGCGATGCGTTGAATTCGTGATGCTCATTGTTGACCAACTTACCGGCAGTTGGTGCGTACGTTACTGCTTTATAACCCGACTTCGGGTAGAATCCAATGTTTTGAGAGGTGCTTTGCATTCCGTTTGATTTCCGGACATTAATAAACACATGACCAGGGGAACCTGTTGCAATGTCGTAGAAGATATTGGGGTTGCCATCCACGGGAATGTCCGTAAAAATTTCAATAGCGCAAGATGCGCCTGCATCAGGTATGGCTGCAAAACAATTGATGAACTTCTGGAGATCAATTTCATTGTTACCATCCTGGTTTTCGAAATCAATCAACACGACAGGCTCGATAGGTACTGTACCGGGTCCCCCTCCCGTTCCTGTTGATCCGCCACCACCACCCGACCCTCCGGCGGGTATGCCTTCACCCATCGGACCATAATAATTACCCCAGGAAGTGCCCATTTCAAAAAAGAAACTCTGGATGTTCAGCCAGGCTGACCAGGCCATTCCGTTGTCGGAAGGAATCACATAAGTGATGATCACTTCGGGCAAAACGTTGGATGGCTGTACGAGTGCGGAGCGATAATTATTGCTGGTATGAAAAGCAGAAATGTATCCATTTACTACCGGCGACTTTTCAACTGAAGCTCTGTTCAATGAACTGATTTCAATTGATCCTTCCCATGTTCTTTTCCTGCCCTCACCATCATTATGCGCAACTGCTTTTCCATCCAGGTGAACGATTTTGCCCCGTTCAATCTTTCCGGCAGAAGATGTCTTCACAATAACAAAATCGTCAGCAATTGAACGTCCAACAAAAGGAACACGCAACACAAAAAGGTTGATGCTGTCAACAGCGAAACGATGAGCCCTGGCAAAATCCAGTTTACGAAAATCGGCAGCATCCAGGCTATCGCTCAAACCTGCTTTGGCTGTTTGCAAGTAAGTGTCATTGGTAAAACGTACATCCCTCCGACAGCCAGCATAACCTAAAGCAAACAGCAAAATGAGTAAGGCATGTTTCATGGTATGTAAGGGTTTTGATGACGATGTAAAACTAGCCCCGCGAAAAGCCCATCCGAATTGACATTTATCACATAATGGATTTATGCCGAATCTTTTTGATGCGGCTTAAGGTCTCGCGGGTAACACCCAGGTAAGACGCGATATCAGCCGTTGAAACCCGCTGGATGATTTCCGGGAAATGGTGGAGAAGAAAACGATAGCGTTCGGTGGCCGACTGGAGACGCATGGAGTAAAGTCGTTGTTCACTAAGCTTGTAATAGTTTTGTACGAGTACCCGGCCTACATAATTGAACTCCATAAAATGTTTGTAAACGAATTCTAGTTCCTGGCAGGAAATATACCAAACCACCGTATCCTCTAATGCCTGTATCGATTCGTAGCTGGGTTTTTGGTCGAAGAAACTTTCTACAGAGATAATCACGTCCCCTTCCCGCATAAACCAGGAAGAAACTTCTGTGTCATCTTTTAGATAAAAACAGCGCAAAAGTCCTTTCTCAATAAAGCAGATATTGGTGCATACCCGTCCTGCCCGAAGCAGCATTTCTTTTTTTTCACATTCTTTCTGCTTTAAGATGGATCTTAAATGCGCTGTAAGCTCTTTTGACAGCGGGTAAATAGCGTTTAGGTATTCCAACACCATTTCCATGGAAAGGTTTTTAAAGGCTAATACAATAGAGGTAAACGTGAGGTTGAAATTCGCGTAATATAAAATCACCCGAGTCAGCATTTATACGGGTATGTCTTTCCGTAATTCACCGGAAGCTATACGTTCCAAATGCACTGCGGCTGGCTATAGTTGAAAGAGATTGTGCTTCAATGCATAAATGACAATTCCTGCAATATTTCGCGAGTTCGTTTTTTCCTGAATTCTTTCGCGATGACTTTCAACGGTTCGAACACTAAGCTTAAGTCGGGCTGCAATTTCTTTGTTGGTTAGCTGCTGGCAAATAAGTTTCATAACCTCTACCTCCCTGATGCTGAACGTTACCGGTTCCTTCCTCCTTCCAGGCAGCAGCTTGCTTTCCGCAATAAGCCGGGCCATTTTCTTGGAGGTATCTTTGGAGTAATAGGGCGTGCCCTCGAAGACGGAATGCACGGCTGCATGCAACTCCTGCCGGTTGGTATTTTTCAGGAGATATCCAATAGCACCGGCTTCAAGCATATCTAGAATATAGTGGTCGTCGTTGAAAGTGGACAAGGCGATAACAGCCACATCCGGGAATTGTTTTTTAATGATGCGGCAAGCCTCAATGCCGTTCATTTCGGGCATCTGGATATCAGTAATCACCACATCCGGCATAACCTCCTCTACCAAACAAATGAGTTGTTTTCCGTTAGCCGCCTCTCCCACTAACTGAATCTCCTGCTGGTTTTTGAGCAATAGATTAAACCCGTTGCGAAAGATCTCATGATCGTCGGCTAATACAATGCGAATTGCGCTCATCTGATTTAACTCTTTAAGGGAATTGTAAATAAAAAGGCGGAGCCAACAGCGACCTTTGACTGTACCACCATTCTGCCATCCATTGCTTCTGTCCTATTTTTCAAGCTTTGCAAGCCAAACCCATCCCCCTTGGCGAGAGTATTGGAATAGTCAAACCCGATACCGTTATCTTGGACAAGGATGACCAATTTCCTCTTCTGCTGCGACACCTTGACCGCTACACTTGTCGCCTTTGCATGTTTCAGCACATTGTAGACAACCTCTTGTACAATCCGAAAGATGTTAGCGTAGTAAGCTTCAGGAATGACAAGGCTTTCGTCGTAACTAAAATTGATTGTTACCAGGCCACTTTCTTCCACTTTCCGGAGGTATTCTTCAATAGCGACATGCAAGCCTTTTCGCAAGAGCGAAGAGGGCATTAGGTTGCTGGAAATCTCCCGCACACGGGAGAGCACTTCATCAATGTATTGGCTGGCAGCCTGCAACTGCTGCCCATCAGCTGTAGTTGCTGCCACCGTGTTGTCAATCTGAAATTTAATAACAGAGAGAACCGGGCTGATATCATCGTGCAGGTCGGTCGCAATGCGAGCCCTTTCCCTTTCTATCGCAGTCAGTTCAGTTAAGACCACTGATTTCTGAATATTCAGGGTGCGGCGTTGCTGCCGTATAATGGAAACGATAAAGTAAATGATGATGATGCCTAACGTAAAGCAAACAATCAAAATAAGAGCGAACGTTCTTGTTTCCTGGGGATCCATAGTGTAACGAGTGCGAAAACTAGATTAACTAAAAGGTTTAAATATACCAGAATTGCATACACATTATTACGAAAATGGCTGGAGTTGTTTAATCCCTTTATCCAAAATGCTTCGATCAGAATCTTGTAGGTAAAGAACACAACAAAGCAGACACTGATCAGGAAAGTAGGGGATTTTAGCAGCGAATCTTTTTCAGCAAACAGTAAATAATTAATGGCATTGATGCTTAACAAGACAATGATGAAGGAATAGAAAATCCGGAAGTAGGAACTGATTTGCCGGATACCAAACACAAACAGCGTATCGATGATCCAGAACAAGGTACACGCTCCCAGCAATGCGATGAAGACATAGGTATTTTTTAAGGCAGCATCTGATCTTCGAAAAAACCAAAGGATGAGGAGTGCTTCCAATAGGACATAAATGTTGTTATTGACTGCCGTGTGGGAGCCGTAGCTCATTAGTGTAATCGACAATACTTCATTGGCGGCCCCTACCCATAAAAGAATCATAAAAGGCAAAAAGGAAGAATCGGCAGTACGGAATCGCACTGCCGATATGAAGGCTCCTAGTAAGATTGTGAGGCTAAATATTTCAGGTAAGGTCAATTGCATCAGGGCTGATTTTCATCTTCGTTTAAAGGAGATTCCGGAGGGCACATATCCGGGCACCGATTTCCTTCTTCGATAATTCCTTCAAATTCTTCACCATCGCTCGCAATAGCTGCGGCAGCGGCGGTGGGTAGAATATCATGACCGTTAATGTCAAATCCCACCACAACTGCATGTACTTTATCTTGCTCATCCATACCATAGTAAATTCTGATACCGGTGCACCCTTGCTGCGAGAGGACACGATCGAAGGCCGAACGGTCAAAACTTTCGCAAATGGCAAGTATATTTTGTCCCCTGTAGTTTTCCGCTAAAATATTTTCTTTTTCGTTGCGATAGCGGGCATTCATTTGTTTTGCTTTTTCAAGCGTGATAAAGTGATTCATAAAAATGTTTAACGGTTTAAAAGGGCAAGATGGCTTCTTTCCACTTTCAAGTCAACCGTATTTCCCGCAGTGCCGGTATTTATGCCACCGGAGATGCGTAAAACCTTGTCCTTTCTTCTTACTGTGGTAAATACGGTAGGTTTATTGCTGAAAACCAAACAATTTCGCAACATAAAATCCAAGCACGTACGTTTCCGGGAATTGCATGACATCAGGTTAACTGGCGCGGTAGATTCATCCTGCCCGCCTCCACTGAATGACCGGATGCTTACCAGCCCCGGAAGGCACGTACGCCCAGGAAAGGCCACATCATCAGCGGTACAGATTGTTTTCAAACCAGCGTATGAAAAAACGATTGAAGCGATGGTCAAAAGCTGACCTGGACTGCCTGTATGGTATCAAGACATTTATAGAGGAAAATCTTTCGCAGCCGTTAACGCTCCAGCAATTAACCGCTGAAGCGGCAATGAACGAGAAAAAGCTGAAGGAGGGCTTTCTTTTTCTACATGGTACACCGCTGAAGCAATATATTCTGGAAAAACGCATGCAGGCCGCCCATCATCTTCTTTGCGAGACAGACCTGCCTATTAAAGAAATTCACAGCCGTTGCGGCTATGTAAACTTGTCTTCCTTTTACCGGGCCTTTGCAGGATTTTACGGCTACAGCCCGGCAACTTTGCGAAGGATATAGTTCACTTTTCTTCCGTTTCTGCAAAATCATTCTCCGGTTTTGCAAACAAAACGATTTGGCACTTGAAGCAAGTAAGTTGACCTTTATAGCCGTTAATTGTTCAATTAACAATCATTCATTCAGCGGTACAATCAAAGAAAACTTTCGGTTATGAGACGTTTGATTACCACTGAATTTATTAGCTCCTTATTGATCTTACTCTTTGCTTATACAGGCATTAGCAAATTGTACGACTACCAACAGTTTAGCAATGTTCTTTCTAAATCGCCGCTACTTTCTAGGGGAGCAGGCTTGCTGGCTTGGCTGATACCGCTGACTGAGCTTTGCATTGTCCTGCTCCTTCTTTTTACCCACACACGAAAAACCGCCTTGTATCTGTCCCTAGCCTTGTTATCACTCTTTACCGGCTACCTGATTTACATGGTGACCACGTCAAGCAAGTTGCCTTGCAGTTGCGGAGGGGTTGTCAGCTCACTTGGATGGAAGGAACACATTCTTTTCAACTGTTTTTTTCTATCCTTGACTGGATTCGCGATCCGGCACTCATTAACGGGAAATCGAAGCATTCATTCTTCCACCAGCCGATAAACACCTTTACGTTTTTCATGCATGAACAGGGGAAGCTGAAAACCTGAAAAAGAGTAAGCGCTTTTATTCACCTCAATTTTTAGTTATGAAAAGAATTTCCTTTCTGCCATTACTCGCATTGATCATTGCTGTTGCCGCCAGTGCTTTTACCATCCAGCGAAAAGCATCCACACAAGAACACTGGTTTGTTTACAACGGGCCCGACCAAAGCCTTGCCGAGTTGCAGGATGCTGCCAATTACAGCAGTCCCGACGACACGCAACCCTGCACTGGCAGTACTGCCATTTGTGGCGTTTACTACCAGGAAGACGACCTTCTCTCCAGTCGGCCGGAGGACTTTGATGAGGAAATGCTTGGAAAAATCCACGCAGTTGCTCTGGGGACCACGCAGTATGATGAAATAGCACAACAGCCCTAGCATTTTAAATGAGGCTGCCTTTGGCAGCCTCATTTGCTTTCTCCTCTTTATGGATTTTGCTGTAGGGTTGATCTCTCCACCACCTGCTTCGGCAATTTTACCACGTAACGCGAGCTTTGGGGGTGCAACTCAAAGACCTGTGCATTCAGGACTCTTTTGGGGACAATCGTCCATTCCGGCTCGAAGGTGAACCTCCGCAAATCCGTCCAACGAAGCCCCCGCATAATCAGTTCTTTCCTTCGTTCAGCCAAGACCTTTCCTAACGCCTCGTCAGGGGTACTTGCTGTTAGTGGCGTGAATCCGGTTGACTTAAACCTGGCCTTTAACAAGTGGTTCAGGTCATTCATGGCAAGCATTGTGTTTCCAGATCGGGCAAAACACTCCGCCCGAACCAGGTACATCTCACCGGTCGTAATCCCGGAAAACACAGCACCATCTGCACCATCATAATCACCTTTAAAGGTGTAAACACCGGTCCCAACGTTTTTAAAGAAAACCGTTTTCCGGAGGTCGTCCTGGCGGTAAGATTGATACAAGGTGGAATCGACTTTAAAGCGTGACTGCACCAATGGGGAAGCGCCAACCGATTTGCTATGAAAAATCACCTCCCTATTGAAACGGTTTATGGGAAAACTGGCGGCAGCGTTCAAGGAATTATAATCTAACAAAGAATCATAAAGACCGAGGCATTTGTCGGCATAATAGCCTGCAGAATCATAGATGCGCATAGACAGATAGGTACGGGCCAATGCCCCATAAGCCGCAGCTTTCGACGGCCGTGTTTTCATCAATGTTTGAACCGGCAGTAGGGACGCGGCTTCCTTGTAATCAGACAAAATCTGCTGGTAAGTCGCTACCACGTTCCCCCTTTCGGAAGGTACGGCATAATCCGCCGTGAGACGAAGCGGTACCCCTAGGTCAGTTGCGGCCGAAGAAGCATTAAACGGCTTTGCAAACAAGCTGACCGCTTCATACAAATACATGGAGCGAAAGAACAGCGCGGCTCCCCGGATATGGTCTCTTTCGTCATTTTGTTCGGCATTGTGTTGTATCCTTTGCAGGTTATCCAAGACAACATTTGCCAAGTACACACTACCATAAAATCCGGACCAGTTGAAATTTGTGTTATCATCTGCCTGCCAGTTGTAAAGGTTTCGCTGTGCGGGATCTCCTATGGCGGCCCAGTCGGCAACTGACAGGTAATAGTCATCGCTCATGATCTCTCCCAAAAAACCGGTGCGATTGTTAAATGTTGAATAATTATCCAGCAGTAATTGGAGATCTTTTACTGTATTTGGTATTGCGAGTTTCGTATCCGGTTTTTGCTCCAGGAATTTTTTGCAGGACATGGTCGTTAGCAGGACCGTAGCAAGAAGAACGTATTTCATATTTTACCTGTTGTGGTTAGAAAATAAGTTTAACGCCGCCAGAAAAGGTGCGTGATGGCAAGAGACCGACGGGATAATCCGGATCAGCACCTACCCGGTTTTTCTTCAATAAAAGAATGTTCAGGTTATCGGCCATAATAAAGGCATTCATTGTTCGGAACGGCCATCGTTTCTTTTCTTTTAGTTCGATGGTGTAATCCAGACGTACATCCTCCCAGCGCACATGGGAACCATTCTCCACGGTGATGTCAGAATTCTGATAGAACTGGTCCCGTCGGGAACTTAAGGGGTAGGTAAACGATGGTACATTGGTGAACGCTTCGTCACCAGGGGACTTCCAGCGACGGGCATAATCACCATAATCAACAAAACGGCCGTTGTTTGCCAATGCATAGTAGCTGATGGAGTTACGCCGGAAGAAATACCCCAGGCGATAGGTTAGATTGGCGGAAAGGGATAACCCTTTCCAGCTAATGCTATTTCGGATGCTGCCAAACCAGGGCGGCAACCCCGGACCGGCAATTGCCTGTTCAGCCAATGGGTTTTGCAAAATGGATACGTAATCTTTCGAGGGCTGCTTCGCCACATATCCCATGGGGTCGCCCGTTTGCGGATCCAACCCTGCCCACCGGTAAGAAACAACCGCATAGGGATTTTGACCGAGGAGGGGATTGACGGTTTTTCCAGTGCTAATGAAACCCTGGTCAGAAGTAAAGGCAAGATGTTTTGTT
>DATKHJ010000429.1:0-6175 GCA_035510335.1 Flavisolibacter sp. | reverse complement strand
CGATTCTCGTTTGCCGATTGCCGTCATGGCATATTTTTTCCTGCCTCAACAACATGCAGTATCCGAAGGGTTATTTAATAGCAGTTGGCGGGGCAGAAGACAAGGGTTCGGAGTTGGAAAGGGAGCGGCAGAACAGCATTGATTTTTTCAAAGAAGGAATTCTGAACCAGATCGTTCAACTGGTGGGTAAGAAGAGCGAACCAAAGATTGAGTTGGTGACAACGGCTTCCTCTATCCCCGATGAAGTGGCGGGTGTTTACAAAAAAGCTTTCCGCAAGTTGGGCGATATTGAAATAGGGCATTTAAAGATTACCAAAAGAGAAGATGCCGACGCCAAAAAAACGCTGGAGCGGCTGGAAAAGTGCAACTGCATTCTGTTCTCCGGCGGCGACCAGTTGCGACTTAGTTCTATATTAGGCGGCACGGAATTCCTCGACATCTTACACCGGCGTTATGAAAAAGAACATTTCGTAATTGCCGGTACCAGCGCCGGCGCGGCGGCCATGAGCAACACCATGATCTGCGGCGGCGATGAAACAAAAGCATACCTCAAGGGAAAAGTAGAATTGAGCATTGGTTTTGGCTTTTTGCAGGAAGTTATCATTGACACGCATTTTGATGCCCGTGGACGTTTTGGCCGGCTGGTGCAGGCCATTGCCGCGCAGCCGGGAGCCGTAGGCATTGGGCTGGATGAAGACACCGGCGTTGTGATTGAAAAAGGATCGAAGATGCGGGCCATTGGCAGCAGCAGTGTGGTGGTGGTGGACGGCTGTAATATTTCGCACAACAACATTGCAGATATCAGAAGTGGCATGCCTTTGTCAGTAAGTAACCTGGCCGTACACATCATGACCAACTCGGATGTGTTTGACCTCAATACCCGGACGTTTACAGGTGTAAGCTTTCCGGCCCATCATTAAACCCACAACAATGGCACTGAAAGTAATGGTTGAATACCGCAACGTTGCCCTGATTTACGATGTGACAAGACAGGACGACGATGTTTATCTTTTACGTTTGCAGGAGCAAAAGCTAAACAGTGGTGACAACTATGTTCCGGAAAAAATGATCATTCGCCGCAAAGGAAAGATCTGGATTTCCGACCTGGAAGATCACCGGGAGCTGGTTAGCTCTTTAACGGCCGAGATATCACAATTCAGAACAGAAGAAGAGAACCGGTTTATTTAAAAACTACTTCAACCGGAAGGAGAAACCGGCTGAAATAAAATAGTCCGGCGCCTCCTTCGACAAGCCCTTGCCTGCATAAACGTCCAGCTTTGTGTTAGGGGTTGGAAAGAAAGCAAACCCGCCATCAATGAGATGCTGCGCTGCTTCGCCCTGTTGCAGGTAGGCATAGGTTTCAACAAATACTTCCCATTTTTTTGACAGCTCAACTTCCTGGTCAATGCTGTAGGTCCAACGCGGCGTTGGGTTCTCGCCATCCCATTCGGCGCCAACATTATAATTGAGGTGAAAGCTTTTGGCAAACTGGTTTTCAAACAACAGTTTCAGGCGCGGACTTGCAAGCGCTGTTTGATGATCGGCTGATGCAAATTTTGGCAGGCCCACCTGTGTGTAAAACGTGGTTAGCGGACGCAGACCTTTTTGTTCCAGCAGCTTTGCTTTCAGTCCAACTTCCACCGGCTTCATGCCATATTTAAATTCGTTCTTGCTAAACTGCCGTTCCGTCGCGGCGGCAAATTCTGTTCTTATTTCAAACCGGTTTGATAGGCCATACTTCAATTGCAGCTCCGGGTGACTAGTGCTATAGTCGGTATTGTTCTGTTGTTCTTTTTCAAAGCCTACTTCCAGTTGGAAGTAACCTTTTTTTGTGAGGTGAGGCGTAAGTGCTTCACCGGGCCTGTCGGACTGAATTTTTTCGTTTTGTGCAAAAGCAGATGTGCCAATACAGGTAAGAAATAAAAAGAAGAAAAGCGCTTTCATGCTTTTTCTTCTTCAATTATTGTGCAAAGTGACGTTGCCAAAACAGGGAAGTTGTAAACCTGTTCTGCACAGATATTCTTTGCAACTATTGCAAAGCTTTTTATGGTCAGTGGCATATTTTTTTGAACGCTTTCTTTCCTATGGCAAAACTGGCAATTGCAGTTCATGGTGGTGCCGGCCCCGATTCGGAGTTTATTCAGAAGCACACGACCGAATACAAGAAAGGATTAAAAGATGCATTAAAAGCCGGCTATCGTGTACTGGAAGATGGCGGCTCTGCATTGGATGCCGTGGAAGCCGCAGTGCGAACGCTGGAAGACGATCCGTTGTTCAATGCCGGAAGAGGTTCATCGCTCAACGAAAAAGCAGAAGTAGAAATGGATGCGTCGATCATGAATGGAAAAGACATGAAATCAGGCGCTGTTTCCATCTTGAAAAATGTAAAGAATCCAATAACGCTGGCAAGGGCTATTATGGAAAAGACAAGCCACATTTACCTGGCCGATATGGGTGCGCTGGAGTTTGCACAGAAGATTGGATTGGAAGCAATGCCCGAAGCCTACTTCATTACCGATCATGCATATGAAGAATACCAGAAAGCATTGAAGGAAGCAAGTAACACCATACAGGAAGCAGGGCAGTACCAGGTAAAGCGAAAAACGCATGGAACCGTAGGTGCGGTGGCGCTTGACAAAGATGGAAATGTAGCCGCGGCCACGTCTACCGGCGGCACGGAAAACAAAGTGCCGGGCAGGGTGGGAGACAGTGCGCTGATTGGCGTTGGCTCGTACGCCAACAATAAAACCTGCGCTGTATCATCAACCGGTGATGGTGAAGTGCTGATGCAAAACGTAATGGCCTTTCATGTTTCCAGCTTAATGCAGTACAAAGGATTGTCTTTGAAAAAAGCCTGTCGCTACCTCATGCACGACGAGTTGAAAGATGCCAAAGGCGACATGGGCATTATTGCCATTGATCCGAAAGGAAATATTGCGATGGAATTTAATTCGGAACGAATGCACCGCGGTTTTAAAACAGGCGACGAAGAATACGTGGCCGTTTACCCGGATTGATTACAGGTAGAGATAATAGTCTTTCAGCAGTGCAATAAACTCCGGCGTGTATTGGTTGTCTTCGCCTTTGATTGCCATTTCTTCCACTACTGTAGCGGCTTTCATTTTCCCGCCTTTTATTATTAACCTGAAAGGCTGGTGCTGGGTGGTTTGCCTGACCACTATTTTTTTGTTGATGAACAGCCCTTGGTTGTTTAGCAATTGCTCCACTTCTTCTTCCCGTTTGGCAGGAAGCAGCAGGAAGAAAATACCATCAGGTTGCAAGCTGTTTTTGATGAAGACAAACAATTGGTCGAGTGTTAGGCCGGTGTCGTGGTGAGCTGTGTTTTTTTCAGCCTTGTCAGAACGCAATTCATTTTGGTAGAAGGGCGGGTTGGAAAGAATACAGTCGTATTGTTTTGTGTTCTTCCAAAGAAGTACATCGGCATTTGTAATCGAAACCTGATCTTTCCATGGCGAAGCGGCAATGTTTTCCTTTGCCTGTCCTACTGCTTCGGCATCTATCTCCACCGCATCTATCTCAACTTCATTTTTTTGCGCAACCATCAGCGACAACAAACCTGTACCGGTACCTACATCCAATGCATTTTCAATTTTCTTTTTCCCTTTTTTTATTTCCTCCGCACACCAGGCACCAAACAGGCAACCGTCCGTTGTCACCTTCATGGCGCAGCGGTCGTGGTGAATGGTGAATTGCTTAAACTGGAAATACGTGTTTGGCATGGGAGAGAGGAGGTTAGAGGTAAGAAGTCGGAGGTCGGAAGTAGGAAGGCGGAAGTGCGACGTTGGAAGTTGAGGTTAAAGGTTGGAGAGTAAACTAAAATCAGCGGTCATTTCTTACATCTTTTTTCTGACTTCTTACTTCATACCTCCGACCTCGTATCTCGTACTTCTTACCTCGCACTTCCCTTCACTCCCAGCTTGCCCGTGCAGATGCAGAAACAGCTATGGAGGTAAAATCATTCGCCTGGTATTTGTGATAGGCCGTAATAGCAATCATGGCGGCATTGTCCGTGCAATATTCAAATGGCGGAATAAAAGCCTTCCAACCGTTCTGCTCACACATTTCGGCAAAGGCTTTGCGCAGGCCGCTGTTGGCCGATACGCCGCCGGCAATGCACAAATCAGCTATGCCGGTTTGCAGGGCTGCTTTTTTATATTTCTTCAGCAAAACGGTAATGATGCGGTGCTGAATGGAGGCGCAGAGATCAGCCAGGTTTTCCTGCACAAAGTTTTCATTCGCCTTTGTTTCCTTTTGCAAAAAATAAAGGATGGAAGTTTTCAGTCCGCTGAAGCTAAAATCCAGTTCTGGTATTTGCGGCTCTGCAAATGAAAAGCGGGCTGGATTACCTTCTTTGGCATATTTGTCAATGAGTGGTCCGCCGGGGTAGGGAAGTCCTAACAGCTTGGCCGATTTGTCAAAGGCTTCTCCGGCAGCATCATCAAGCGTTTCACCAATCACTTTTAAGTCAGCTGCGCTGTTCGCCAGCACAATTTGCGTGTGTCCGCCACTCACCGTCAGGCATAAAAATGGAAAGGAAGGTTTTTGTTCTGGAATCAGGTTTGCCAGCACATGTGCCTGCATGTGGTGCACGGCAATGAGTGGTTTGTTCAGCGCCAGGGCTAGCGATTTGGCAAACTGGCTTCCCACCAGCAGAGAACCAATTAAGCCGGGTGCCTGTGTAAACGCAACGGCATCCAGTTCCTGCAACGAAACGCCGGCTTGTTCCAAGGCGACATCTACCACGGGTACGATGTTCTGCATGTGGGCCCTGCTGGCCAGCTCGGGAACAACACCGCCAAATTTTTCGTGCACGGTTTGGTTGGCTATACAGTTGGAAAGAATTTTTCCATCGCGACAAACGGCGGCTGATGTTTCATCGCAGGAAGATTCGATGGCAAGGATGGAACCGCCTGTTCCCCTGAAGGGGTGACTTAGGTGGTTGATATCTTTTGTGTTTTCAGTCATTGGTTCAATTCTGTGTTCAAAAATAGGTGTAGAGTGTGGAACGCTGATTTTGGTGAGGGTGATGATTCTTATTTTATCATAATCATCAGCGTTGGCTGTTACGCAAAAGAGAAAGGAGCACAAAGAACACGAAGGAAGCACGAAGAACACAAAGCGTCGTGGCCTTCGTGTAAACCTTTGTGTTCGTTGTGCTCCAAAGCGCTCAATAGAAAAGAAAAAGCTGGTCCCATAAGAACCAGCTTTTACTATTAGTAGAATTGAAAGAAGTAATGTCTCACAAACCTAAGTCACCCTTTCTATGGACAAGGGGATCAACTTCTGATCGCCACAACCGGGTTTAGCTTCGCCGCTCTTGCGGCCGGAATAATGCCCGCAGCAATGCCCGCCAGAATGCAAATTAAAATGGCGATACCGATAATGGGAGCCGACAGGAAAATGGGAAAGTCGAGAAGTGAAGAAGCAATTTTTGTGAGAATGAAAATGAGCAGCAATCCGATGGCTCCGCCAATAATGCAAAGAAATGCCGACTCCAATAAAAACTCCGATAGAATAGAACTTCTCTTTGCGCCGATGGCTTTTTTCAGGCCAATCTGGCTTTTGCGTTCGGCTACGGTCACAAACATAATGTTGGCTACGCCAAACACGCCAACAATGAACGACAACGCACCAATAATCCATCCGCCAAGATTGACATTGACAAAAACATTGCTGAGCGTTTCGCTGAAATCATTCACATCGTTAAGGGAGAAATTGTCTTCTTCTTTTGGGCTCAATCTTCGTACTGCCCGCATGGTTCCTTTTAAATCATCTTGCAGCATTTTGCTGTTCACACCATCTGCTCCCTGCACCATTATCAGCGGGTCGGCGCGGCGTTCGTCCATAAATGTTCGTGCAAATTTGTAGGGCAGAATCACCGATTCATCAAAGCCCCAGCCGCCAATGAGCTGCGTTCCCCGCTTTTTCATCACGCCAATCACCAGGCAGCGTTGTCCTCGAATGGTGATGGTTCGGTTCAATGCAATTTCTGCATCAGTAAATAAGTTCTGCGCCAGCGTATGTCCAATCACGGCCTTTGCGCCTCCGCGTTCGTACTCACTTTCCACCAGGCCGCGGCCGTATTGAATTTCAACCGGCTGAATTTTGGTAAAGTCTTCGCTGATGCCATAAACACGAATGCGTTGCGCTACGT
>DATKHJ010000428.1:0-2058 GCA_035510335.1 Flavisolibacter sp. | reverse complement strand
AATAACTTAACTCCAATCTTTATGTACACGGTAGCGGTTAAAATAGAAGGGTTGGAAAAACGCCGGCGCAACACCGGGCTGATTCACGTCATCATTGGCTTCTTCCTGCTCATCAAAAGCTTTGATCTCTACAAATACCTGGGCGAACGGTCGGTAACGCCGGTCATTCTTTTTGTGTTTGTGGGACTGGTTTCACTGCTTTACGGTTTTTTCCGCAAACGCCTCGACCCGCGGGCCAAACACAACGCCGGGCTTCGCCTCCTGCAAACGGTGGCTTTTTTAAGCTTTGGCATGTTAATGTTCCGGCTTGGACAAACAGTAGATTATGCCAGCCTTTTTGTCTGGTCGTTTCTGAGCCTGATTTTATTTTTTTCGGAGAAAAAAGTCTTCCAGGACACCTTGCTGACATTTACTGAAGAAGGCGTGAAAATTCCCGGTACCTACCGCGAACACTTGGTGAAATGGGACCGGCTGGAAAGCGTAGCCATTCGCCATGATTTTATTACCCTTTTTCACCTTGAAAAAAAATACCTTCAATACCAGGTCATGCAAGACCTCTCCGAGCTGGAAGTGGTGAAAATGAACGCTTTTTGCAAAGAGAAAATCGAGGCTGTTACCGTCAGCCGCGAATCATAAACTACTCCTTCCTTCTGCTTGAAGAAGGTTAACAACAAAATAGCGGCACAATTGGCAACTCACGTCTGTCGATTCCCGAACTTTGCCGCTTAAATCGAATCGTTAATTTTCATGACTCCATTCTTACTTTATTCCGACGGCAAGGGAAATATTTTTGAAGACCAGAGCCTGTACGCAGTGGGCCGCACTGGTTGGGATGCAATGCCAATTCCCGAAGACGAATGGATAGAACTGCCGGAAGGCGGACAACTTTACGAGTTGCCCGGCCGCCGCGGTATTGGTATTGATGTAAAAACCGGCGAGATGCGTCTTTGCGACAAAGGCTGGGCCGTAGCGTCTTTCATTCCGCCGGCACACACAGGTTTTTACATTGCCGCCTACGAAACAGGGCCCGATGCGCCTACCCTCCCACTTTTTTGTTACACCGCGACAGGCTGGTACGACGATAAATTTTTCGTTCCCGCTATTCGCATTGAGCAGGACATCCGTCAGGAATGCGGCGGATTTGACGATAGCAAAGTGCAATCTGGTGTTGAGCACCTGCTGAAAGCCTTTCCGCAAAACAGGCTGGTGGCGCACTTGGCAAACAATTGCGCCTTAACCTACCATTGCCCTGCGGCAAGAAACTATTTCATTGGCCGTTGGGAATGTCCCATTCCTTCTTCCCCCGCTTGCAATGCCAATTGCATTGGCTGCATTTCGTTTCAGCCAGCGGAAGAGTCGATTGTTTCCACGCAGGACCGCTTGACCTTTAAGCCTACGGCAGAAGAAATTGTGGAGTACACCGTTCCGCACCTGGAAACGGCCCCATTCCCGATTGTGAGTTTTGGACAAGGCTGTGAAGGTGAACCACTGCTGATGTGGAAGACCATTCGCGAAAGCATTATTGAAATCAGGAAGCATACGCAGAAAGGAAGCATCAACATCAACACCAACGGTTCTGATCCTGTAGCTGTGCGGGAACTATGCAAGGTGGGATTGAATTCCATCCGCGTTAGCACCAACTCTGCTCGGCGGGAATTGTACATGCCGTATTACCGACCGAACAACTACGATTTCAACGACATTATTGAAAGCCTGAAAGTGGTGCGTGAATTCGGTGGCTGGACTTCTATCAACTATTTTGTTTTTCCCGGATTGACCGATTCGGTGGAAGAATACGAAGCACTGCGCAAATTGATTATTGATACGGATTTAAAGATGATTCAATGGCGCAATTTCAACATTGACCCTGATTGGTACATGGGCAAAATTGGCGTGCATGATACCGGTGAAATTTTGGGTATGAAACAGCTCATGGAGTTGCTTCGCGAAGAGTTTCCGCATTTGAAATACGGCTATTTCAACCCGCCGATGGAACGTATCAAAGGCAATTATGAAGTAGATTTTGCGCATTGATTTTTCTGAAAAGCTACCAGCAGC
>DATKHJ010000427.1:0-4604 GCA_035510335.1 Flavisolibacter sp. | reverse complement strand
TTTTAGTGCTAAGCGAACGATTATGATGCAAAGGTTTTGGTTGATTTCTCTTTTGTTTGTTGCTGGTTTTTCTTCCTGTGAAAAGAAACCAGGTAACGGGCCGTTGCCGCCCGTTCCGGACAATTCGTTTATGAATCCTATTTTGGATGGCGGACCCGATCCCTGGCTGGTAAAGCAGGGAAATACCTACTACTACACGCATACACTGGGCAACCGGATTGCCATCTGGAAAACAGCTAAAGTAACGGAGCTTCGGCGGGCACCTTCCCAAACCATCTGGACGCCACCCGCTTCGGGTCCGGGTTCAAAAAATTTGTGGGCACCGGAAATTCATTTCATCAACAACAAATGGTACGCTTACTATGCAGCCGATGATGGGGCCAACGAGAACCACCGCATGTATGTGCTGGAAAATGCTTCCGCCGATCCGTTAACGGGAACGTGGGTGTCGAAAGGAAAGATCACCGACCCCACCGATCGATGGGCGATTGACGGAACCGTGTTTGAGCACAACAGCCAACTCTATTTTATGTGGTCGGGCTGGGAGGGAACAGTCAATGAGCGGCAGAACATTTACATTGCTAAAATGAGCAACCCGTGGACGATGGAAGGGCCCCGTGTTTTACTTTCTTCACCTACACTAAGCTGGGAGCAGGTTGGTGACCCTGATGTAAACGAAGGCCCGCAGTTTTTAAAAGGCCCAACCGGGAGAGTGTTTGTTGTGTATTCGGCCAGTGGTTGCTGGACGGATGATTATTCGCTTGGCTTGCTGTCCCTGAAAAACGGCGGCGATCCGCTGAATCCTGCCGATTGGACAAAATCAACAACACCGGTGTTTACCAAAACGGCAACCACGTACGGCCCCGGTCATAATTCTTTTTTTAAATCGGCCGATGGAACAGAGGACTGGATCATGTACCATGCAAATGCGCAGAGCGGACAAGGCTGCGGCGACAAGCGCAGTCCGCGCATGCAAAAATTTACCTGGAACGCCGATGGCACACCGTCCTTTGGTACACCGGTAGCCATTAACACACCAATCGGCAAACCGGCCGGCGAATAAAATAGCAATCGAACCTTAATGAAACAGTCACCATGCAATTGGCAAAGCATCCATCATACATTTTTATTTTCTGGTTTTTTCTGTGCGGCTTTTCTGCCGGTGCGCAGGAATATTTTACCAACCCTTTGTTGTCTTCCGGCGCTGATCCGTGGGTGATTGAAAAAGATGGATTTTACTATTACACACATACCACGGGACGCAACATTGTTCTTTATAAAACAAAAAATTTAGGTGCGTTAAAAGAAGCAAAACGAAAAGTGGTTTGGGAGCCGCCGGCAAATACGATGTACTCGAAACAAATATGGGCGCCGGAGCTGCACCGGATTGATGGCAAGTGGTATTTCTATTTTGCAGCCGATGATGGGGTGAATGAAAACCATCGCTTGTACGTAATTGAAAACAGTGCCGACGATCCAATGCAGGGCGAATGGAAATTCCTGGGAAAGATTGCCGATTCAAGCGACAAATGGGCCATCGACGGTTCGGTTTTTCAGCACAAAAAGCAGTGGTACATTACCTGGTCGGGATGGGAAGGAAACGTAAACGGGCAGCAGGACATCTACATTGCAAAACTCAAGAATCCCTGGACCATCGATGGGCACCGCGTTCGCATTTCAAGTCCGGTTTTGGACTGGGAGCGCCACGGCAATTTAAACGACCCGAATAACCCGCCGCATGTTGCCGTGAACGAAGGGCCACAGGTGTTGCGCAGAAACGATAAACTGTTCATCGTGTATTCGGCAAGCGGCTGCTGGACGGATCAATACGGGTTAGGATTGCTGGAGCTTGAAGGAAACAGTTTGCTTGATTCTTCATCGTGGAAGAAGTCGCCAAAACCAATCTTTCAAACCTCTGTAGCAAACAACGTGTTTGCGCCGGGACACAATTCATTTTTTACATCACCCGATGGCAAACAAGACTGGATTCTTTACCATGCCAACAGCGAAGCAGGGCAGGGCTGTGGAAGAAACCGTTCGCCGAGAGCACAGAAGTTTTCATGGGATGAGGCCGGAAGGCCATTCTTCGGAACACCGGTGAAAGCAGGAGAGAAGTTGCAGGTTCCTTCTTCTAAAAACAAAAAAAAGAAAACAAAGAACCTGTCAGTTGTAACAGAGTAACGAGCGGCTTTTCGTTTTACAGGTAAAATGCTTTTGGTTAACTACGGCTGTCTTGCAACACGACAAAAAAAGTAATTGGTAAACGCTTAAAAAGAGAATACACGATGCAGAAAAAAATTCTTCTTTCCCTTTTTCTTCTTTGCTCTTTTCATCTCTTTGCCCAACGATGGTCGCCGGAGAAAGCGGCGGCGTGGTACAAAGAACACCAGTGGATCACCGGTGCTAACTACCTGCCTGCAACGGCCATCAACCAACTGGAAATGTGGCAGGCCGAAACCTTTGATACGGCCACCATCAGCAAAGAATTTAAGTGGGCACAGAACATTGGTTTCAACACCATGCGTGTCTTTTTGCATAGCCTTGTCTGGAAGCAGGATGCGCAGGGATTTAAGAATCGCATCAACCAATATTTAGCCATCGCCAACCGCCATGGCATTAAAACCATGTTTGTTTTTTTTGATGATTGCTGGAACAAAGAACCAAAGCCTGGCAAACAACCTGCGCCCAAGCCGGGCATACACAATTCAGGCTGGATGCAGGACCCGGGACAAAGCGCTTCGTATGATTCTACACAGTTTCCTTTTTTGCAACAATACGTCACCGACATTTTAAAAACCTTCGGTAAAGACAAGCGCATTTTGCTCTGGGATTTGTACAACGAACCGGGCAACTCCGGCAAGCGTGATTCATCGCTCAACCTTGTAACAAAAGTATTTCAGTGGGCAAGAGCTGCTAATCCCGATCAGCCCATCAGCATTGGGCTTTGGGCCTGGGATTTTGAAAAGCTGAACGAAGTGCAGATGAACAATTCCGACATCATTACCTATCACAGTTACGATGATCCGCAGTGGCACCGCCGAACGATAGAGTTGCTGAAAACAGCCGGCCGTCCGTTGATTTGCACCGAGTACATGGCCCGTACACGCAACAGTCGTTTTCACAACATCATGCCGTTGTTAAAAGAGAAAAACGTGGGTGCCATCAACTGGGGTTTTGCCGCCGGAAAATCAAATACCATTTACCAATGGGATACACCCATTCCCAGTGGCGAGCAACCGGTGGAGTGGTTTCACGATATCTTTTTCGCCGATGGTACGCCGTACCGGCACGATGAAGTAAACCTGATAAAAAAACTTAACGGGAAAGAAAAATAGTTTCTCCATAGCAATGAAAGGCCGTCTGCCTTTTGCGTCTTTCATCAGCACAGCATAATGATTACAAAAAGCAGAAATGCTAAACATGAAAAACAGGGCAGTGGATGCCAGCCTTTAAATCTTAAATCACAGCGCATGTTCCGTTCTCTTTTTACCTTTTTCCTGAGTTTATTCTTCACCGGTGTTTCTGCACAGCAACTGGTGTTGCCCGGCGATCATCCCGATCCTTCGGTTGTAAAAATTGGCGATACCTATTGGGCCATTGCTACCACTTCTAACTGGATGCCGGCTTACCCCCTGTATCAATCAAAAGACCTGGTGAACTGGAAGATGACGGCCAACGTTTTTAACACGCTGCCGGCGTGGGCCGATTATTATTTCTGGGCGCCGGAGATCAGTTATGAAAACGGGAAAGTGTACATCTACTATTCTGCCCATAAAAAAGATGGAAACCTCTGTGTAGGCATTGCATCGGCCGACAGGCCGGAAGGTCCGTACAAAGATCACGGTCCGATTATTTGCCAGGAGGTAGGTTCTATTGATGCTTTTCCCATGCGTGATGAGAACGGCAAACTGCACCTTATTTGGAAAGAAGACGGCAACAGCGTAGGCAAGCCAACGCCCATTTGGATACAGGAGTTGAATGAAGAACGTACCAAACTGATTGGTGCCAAAAAAGAACTCTTTCGCAACGATGCAACGTGGGAAGGCAACCTGGTGGAAGGCGTTGCCATGATGAAGCACAACGACTATTATTATGCGTTCTATGCAGCGGCAGGTTGCTGCACCGACCGTTGTACTTACAACACCGGCATAGCCCGTTCAAAAACATTAATGGGCCCCTGGGAGAAGTATGCAAAGAACCCGGTGATTACAGATGAAGGTGAGTGGAAATGTCCTGGTCATGGAACGGCCGTTGAAAAAGACGGGCGGTTTTATTTCATGTACCATGCCTATGCAAAAGAAGGAGGCGTTTATACCGGCCGCCAGGGGTTGATAAAAGAATTTCGGTTTACAGCCGATGGCTGGATTGAATTTATTGATGATGCAAAAGCTGTTTCTACTCCCGATGAAATAGAAGAAGAATTCAGCGGCAAATCACTATCAAAAGAATGGCAGTGGAGTGTGTTTCAAAAATTCAATAAAACAATAAAAGGCGGCAACCTGGAGCTATCAGCATTGCCAACCGGTGGTGGTTCTTTTATTGGACAGAAAACCTATTCACTCAACTACAAAGTGGTAACAGAAGTTGACCGGAAAGCATCTACC
>DATKHJ010000426.1:0-3066 GCA_035510335.1 Flavisolibacter sp. | reverse complement strand
ATTCAGAAGTGGTTGTAGCCATCAACTTCTCCGGTGCACACCAGGCATTTGCGTTACCGCAAACAACTACAAAGCTGGTGGAGGTTTTCACTGGCAATGAAGCACAAGGCAACGGGCAGGTAACCGTGGCGCCGCACGGATATTTCGTTTGGACAAATTAGTCTGCTGTTATCTTTGGCCGCTAAATTTGAGTTTTGCGCCATGCGTCTAAAGTTTTTGCTTCCCCTGTTAACTGTTGCCGTTTTAATCATTAGCTGTTTTATGCCCTGGATGACGGTGGAAAGTAAAAACCTCACCATCACCGGCGTTGATACCACCGGCACCACCTTTCGGCAACCGGCCTATTTTCATTTTATATGGGCTGGCGCTTACCTGGCTTTTGCCTTCATTCCTAAAATATGGGCAAAGCGAACAACCGTGGGCATGGCTGGTTTTAACCTAGCCTGGGCTGCCCGCAATTTTTTATTGATACCAGTGTGCCAGATGGGCGAATGCCCGGTGAGAAGAGAAGGCTTGTACCTGTTGCTGGTTGCGGCTTTGGGAATGGTGGTTGCTCCTTTGTTTACAAAAGATATTGCCGGCAACCGCAAGTAGAAAAGCAGGTAGCATGGTATGGAAAACAGGAGCAAGTATATTGAAGTATTAAAAAAAAAATAAAAGTTTGAAGCGATAAACGATAAATTACATTTTATTTGCAGTCCCAACGCCTTTGAAAACAAACTTATTCCTACCCCCAACACCCAATATCTACCCGGAAAAATGAGCTGAGTATTTTGCACACCTAACGTTGTGCGTCTTGCACATGAACAGTTTCCTGATAACCTATTACACCTAATTATTACCGACTAAAAACAGTCTTAGTCCTTGAACGATAATGGTGATTGTGTGTTGTTGCTATACCATTTAGCAAGCGAATGACTGATCCCTGTAGCCCCCATACTTAAAACCAATGGTTATGAATAAGTTATTCATCGTCTTTCTATTGTTGCCACTCTTTTCTTACAAATCAACTTTTTCAGGAGAGGATATTTTTTTCGGTGACTCAATTACGTTTGGTAATGAACTTGGTCCTTTGCAGTACACGGCCCGTTGGTCATCGCAATATTGTGCAGTTGTTCCTTCAAATGAGCAAAACTATGCCGCCAGCGGAGCGTCAATGATTCCCGGATTGGTAGGCGGACGCCCCTCTTTTAATCCAAGCGATGTACCCAATTATCAAAGCTCGTACAATCACATTTTTGTGAGTTATTGGGTGAATGACTATTTATATGGCGCAAACCCAAATGCATTTGCAGGCCGGGCACTGGCGGCTGTCAATGGCATACTTGCAAAAGGCTGGCCTGCAGACAAGATTGTTTTGTGTTTTAATTATTTGCCCGAGTCAGGGTCATCTACCTGGCCATACCTGACACATGACATTGCCTTGCAATGGCTGGCCGCCTTGCGTAGCGTGCAGCAAAACAAACGCACATCCTTTCTTGATTTTTACACATTTATTTATAACCATCCCGACAAAGCCAGTTATTCCGGTGATGGTATTCACCCAACCGCTGCGTGGAATGCGATAATGAAAAGCTATGCACTCACCAATATTGAAGCACCTGTTTCTACGCTCCCGGTGATGCTTCAAAGCTTTTCCGGTAAGTCGGTAGGCGCAAAAAATATTCTTGAGTGGACGGTGACACAAGAAAGCGACCTGCGTGCCTATGTTGTCGAAAAAAGTGTGGACGGTCGCAACTGGCTTGACATTGGCAGTGTAAACAGCCTGGGAGCAACAACGCAGCAGCGGACCTACACGTTCGCCGATGACAATGCCAGAGGCCTGAAGCAGCTATATCGCCTGCGGATGGTAGATATAAACGGCGCGGCCAAGGCGAGCAACATTATCAGTATATCCGGTGTCAGGCCAACAGTTCTGTCGCTGGCCGGCCTGTTTCCCAATCCGGCCGGTAACAAGGTAAACCTGCTGGTAGATGCGCCGGTAAAAGAAAACATTACCATCATGGCAACCGATGCCGTTGGGCGACTGATAAAAACGCAGCGGGCTCTCGTTGATGCCGGTTCAAACACGGTACAAATGGATGTTGCCGGACTGGCAAAGGGTTCTTACCTGTTGCGTGTTAGCTGTGAAAAAGACTGCCAGCCCCTGACAATCAAGTTTGTCAAAGAATAATTGAACGATGAATTATCAATAAAAAATCCCGCTCGAAAAAGCGGGATTTTTTATGTCCTAGGTTTTTCTTATTTCGCCAACACAGCCAAACTCTTTTTAATTATTGCCACGCATTCATCAAGTTGTTCTTTCGTAATTACCAGCGGTGGTGCAAAACGAATTTTATCGCCGTGGGTAGGTTTTGCCAGCAGCCCATTGTCTTTCATGGCCTGGCAAAAATCCTGTGCGGCCTCTTTGTTTTTGTGTTCAATGACAACTGCGTTCAGCAAACCTTTGCCGCGAACGGTTTTAATAAAGGGTGAATTTAATTCTTCAACCTTCTGCCGGAAATAAGCACCCAACTCTTCTGCTTTTTGCGCCATGTCTTCTTCCTGCAAAACATCCAGCGCAGCGATGGCAACTTTGCAGGCCAGCGGGTTTCCGCCGTAGGTAGAACCATGTTCGCCGGGGCCAATCGTTAACATCACTTCGTCGTTGGAAAGAACAGCGCTTACCGGCAACACGCCGCCGCTTAAAGCTTTTCCAAGAATCAGAATATCCGGGTGAACGCCTTCATGATCACAGGCGAGCATCTTTCCCGTCCGAGCCAAACCGGTTTGTATTTCATCGGCAATAAACAGCACGTTCGCTTCTTTGCAGAGGCGGGCCGCTTCTGCCAAATATCCTTCGTCCGGCACTACCACGCCGGCTTCGCCCTGTATGGGTTCTACCAAAAAGCCGGCTATGTTTTCATCCTGCAAGGCCTTTTTCAACGCCTCCAGATCGTTGTACGGAATGGCAATAAAGCCCGGCATGTACGGACCAAAATCGGCCTTCGCCGAAGGGTCGCTGCTAAAAGAAATAACGGCAGATGTTCGGCCGTGGAAATTGCCTTCGCAAACAATGATTTTAGC
>DATKHJ010000425.1:0-3977 GCA_035510335.1 Flavisolibacter sp. | reverse complement strand
GTAAACAGCTATTCTATATATTTTTCGCGGCCATCTGCATCTCCGGATGTAAAAAGATTGACCGCCTTCCCGAAACGGAAATTACCGATCCTAATTTCTGGAATACAGAAGCAGACCTGATCAGCGCTACCAACCGGCTTTACCAGCAATTACCCGGCGACTGGATTGATACAAGAGCCGATGATGTGGTGGGCCAGAACACCAACCTGGTTAGCACCGGTGCCCGTGGCATTACCGCAACAAGCGGCGACTGGAGTGATCGCTACGCGGAAATCTTTACTTCCAACAACATTCTTGAAAAGGGCAGCAAGGCAAAAGTTACGGATGCCATTCGCAACCGTTATTTCGGCGAAGCAAGATTCTTCAGGGCCTATTCTTATTTTAAATTGTTGAGAGCCTTCGGCGATGTTCCACTACTATTGAAAACATTAAATGTGAATTCGCCGGAGTTGAAAATGGGCCGTACGCCAAGGGCGGAAGTGGTACAGCAGATCTACGACGATCTTGATTTTGCTGCACAGTGGCTGCCCAAACGTGCCGACTTGCCCGTTGCGCAATATGGCCGTGTTACAAAAAGTACAGCCTGGGCCCTGAAAGCTGAGTGGGACTGTATGAAGGTACCCGCGGCAAATTTCATGGCAATGTTGCCAACTGGCAGGATCATCTGAACCAGGCCATTACTGCCGCTACCAATGTAATGGGCGAAGGCCACACCTTGTTTGCCAACTACGGCAATTTGTTTACGCAGGTAGGCGAAGGACCAACTAATACGGAAAACATTTTTGTCAAGATTTATGGTGTTAGCAATGCCAACCTCATTGTAGGGCACAACCATTCCCGCAACCTGGAAAACGGGCAGCAGTCGCCTACCCGCAACCTTGTGCGCCAGTATTTGTACAGCGATGGCTTACCGGCTTACAACGTGGATGGTCACACTCCTTCGTCCACCCGTTCGCCGCAGTTTGTTGCGGAAGGTGCGGAGCCGAGCTACAATACCGTTCTTGAGAACCGTGATCCACGAGTTGCGTTTTCATTTTTCCGTGCGGGAGATGTTGCCTACCAGGGGCCTTGGGTACCCAAAACTTCGCTGGGAAGCCGCACTGCTTTTGCACCCAAAAAAGGCTTTAGCACCATAGACCAGCAAATCACGAACGCAGCTACTACAGATCGCATTTTAATTCGCTACGCAGAAGTGTTGCTGGCTTATGCCGAAGCTAAATTTGAATTGAACGGAAGCATCAGTGATGCGGATTTAAACTTAACCGTAAATGCATTGCGGACAAGGGTGGGTTTTAATGCAAAACTGACCAACGCTTTTGTTACCGCCAATAATTTAAGTATGCGGGAAGAGATCAGGAGAGAACGCACCGTGGAGCTGGCGATGGAAGGTTTCCGTTATGATGACATCATTCGCTGGAAAACTGCGGAGAACGTGTTGCCCAAAGATTTACTCGGCGCAAAATTTATTGCTTCGGAATGGGTTGGCACCAATCAAAACAGTTTAACGCTGAACGCCGATAATGTTCTCATTGTGGAAAGAGCAGCCAACCGCACCTTCCGCATCGACCGCGACTATTTATATCCTATTCCGCTGAACGAAATTGCCTTGAGCGGCGGCAATGTTTTCCAAAATCCAAACTGGCAATAAAAAATTGAACAATGAAAGCAACTTACTTTATCATAGCAGCGATACTTGCCATTGGTACACTGGCGTCCTGCGAGAAAAAAGATTACCTGCGCGGCGTATCGGAAATGGATCATCACTACTACGCCGTTTTTGTGCCCAACAACAATACGCTTGTCAGCGTGAACCGCAACCAGGCCGCACTGGTAAAATTTCCCGTGCAGTTTTACTCCACCTTCACCCGCGACTACGATGCCGTGGCCAAATATGCGGTGGTGAAAACAGGCATTGCAAATCCCGCCGTGCTTGGACAGGACTTTGCCATTGTGGACAAGGCCGGGAATGTGATTCTAACAGCCGACAGCACTTACACCATGGTCTTTCCGAAAGCCGTGCAGGCAATGGATACCATTTATGTGAAGTTGCTGAACAGCGCTACGCCGGGCACACGCCGCATCGAGATTCAGCTGATGGAAAACAAAAACGAGAAATTTTACGTGGATGTTTTTTCTACTGCGTTTAGAAGACCACTCGAAATAAAATAAAGCAAGCGTCGTACAACTCCAAATACCATTCAGGGCATCCGGTTCTTGTAACCGGGTGCCGGTCTGGAAGTTTTTACTGGGTTGTCGTCTAAGCAGAATTCGTTTATGCTTTTGAATGCCGTGTGTTTTATCATACACCGGTTTGATGCTATTGGCAACAAGCGAGTCATCCTTTCAATTTCCTGTTCATGAGGTTTTATTGGGCTAATCATTTTTATCGGCTAAACCTGTTTGCGTTTGTTTTCTTTTTTCACCTTGTTGCGTTGGCGCAGGCACAGCCTACTTCGCCGCGAATTGTTCGCAACTACAACCACGGTTGGCAGTTTGCAAAAGGTGATACAAAGACAGGCAACTGGCAGGCAGTTACTTTACCGCACACCTGGAATGTAGCCGATGTGATAGACGATGAACCGGGCTACTACCGCGGTGCGGGCTGGTATAAAAAAACGATTGTTGTAGATGAAGAACTCCGTAGCAAACAACTGTCGCTTTATTTTGAAGGTGCCAACCAGGTAACCGAAGTATTTGTGAATGGGAAAAAAGCAAGCCACCACATTGGCGGTTACACCGGCTTTACGGTTCCTATTACTTCGCTGTTGAAGAAAGGGCAAAATGAACTGCTGGTGAAAGTGGATAATTCGCACAATACAAATATTCCACCGTTAACAGCAGACTTCACCTTCTACGGCGGTATTTATCGTGATGTTTTTTTGGTTGCCACCAATGCGCTTCACTTCGATCAGGGCGACGGAAGCAACGGCGTATTTATTACAACACCTTCCGTTAACAAAGAGGTTGCAAAGGTTGCTATGAAGGCGGTTGTTTTTAACAGCCAAAACCTTAGGCAGTCTTTTGTTATCATCACTTCCATCTTCGACAAAGCAAAAAAGAAAATAGCCGAACTGCGTTCCAACGCAACTGTTGAAGTAGGTGAAAAAACAGTGATTGAGCAAAGCTTTCCTTCGGTAAAAAATCCCAGGCTTTGGTCGCCGGAAGAGCCGTATTTGTACACCCTGCAAACAAAGATTATTGACAAAAAAGGTGCTGTGCTGGATGTTGTCACCAACCCGCTTGGTTTCCGCTGGTTCAGCTTTGATGCAGCCAAAGGCTTTTTCCTCAACGGTTCACCATATAAACTTATTGGTGCTAGTCGCCATCAAGACTACAAAGGACTAGGAAATGCCGTTCCCGATAGCCTGGCCGTGCAGGACTTGGTGCTGTTGAAAAACATGGGTGGCAATTTTCTGCGTGTAGCGCATTACCCGCAAGACCCTGCAGTGATGAGGGCCTGCGATAGTTTAGGCCTGCTGGCATCTGTGGAAATCCCCATTGTCAACGAGATTACAGAAACGGATTCTTTCTATCGCAACTGTGTAAACATGCAGGTGGAAATGATCCGGCAGAATTTTAATCATCCCAGCATCATCATGTGGTGCTACATGAACGAAGTGCTACTGCGGCCACAGTTTAGTAATGATAAAGAGCAGCAGAAGCGCTATTTCGATAACATTAGAAAGCTGGCGCAGCAACTGGAAGACCTGACCCGGAAAGAAGACCCTTCCCGCTATACTATGATGGCAAACCATGGCAACCTGGAACAATACAAAAAAGCAGGCTTGCTGGAAATCCCGATGCTGGTAGGATGGAATCTTTACTCTGGTTGGTACGGCGGAACATTGCAGGACTTTCCCCGCTTTCTTGACCGTTTTCATGCGGCCTATCCCCAAACGCCGTTGCTGGTGACGGAATATGGTGCCGATGCCGACCCAAGGATTCGAAGTATGCAGCCGGAGCGGTTTGATAAAAGC
>DATKHJ010000424.1:0-2470 GCA_035510335.1 Flavisolibacter sp. | reverse complement strand
GAGTATTTTGAATGCGGTTCGTAATAAACTGGTCCTGAGGATAGCGGCTGTGATTAGAGACAATAAGGAATACGTGAAAATAAAATCAGCGGCCTAAAAAAAGTCAAAACTTATTTGTTTTAACCATAGAAATCACAAAGCCCTCAACGTTGTGCGTCATTCCCCATTTTTCGGGCCGAAAATAATTTCTTTAGCTAACGAGGGTCGTTTAAATTGGTAGTGCTCTATTGTAAGGCCGATTTAAGAGAGGTGCTTTCAAGCCCCTGCGTCATTCTGGTTGAAATGTAAAAAGCCGTTGGTTCTTTTCAACCAAAGGCTTCTGTGATAATTTCAGTGGCGGAGTCTATGACTACCCCGTTCAGAATATTTACTACTCAAAGATACATTTCCTGTAGAGCATTTTTTACTCACCAAAACACACTTTTTGTTTATGGCACTGAAGAAAAAAGTTTCCTTGGAAATGATCAATCCCCATGCTGCCGGAATTGATGTAGGCAGTCGCTCTCATTATGTCGCCATCGGCCAGGGAAGAGATGACGTACGACAGTTCGGCGTTTATGCCGAGGACCTGCTTGCTATCACCGGCTGGCTACTGGAAAATGGCATTACTACAGTAGCCATGGAAAGCACCGGCACGTATTGGCAGAACCTGTACAGCACCTTGCAGGAAGCGGGACTTAAAGTCATTTTAGTCAACGGCAAGTTCACTAAAAACATCAGCGGAAAGAAAACCGATGTAAAGGACTGTCAGTGGATACAAAAACTGCATTCTATCGGGTTGCTCACAGGGAGTTTTCTGCCTGGCACGGCCACCGAACAACTAAGGACGTACTGCAGGCACAGAAGCCATTTGATTGATACGGCGGCAGACGCCACTCGTAAGATGCAGCAATATCTTCGGCTGTTGAATTTGCGGCTCGATGTCGTGGTATAGGACGTCACAGGCGAAACAGGCCTTTCCATTATTGAAGCGGTCTGCAAAGGTGAAAGCAGTGCCGAACAACTGGCTTCCCTTCGGCATTACAACTGCCGTAAATCCAAAGAAGAAATTGCGAAGGCGCTGCAATCGAACCAACGCAAGGATTACTTGTTTGCGCTGCAGCAAGAATTGGACCTCTACAAATCAGTGCGAGATAAAATCGCCTCATGTGATAGCGCCATTGAACGATTGCTAAAAGAGCAAATCGAAGAAGACGTCGCGAAGCAACAATTGAAAGCCGAAGCAAAGCCACACAAGCGGGTGAACAAAAATGCACCAAAGGGCATGGATTTGAACCAACTTGCCTACCAGTACTTTGACGGCGTGGATTTGATGCAAATTGAAGGGGTGAGCCACAGCACAGTGATTGCGCTCATGAGTGAAGTCGGCCAGGCAGGTCTGAAAAAGTTTTCCTCTGCGAAGCAATTTGCCTGTTGGCTCCGGCTTGCTCCAAATAACAAAATCTCTGGCGGCCGGGTGTTGAGCAACCGCATTCCAAAAGGCAGCAACCGGCTAAAGATTGCGCTGAGAAACGCGGCCAATAGCATCGGCAATCTAAAAGACACGCATCTCTCCAATTTTTTCAGAAGGGTATTGTACCGCAGGGGCAGGGCCGCTGCCGTATCTGCCACCGCAAGAAAGCTGGCGGTCATTATCTGGAATATGGTCGTCAAAGCAATCCCGTATAATCCACCAACCATGTACCTGTTCTTGGATCAAAAGCGAAAACGCAAAGTGCAGGAAATGAAAAAATTAATCACTAAGTTTAATTTATCATCAACAGAACTGGGACTGACAACCAACCCTTTGTAAAACGTTAGTCAGAATTTAAATGTAGCTAACTAACTGTCAAATGGAAATAATTTCTCGCAAAAGACCACCTTCTTTTTTCCTCATAATGGCTGTTGTAGGCCTGATTGCTGCAATTATTGGTTTTGGCAAAACATTTTTTCTCCCGATTGCCAATGGAAACTTTGAAGCTCCTTTTGTTATTCATTTACATGGGGCCTTTGCCTTCGCTTGGGTAATATTGTTTGTGATTCAACCAGCCTTGATACATCTTAAAAGCTACCGTTTGCACCAGTACTTGGGTGTACTTGGAATACTGATAGCCGCCGGGACCTCTGTTACCATGATACCTGCAGGCATATTTGTGGTTCATCGGGAACTGAGTCAAGGTTTAGGAGAGTTTGCTTATTCAAGTTTGTTAGGTGTAGCCACATCGGGTGTTCTGTTCTTTGCACTCGTCATAGCAGGAATTGTCAACAGAAAAACGCAGGACACGCATAAAAGACTGATGCTTTTAGCTACCATTGTTGTTTTATGGCCGGCCTGGTTTCGCTTTAGGCATTACTTTCCTTCTGTCTCAAAACCTGAAATATGGTTTGGCCTGGTACTAGCAGACAGCCTCATTGTTATAGCTTGGATTTGGGATTTAATAAAGAATGGCAGCATACATCCGGTACTCAAATTCGTTGGCAGCTTTATCAT
>DATKHJ010000423.1:0-8712 GCA_035510335.1 Flavisolibacter sp. | reverse complement strand
ATAATGCGCTGAAGCCATGATTCTAAATGGCGCCGTACCTCCGCTGCGGGTGCATGTCGATGAACATTGGAGAGTGAAGACGAAGTGCAAAGCAGTTTGCAGCGAGTTACAGTTGGCGTCTTCTTTCCTGGTAAATTGCCGTAACAACAGTTTTTGCTTATGAAGGGTTTGACAGGATGAGGGGACGAACAACAGTATCAAACTCTCTTTTTACAAAGCGTCCGGGTGGTCACCCTGTTCCTCCCGAACCCATCCTGCAAAAGGTTTCACCGTTGCGAAGACAGGCTTTCCATCTTTGGTGCTGCCAGGGACTGTGCAGGACCAGGAAGCATGTGTTTCCGCTGGCTGCTGCAAGAAAGTTGTTTCGGAAAGAGGAACCTTTATCCGGCCACTCCACGGGGCCGCGGTTTGCCCAGCATAGCTGCCAATGCCGATGTAAACGAAACGGTTTCCGGCAGGGCCCTGCACAAAAGGCCCCGCAAGCGTTGGCGTTGCTCCATTGGCTTCTTTTACCTGTACTGCGAAATTGAAGATTAAGTCTTGTCCGTTTCCGATTTGCGCCTGCACCGTTTCATAATTGGCAGCTTTGCCTTTCTGCAGGCCGTACAGTGTTCCCTCAGCCGGGTTTTGTAAAACGATCCGCAGACGTATGTCTTTCGTCATGCTATAGCTGCTTGAAAAAAAGAAAATATATCCATTGGCCATCTTACTGCCAACAGAATGTTACCTGCTGTTACTTGTCAAGCAGATTTATAAATCGGTCAACCTTTTCTCCTTCCGTGACCATGGTATTATTGTCATGGTCAAAGAATGGCTCCAACTGCCATGATTCACTTCCTGCAAATCCAATTCGTGAATAGAAATCAAGGAACTGCCAAAGATTTTGCCCAAGCAATTTACCATGCATTGTATCGCCTTCATGTGAAAAATAGAGAACCTCGGATGGACTATCGCCAACAACGATAATGTCTCCATTTGGTACATCAATTAGCGGCAACTTGTTTTGCCACAATTTGTCAATTATTTCAATTGATTCTGCATCGTTAAATGCTGGGTCTAAAGATGCTTTTACCCATTCTTTGAAATTGTCGTATTGTTGAGGCAATGCATCCAGACTCCAATAAATTTCCCCGGAAAAGTTTTGTCTGAACTCTTCAGAAAGGGGTTCATCAAATTGATAGCTAAAACTGAGTCGCTTTGCGAAAGTGAATAGTTCTTTTAAATCGTCTGGAATTATTTTTCCAATTTGCTTTTCTACGGCTTGAATCTCTGCCACGGTTGCCGGTCTGTCAACCTTCAAGGGAACCACGATTTCCCAGTTCTTCCGAATTGCGATTTTGGTGATCCAGTCTATTTTTTTAAGGACTTGTTCGTAAGTTTCTTGGTGTGTCATTTTAATGGCAGTATTGTTGGCCTGATTACCTAAATAGGAGAATTGGCAATTTGTTGTTGATAAATTTTCTAATGTACAGCAAATTGTTTTTGCATTTCGTTGATGCTCTTCAGCCGCTATCTTTTCAACCAACTGCCAGGCGCAAATAAGTTGGCGCCGTATTTACTTGATTAAATTACAGATGGCTTTTCATCTTGTTCGGGGAAAAGTGCTTTCTCGTTAAATGTCGCACCGAACTCAATGTCATGATCGCTAGCACGACAAACGTTTCCCAGCGAAGTCCTCTAAAATCAATAAGTAGCGGCAACAACGCTACAATGCAAAACAAACCGGCAAACAGCCAAAACATCCGCGAAATATAGCGAATGGCTTTTGCCCTTTGCTGTCTTGTATAAATTGTAAATATCCACTTACTCTCGATTGGTAAAACGCGAATTAAAAAAGCGACTGCCGCAAAACAGCTTCCGATAACCAGGCCAACAAGCGAAGAAGACGACATCTGAGGTTTGTTTTTTTAAAGTTACGGTAATCGCTGCTGTTGCAGCCGAAGAGGAAATTATTTATGAAGTAGTTGCAAACTCCGTTACCAGTTCTCTGGTTCGCTTCTTTTGATGATTAGCTATTGGTAAGTAAAAGCTAGCGCTGAACCAATCATTTTACAAATACAGTTGTCAGTTTAGCCTCTCTGTGTCGAGCGGCGTCTTTGCTTCGCCGCTTTTATAGACTTCAATCTTATCACCTGACCGACGGAAATAAAGAAACCAGCACAACTGCTTGTCAACAATAAAAAAGTCATTACTCGTTAAGGATGCCAATGACTGCAGGGCTTTTGGTACGCCGCTGTAAACGTACTGCCTGCTTGTAGGGCCACTTCCTATTAAGGCGACGAACCAGTAGGCCTGGTTGTGTTTTAATAGGTTGAAGATGCCTGGAAAGTTTGTGGCTGCTATCTCGTGAACGAAGCGCCGGTTTTTCATGTTGTCGGCCCAGTTTGTAAGGATATAGGTCGCATCTTGCTTAACAATGAACCTGCGCTCAATTCTTTTCAGAATATTCGCCCCATCTGTAAACAGAACATGAAACTCTTTAGGGGTGAAATTCTTTTGGAGTAAATCGATCTTTTCTTGCCACATCATGGTGAATGTTGTAACGGTTTCGACTAACAGAAAAGACAATTAAGCTGCGCTGGCATTCCTGTTTCGTCGGTTTGGTTAAAGATAGCAAGCTGATTTAAAAAACTAAGAGTGGTAAATACACGGCAGCTAGTGACAAAAACCTCTTGGCAACTCTCCTAATTGATTGAAGAAGCTTGCCTGTTTACAATTAAAAAACTATCGTTTACCTTCTTAAAATAGATACCCAATGCTCCCCCGCTGGCATATTCACCACAACTGATACTCTCTAGTTGGATATAGTAGCCACTGTCGTTTTTCTCGAATTGAGAAATGTTTAGGTACTTCGGAGAAGGTTCTAAGTCCTGATACGGTTTCATGGCTGCACACAATTCCTTTTGTGGCATCACTTTTAATTTTTCGTCACCTACCTGTTGTGGTAAAACATTTAATGGCAAAACCTGTGAAGTCAACAAAACAGTATCGCCAAAATTGGTGACTCCTTTTAATCCGCTCGCCGAAGGCATATAACGAATGTTAACACCCATTAAAATTGCCTGGTTTATTATTTTGGTGGTGTCAGATGGTTGAACTTCCACACGTTCGCCTCTTGTTCCGCATGACGAAAGTAAAAGGCCCAATATTGCGGTGAGTATACGTGCCATTGAATAGCTGCTAATGTTAAACGTGTATATAAAGTTGGGGCATTTGAAGAACACCAGTTTTAATTATCCATAGAAGCAAAAGAGCAACGCAATGCTGAGGGTTTGCGTTCAGTTACCATCTTATAACTGCACTGTCAGGTACTGTTCCTTTTTTAGTAGCACAATTAAATTAACGAAGAAACGCCAGCAAACCCTCTACACAATTTTCAAAACGTTCGCAAAGCTGTCTGCCGGTTTTACTTCAGGAAAGTTGATCTCCAGCCCTTCCGCCGTTTGCCTGAATGGCAATGGCTGCTTGCCACCCAGCCATTCTACTTTTTGTACAGGCCGTGCAAAATCCGTGTTACCGGTCGCCAGACTTTTTATTGTTACCCTCCCATCTTCTGGCCAGGCCATTACCGTTGCATACAACGTATCCTTTTTGGTATTGAATCGTATGTCCTTTGCCGTGAATTTTGTTTTGCCTTCATTAAAACCCTGCGCTGTCAGTTTCGCCTGGTTTTCCGTGGACGGTCCTTCGCCAAACTTTTTCCACGGCCGGGTGTCGTAAATGCTTTCACTGTTGGCTTTCATCCACCGGCCAATGTCATCTACCACTTTGCGTTCCAGTTCATCGATGGTGCCATTACCCCGTACGGGAATATTAAGCAGGTAATTGCCGTTTTTGCTCACCACGTCAACAAGTGTTTGTATCACCATTTGCGCCGACTTATAACCCTTTCTGTCGTACACGGCGCGGTTGTAATGCCAGTCGCCAATGCAGGTATCGGTTTGCCACACGAAAGGCTGCATGTCGTTGGCCTGCCCCCGCTCAATATCCCACACCATTGCTTTGCGCTGGTACTCGTCAAGCATTTTACCGTTGATGACAGCCCGTAGTTCGCCGTGCTTTTTAATGCTGTTGTTGTAGTGATGCGCAGCGATGCGAAGCCCGGCATCGTTGATGGGCCAAAAGGGCAATTGCGAATCATCGAAGTACACCAGGTCCGGGCTGTATTTGTTGATCAGGTCAATGGTGCGGTTCACAAATTTTTCGATGTAGGCCTTTGAAGGCGGATTAGCACCGTTGCCCCAATGCCATTGTTTGTGGATCATCGCATTGTCCAAACTGTTCTCACTTAAAGTATGGTGCTGCGCATACAGTTCCTGCGGGTCGATGCCTTGCCACCACAAACCTCTTCCATCGGCCTTGGTCAGGTTGCCGTCGTAGGGCACACCCGCCAGCGGACCATTTTTATCGCTTCGCTGCGCTACTTCGTACCAGGTCCAGGCATGGGCCGCATGAACGCTGACACCAAAGGGCAGGCCCTGGTTTTTAGCAGCTTTTGCCCAGCCACCAATGATATCTTTCTTTGGGCCCATCTTCGTAGCGTTCCAGGTCTTTTGATATTTACTGTCGTACAGGTCAAAATTGTCGTGATGGTTGGCCATGGCAAAAAAGTACCGGGCACCAACACTTTTATACAACGCCACCAGTTCTTCCGGGTTCCACTGGTCGGCCTTCCATTCATGAATCACATCTTTAAAACCAAATTTGGAAGGGTGTCCATAATGTTCCAGGTGGTGTTTGTACTGGCGGCTGCCTTCCTGGTACATGCCCCGTGCATACCAGTCGCCGGCCTCCGGCTGGCACTGCGGACCCCAGTGTGCCCACATGCCAAACTTTGCGTTTCTAAACCACTCCGGCACCTGGTAGGTTTGTAACGATTCCCAGGTCGGTTGAAAAGGGCCTTTCATTATTTGTTCACCCTCTGCAAACGCTTCCAAAAAATTACCGGCATTCATGCGGCCGGCGAGTGACAAGGCGGGAAGGCTCAATCCTAGTTGCTTTAACAATGTTCTTCTGTTCATAAGCGAAACTGTTGCCGATAGCTTTATCGAACGAATGTGTTCAATGAAAATAAGAATTTGGTAGAACCAAGTCCGGTTTTAAAAAAAATGTTTTTCTCACCCAATGGTGAAATTGCTGGCTGGAATGCCACCTGAATTTTTAGGTGTTGCTGAAGCCGGGAACTTTAGCACTGATGTTGACTTAAAGAAAAAAAGTTGAACCGTTTACAAACGTTCAACCGAAGCTGCTCGGCCCCTTTTGCAAACGCTGTTTTACCGACTGCTATTTCCGTCAATGATCCCTAAGCTTTTAAATACTTTTTTGGTGATCTCTTTTCTGCAACTGCCGAAATCGGGCCTGTTCATCTTCCGGTCTTGTAAAAGCCTGGTAGAAAACAGGTAGGTGCCGTTCTTTGTTTCAATATACCCGGTCCACCAGCCGGTGTTGATATTCTTCTCCCGTGTCCAGCCAGTCTTGGCGCAAATTGTATAGTTTTCGTTTTGCTCTGCAAGCAACACCTTTTTCACGATAGCGATGTTGCGCTTTGAAAACGGAAGTTTTTCTTCATAGAAGGAAATTAAAAACTCCACCTGGTTCTTAGGTGAAATTCCAAAGTCACCGAAATTCCAGAAATCGGCATCTGCCTGCGACAGATTCATGTTTCCATACCCACTCTCTGCCAGGTATTTTTTATAGGTAGCCTTTCCTATTTTCTTTGCCAGTTCAACAAACACCCAGCCTGCCGATAATTCAAACGCTTCCTTAACGGACATATCATGATAAATCTCAGGTCTGTATCCATATTTAACCGTGTCTGTACTTCCCACCCATTTCACTATTATGTTTTCATCTGTTATGGTGTTGGTTTCAAGGGCAATAAGCAGGTTTATAATTTTAAATGTGGAAGCCGGGAGTGTTTCCTTTACCAATCCAACCGTGTCCGATACAATCCAGTTTTGACTTTCCAGGTTATAAATGGCGATGGAGCCCTCAACACCACAACTGTCGAAATACGGTTTGATGTCTTCACGGATAATCATCTTGTCATTGCCTGCAACAGTTGGCTTTTCACCTGTTTGTGCAATGGATGAACAGCCATAAATAGTACGTAGAACTAAGAGAGTAACTGATAGATATTTTACTTGCATTCGTCGCATGTTATGATCGTCTTTCTTTATGGTGGCAGGTAACTGTTTGGTTATTTAGGTAGTAGCGGAATTTTTTTGTTTGCCCCGAACTGCTGCCGATTGAATTATAAATGATGAAAATAAGTACTTAAGAGGAAGGTGTAAACTTGAGCCGGAACCAAAGCTGAACGTTTTATAATTGTTGATGCGCCATTGTGTAAGCCAGCGTAGCTGCAAACCACCGTTAACAGTGGTTGATTTATCAATAACGCTATTCTATCCGCCGGTAAACGGATGTAGCTCCATCGGAGTAACAAGCAGGCGTACTTAGCTGCAATTTCAGGTTTTCTATCGTTATAAAGTTTACCGGGCCATTGGCGGTTTCAGTTGTCTGTAAGGCGAGATTGCCCGTTTTAGTACACTCTTTGTTAGTGACAATTGCATACCGTCCACTGAAGATGATCGAGTCTTTCAACTTTCTAATAAACCGACCATCTTTGGTAAACGCAATTATATGTCCGCTTCCCTGCGGATAACTGGTGAATGGAACGGGGCACTCACCGCACGAATAAATTTCAAGTTCCCATTGGCCTGTTATCTGAGACTTGAGTTGCTTTTCCGCCTGCCCTTCTTTTTTGCACGAACAGGCTGCTATTGCCAGGATGAACACGGCTAACCAGTAAATTTTCATCGTAAATTTTAATGACGCCTGACAGCCAATATCTGGTTTTCGTTGCACGCCTTCGTTAATGGCCGCTAATGTTTCAGGTATGGCCGAAGGCAGGGCTTGGCATTCCTGAAGCCGAAAAAAGTTATTGTATTTACAATTTATTCGCCAGTTAGATGAATGTTACGTCTACCCTGCTTCTAGCAAGACCATGTTACCTGGCAGTAGTGTGACGTTTACTTTTTCCAATACAGCGTCAGCCTAACACGGTAAGTCATCGATTCAAATATCATATCCAATTCCGCATGAACACCATCAGTTTCCCATATCGTTTCCCTTGTAAAGTAGTTCCCCCTATCGGAACTTACTTCCTTCGCCTGTGTGTCTGTTTGGGTAGGTGTGCCTAATTCCAATATTAACGCTGCTTTTATCCGATCATATTCTTTATTGTATTTATCAAACTTTTTGCTCTCTTCCTTCCATATTTTCTGCTTGTCAAAGAAGTTTCCGTACAAATCTTTCTCCCAGTCATATGCAACTAGCCTCAAAACAGAATCACTTGGGGTATAGAAATAACTTGCATAAAGTGGTAGATATTCCGTCGGTTCGCGTTGCACAATTACAGGAGCAGTAACCGGGTACTTTTCAAGCAAAGGATAGTAATCTTTAGAAAGACTAACGTTTTGCGACAAAAATTTCGTTTTTGGCGCATTCCGTTTTTCAAAGGATACAACTTCCGAAATCTTTGTTTGCTTCAGCCAAAGTTTTTCTTGTCCAAAGGTTGTTAAAACGATAAACAATGTAAAGATTGTTAGTAGTAGCCTTGTTATCATGTAGTGTCTAATTTAATTGCGTACAATGTTGAAGCATTTTCTTTCTCCGCGAGTCTCCTGCAAGGGACTCGCGGGTTTACTGGTACATGTTTTCCCAGTCCAGTACTGTTTGATAATGCGTGACCTCGCAACGTCGTTGCTGTTGGTGAAAATAAAACAAACACGAGGAATGTTCATAGGATGCATTGTCGGGAGCAAGGCGCCATTTCCCCCGTACCGGGTTATCGTGGATATAGTGCAGCTTTTGCAACAAGAATTTTTCCGTGCGGCAGGGCTTTACATCAAATCCTGGTTTCCACACCTCGTGCAGCTTGCCCTGGCTTTGTCTTTCGGTTCTACACCCTGTTTTAATTTTAGCAGGATGTCTTGCCGGTTGTTTTCCTGCAGCTTTTTTACAATGCTGTAAGCCATGAAGCGTTTGCCGTTGCCGATGAGCAGATTGAGGGTGGCACCTTCGCCGCTGTAATGCAACAACAGGTGAGCATGATTGGGCATGATAACATAACCTGCCACACGGTGGCCTTTTTGATTCAGAACAGCAAAAAAGTTGTAAACATCCTCGTAGGCGCCGGCAGCATCAAATAGGGGTAGCCAGTTGTAGCAAGTGAACGTAATGAAGTAGATGCCTTTGCTGCCAACAACAGTTTCGGTTGCCATGCTTTAAGATAAGACATTGCCTTCACTTTGCAGCAAACCCGCGAGTCCCTTGCAGGAGACTCGCGGAGAAAGAATGACCGAACCAGTCTTGCAGGTTCAAATGGGACCACAACGGGTGTGTCCACAAGGAAAAGCTGAAAAAAGAAAAGAAGCGTTGAAGATTTTGTCTGCTGTAAGCCGCTCCGAAACCTGTGAGCCTTGCGTCTTGTCGCCACCCGCTGACCGCAAAAGAAGAAGAGACTAAACCTGCGGTCGCCGAAAAGCAGGCTGCCTATAACGTTGAACAGCTTTGTGATTTCTATGGTTAAAACAAATAAGTTTTGACTTTTTTTAGGCCGCTGATTTTATTTTCACGTATTCCTTATTGTCTCTAATCACAGCCGCTATCCTCAGGACCAGTTTATTACGAACCGCATTCAAAATACTC
>DATKHJ010000422.1:0-15829 GCA_035510335.1 Flavisolibacter sp. | reverse complement strand
GAAGAATATTTTGACCGGTGGCCTTTCCGTAGGTTGGTGTGCCGGCAATGATGGCGCGGTTGTAATCCTGCAAAGCGGCAGCTACCAATTCGGAAGCAGAAGCGCTTTGTCCGTTTACCAGTACCAGCATTGGCCCGTTGTAGATAACGCCGCGGTTGATGTCTTTGATGGTTTCAAGTTTGGCATCTGTCTTTTTAATTTGGCAAATGGCGCCTTCATCAATAAAAATCCCGGCCATTTCCACCGCTTCGGCCAGCGAGCCGCCACCATTAAACCGAAGGTCAAGAATCAATCCTGCAATGCTGTCTTTTTTAAGCTTTACAATTTCTCTTGCTACATCGGCGGCGCAACTGCTTCCACTGTTGTCTTCCCATTCGGTGTAAAAGCTGGGCAGCATAACATAGCCGATATTTTGTTTGCCGGAGAGCACAAAGCTTTTTACAATGTTTTCTTCTTTCTCCAGCTTTTGTTTTTGCAGTGTCAGGGTTTGTTGCTGGCCGTTGCCTTTGCGCACCGTTAGTTCCAGTTTTTCCTTTGTATGCTTTGCCAGCAATGCTTCAATGTCTTCTGCTTCAAGGCCAGCCAGTTCCACCGGCTGACTGCCCTCCCATTTTAACTGAACGGGCACATCGCCTTTGTTCAGCATACCACTCTTCCAGGCAGCGCCGCCCGGCGCCAGGTAAGCAATGAACACTTCTCCGCGTTCGTTTTCATCCAGGGCAAAACCAAACGACAAATCTTCAGTGTTTAAAGCGGCTTTGAAATGTTGTCTTGCAGCCGCATCAAAAAAAGCAGAGTGCGGATCGAAACAGGTTAAAAAGGTATTGAGATAAATGCCGCCCAACTGCTGCTGGTAGTCTGCATCGCTTTTTAGATAGCTGTCAATACGGTTCAGGTGGCGTGCCTTTACCCGGGACCTGAACTCCGGCTCTTTTGCCATCACTTCTGCTTTTGCAATGGCGCGGTTTGTTTGCCACTGGTGAAAGCCAATACTCATAAGCGAACGCAGTACATCGGCCTTTAATAAACTTTGCCAGCGACTGTACAAAGCCTTGTCGGTTGCCACGGCCAACGTATCTGAAAAGCTGTAAGCGTCGGGCAAATTAAAATCGAAAGGCTTTGCACAAATTTCCACGATCATTGCCTTTACCGCCGCCAGTCTGGTTTTATAAAGCTGGGAAGAAGTCGTAAAAAATGTGGTGGCGCCATTGTTCCACTCATCGTCAATTGAAAGCCGGAACTGTTCCAGCTTTTTTAGATCGGGTGCGGTGAAAAATAGACCACGGTCGTCCACCGCAGCGAAATACTTCCGGTAGAAGTCGGCGGAGAACTGATCGTCGATTGTTCGTGGCGAGATGTGTTTTTTGGCGGCCAGTTCTTTCACCCATTTTTGTTGTGAGGGAAGAAGATCGGTTTGCGCCAACAAGGGCAAAACCAGCAATTGAGCTGCAAGCAGGTTCAGTATTTTTCTCATGGTGTGCAGTTAGTGTGCTGCCTGTTAGCAGGCAATGCGTCTCTAAAATAAACAAGATATGAAAACGAGGAAAATATTTTCCAATCTCCCCTGTACTGTGCGAAATCAGCAAAAGTATTGGCAACAGACTGGCCTGATTATCGCAACAAATCCATAAAATCTTTTTATGGCAACAATCAATTTAACGGCTGAGGATTTTAAGGAAAAAATCTTTGATTATTCGAAAGATGAAGAGTGGAAATTTAAAGGCAACCTGCCGGCCATTGTGGATTTTTATGCCGACTGGTGCGGTCCCTGCAAAGCGGTTGCTCCCGTGCTGGAAGAACTCTCCAACGAATACAAAGACCAGGTAGTGATCTATAAAATTGATACGGACAAAGAGCAGGAGCTTTCCTCCCTATTTGGCATACAAAGCATCCCTACTCTGCTTTTTATCCCGGTAGATGGCCAGCCCATGATGCAAAAAGGCGCCATTCCCAAAACGGCCTTTAAGCAGGTAATTGAAGAACGATTGCTGGCAACGTCAAACAATAACGGTTAGCCGGTTTGAAAGCTCAATTCTGTTGCGCTTTCACCCGGCGGACCACCGCCGTTCCGTACAAGGCCCAGGCGTTCATCGCAGTCGGGGCAGTGCACTTCTTTGTTTTTGCTGACACCGTAAAAGTCAATCACCACTGCATCGTGGCCGGTGCCCTGCCAACCGCACTTGCCGCATTGCAAGGGCTGCTCGTTAAAACCGGTTTGTTGAAATTCTGTTGCCATTAAGCGTTGTTATTTTTCTAATTTACTTTTTTCCAACCCACGTTACCAAGCTTTGCGTCACTTATCATCATCATCGTCGTGTTGTCATCCGAATTATTGCAAGAAGATGTTCGCTCTTCTGCTTCTAAAAAATCAATGTGTTTTTGCCTGGCTTCCGAGGCAACGTTAAGCGGATTATGCTTGTTCCCTCTTGCCGTTTTTTTAAAGGCAGAGGACTGTCTTAACCTTAATCTCAACCTAAATCTTCATCTCAACCTCAACTCCCCTCAATCCCTCTCCGTCTGCGCTTCTTTAAACTGTTGTTCTTTTTCCAGCTCTTCGCTTGCCTGTTGTATCTCATCGTCAACCGGGCGGTTGTTCTCAAACGGATTGCTCACCGGTGTGCCATGCGGATTGCCGGCTGTTTGCGGCTGCGGCTCATGTTGTTGTTTATCTCTCGTGCTCATCTGTATCTGTTTTAAACAAAGAATCCCGCCAGTAGCGGGACTCTCTGAAGGTTTACCAATTATTAGTCATCAACTTTTTTCTGTTTGATTTTCAGTTTACCGTCTTCTGATTTGATCTTGGTTTTTACACCATTTTCTTTCCATTTTACTTTTGTTTCCTTGCTTTCAGAAGTGCTGGCATCTGAAATACTCATGTCAGTTGAAGAAGTGCTCATATCAGTCCCCATCGCTGCATTTGCATCAGTTGAGTTTAACGAACCGGCAGTTTCCATTTCTTCTGTTCTCCAAACGTTGGCAACGGTTACACCTGCATCATTCAGGTACTCGTTTCTTAACTGGCCACGCTCAATAATACCAAGCTGGTAGGTGTTACCACTATCAACTGCTTTTACCATACCAATGGAATACAGGCTGGAACCATATTTATTCAGCGCTTTGTCAATGATGTCTTCAGGAACATACGTTTGAATAACAGGCAGTGCTAACGCATAACCATCGCCACGCTGGTTGTAGAAATAATGCATAGAACGTCCGCTGGCCCTGTATTGCGTATGAAACCAATCGTTATACTGATTCCAGCTATACGTGTTGTTCACTGAAGAAGGGAAATCCTGGCTGAAACGATAGTTCACGTTTGCCGGCAATGCAGTAACGGCAGTGCCGTAAGCGTTGTACGAACCGGTTGAGCTAAGATCTGTGTTCATGTTCGAAGCGTTCATGTCGGTGGTAGTGCTGTTTGCACTGGTTGTACCATTGTACGTACCACCGTTCATGGTTGATGGGTTATTGTACGCTCCACCGTTGTTCCAGATTCCATAGCTGTTCCAGCCCCATGAAGGAGACGTACCGGGCTCCCAGGATGTGCTTGGGTTAGTACCGTAAGGTGCCACTGTTCCATTGGGGTTTACAGCCGAATTGGTTGTGTTGTTCCAATTACCATTATTGGTGTTGCTGTTGATTTGCGAATTTGTTGTGGTGTTCAAAGGGTCTGTGGTTGAGTTCGTAGTAGGCGTCGTTGTTGTGGGCGACGTTGTTGGGTTTGTCGTTGTAGGCGTTGTGGTTGGTGATGTTGTTGGCGTTGTAGGTGAGGTAGGCGTAGTTGGTGAAGTTGGTGTTGTTTGAGCGAACATTGCCATACTACTGCCGGCCATAAACATCGCTAAAAATGTTCTTTTCATTATTTTCATTTTTTTAGTTAGCAATAAAATTTCAGGATTCTTTATACAACTTACATGCCCACAAAGCCAATCCGCATCAATTTGTGGAAAGAAATTTTTAGCGAAGAGACTGCTATTTGTTCAGGCTGCTCATGCAATTTTTTCCTTTCAGCCCGCTAAATGGCCCCCGTTTTTTGCACCGGAAAAGCCGAACAGATAAGGCTCCGCTGCCAATGTGGCAACAGAAACAGTCTTGGAATATCGCTTGATAATAGCCACATTCGCAATCCAATCAATTATTCATTTAACTACTTAAAGCAAAATATGGTACAGGAAAAAGGAACGATTTCCATTCACACCGAAAATATTTTTCCCATCATTAAAAAATTTCTCTACTCCGATCATGAGATCTTTTTGCGGGAACTGGTGAGCAACGCTGTGGATGCCACACAAAAATTAAAACGCCTTTCATCGCTTGGACAATACAACAAAGAGCTGGGTGATTTAAGCGTTGAAGTGTCTTTTGACGAGCAGGCAAAAACAATTACGGTTTCCGACAAAGGCATTGGTATGACGGCCGATGAAATTAAAAAATACATCAACCAGATTGCATTTTCCGGCGCCACTGAATTCATGGAAAAATTCAAAGAAGCCAAAGATGCAAACGAGGTCATTGGCCGCTTTGGATTGGGCTTTTACTCGGCCTTTATGGTGGCTGATAAAGTGGAAATTCAAACTCTCTCTTACCAGGAAGGTGCAGAACCGGCCCGCTGGATTTGCGACGGCAGCACCGAGTTTGAAATTACGGAGGGCAACAAAACGGAAAGAGGAACCGACATCATTCTTTATGTAAATGGTGAGAACGAAGAATTCCTGAACAAGTGGAAGCTCCAGGAGATTTTGGATAAGTACGCTAAGTTTCTTCCTGTGCCCATTAAGTTTGGTACAAAGACAGAGCATATAGAAGATGGTGTGGACGAGAAAGGCGATAAGAAATGGAAAGACGTGGAAGTTGACAACATCATCAACAACACCACGCCTATCTGGACGAAGCAGCCATCTGAATTAAAGGACGAAGACTACCTCACGTTCTACCGCGAGCTGTACCCAATGGCGGAAGAGCCGCTGTTCTGGATTCATCTCAATGTAGATTATCCGTTCAACCTCACCGGCGTTCTTTACTTCCCGAAACTGAAGAACGAATTTGAAGTACAGAAGAACAAGATCAAGCTTTTCTCCCGCCAGGTATTTATTACCGACGAAGTAAAAGACATTGTGCCGGAATTTTTAATGCTGCTGCACGGTGTGATTGACTCGCCGGACATTCCGCTAAACGTAAGCCGCTCCTTTTTGCAGGCCGATAGCAACGTGAAAAAGATCAACAGCTACATTACCAGGAAAGTGGCTGATAAGCTGGCCGAACTTTTCCGCAAAGACCGCAAGGCTTACGAAGAAAAATGGAAAGACATTGGCCTGTTTGTGAAATACGGCATGGTTACCGAAGAGAAGTTTTACGAGAAAGCAAAAGACTTCTCACTACTGTACAACACCAAGAATGAATTCTACACGTTGGAAGAATACAACGCCAAGGTGAAAGATTTTCAAACCGACAAGAACGGAACGGCCATCTATCTCTACACCATTGATGCAGAAAGACAGGACAGCTATGTGCAAACAGCCAACCGCAGGGACTACGATGTGCTGGTGATGGACACACCGCTTGACAACCACTTTATGCAGCAATTGGAAACAAAGCTGGAGAAAGTATCGTTTAAGCGAGTTGATGCTGATGTAATGGACAAGCTGATTGAAAAAGAAGATGCGCAAAAACACCAGCTTACCGAAGATGAAAGCAAAAAGCTGAAAGATATTTTTGAAAAGGCCATCAACAACAGCAACATGAAAGTAGAAGTGGAAAGCCTTTCCGCCGAAGAGTTGCCGGTAACCATTACCATGGAAGAATGGATGCGCCGCATGAAGGACATGGCCCGCATGGGCGGTGGCGGCATGGGCTTTTACGGCACCCTGCCCGACAACTACAAAGTAGCGGTGAATGCAAACCACAAACTGGTTTCAAAAATTCTGCAGAGCGATGAAACGCATGCAACACAACTGGCCAAGCAGGTGTTTGATTTGGCGCTGCTCTCGCAAGGCATGTTGAAAGGCGCCGACCTGACCGCCTTCGTGGAAAGAAGCGTGAAAGTGGTTGCCGAAGATTAAGGAAAGAAAAGAGCATTGCAAAAGAGCTGTCAATTGACAGCTCTTTTTTATTTCAGGTATTTGAAGACACCATTTCGGTACGACTCTAGTGTATCCAGCGTATCAATCTCGTCAAACTTGTTCTCCTTTCCCGACGCTTCCTTTCTTACCAAAATCACTTTGGCGCCATTTACCACGGCACTTTTTGCACGGGCAAAAATGTTTTCCAACTCATCGGTGTTATTGATGGTTTGTAGCTCTTCAATCTGCGTCACATTAATCTTATAATCTTGCATAAAGGGGTATTAAACGCTGCAAAATAAACCGCGGATTGGTAGGAACCGGGAAGGATTAGTAGGATTTTTTGGAGACGGACAGAATGCGGTTTGGAAATCCTGCAAATCCTTTCAAAATCTTACTTATCCGCGGTTTATTTTGCAATCATGCAAACCTCAGCACCCTTAGCCGAACGCATGCGTCCCAACACCCTCGATGATCTTGTTGGACAGCAACACCTGACCGGGAAAGGCAGCATCCTTCGCACTGCCATTGAACGCGGCAAAATTCCTTCCATGATTTTGTGGGGACCGCCGGGCACAGGCAAAACAACCATTGCCAACGTAATTGCGCATACGCTGAATGTACCCTTCATCCAGTTAAGTGCCATTAGCTCGGGTGTAAAAGATGTGCGGGAATCCATTGCGCAGGCGCAGTTGCAGGAAGGGACCATTCTTTTCATCGACGAGATACATCGATTCAACAAAGGCCAGCAGGATGCCTTGCTTGGCGCCGTTGAAAAAGGCATTATTACCCTCATTGGCGCTACCACGGAAAACCCCTCGTTTGAAGTTAACAGTGCCTTGCTCAGTCGCTGCCAGGTGTATGTGCTGAAGTCGCTGGAAGAAGAAGACCTGGTACGTTTACTGCAACTGGCAATTGAAAAGGACGATGCGCTGAAAAACAGGAACATTGAATTAAAGGAAACAGAAGCGCTGCTGAACATTTCCGGCGGCGATGCAAGAAAATTATTGAACTTACTGGAACTGGTCATTGATGCACTTTCGGCCAAAAAAGAGATCACCATCACCAACAAACAGGTCATGAAAATTGCGCAGCAGCGCATTGCCCTTTACGATAAAAGCGGTGAGCAGCACTACGATATTATTTCGGCGTTTATTAAGTCCATGCGTGGCTCCGATCCAAACGGCGCCATTTACTGGCTGGCACGAATGGTGGAAGGCGGCGAGGATGTAAAATTCATTGCCAGGCGCATGGTCATTTTTGCAGCAGAGGACATTGGCAATGCTAATCCTACAGCGCTTGTTTTGGCCAATGCCTGCTTTGATGCCGTGAATAAAATCGGCTATCCCGAATCAAGAATCATCCTGGCCCAATGCGCTACTTACCTGGCCTCCTCGCACAAAAGCAACGCATCGTACATGGCCATTGAAGAAGCCATTGATACCGTACACAAAAAAGGCGACCTGCCGGTGCCACTGCATGTACGCAATGCACCTACCGGTTTAATGAAGCGCATGGGTTATGGAAAGAACTACAAATATGCCCACAGCTACGAAGGCAATTTTGCCGAGCAGGAGTTTTTGCCGGATGAACTTAAAGGCACCACGTTTTACGACCCGGGAAAGAACCCGAGGGAAGAAGAGCTGCGGCGATACCTGAAAAATTTGTGGAAGGAGAAGTATGGGTATTGATTTGCTTGCCGATAGCTACAATTTAAAAAAGCGAATATGAACTGATTGAAAAAGGAAAGGTTGTTCTTCGCTTTTTTAAATAGATTGTGTTGTCTATTTTAGTGTTATACGCAAATTGAACAGTCCTATCGAAGAAGACAAAAAGTGCAGCCATTCTATTGCTACTTATGATCTTGTTGTCTTGCCAGAATAAAGCCAAACAGGACGACTTTTACACCAGTACAAAGAGGTGGGACTTGTGGAGAGTTCCAATACTTAAACCATTTGAGATTGTCTCCCCGACAAATGATGATGCTTGGTTTTTAATCATTAAACAACCGAAACTCAATCATAAAGATTATTTCAACCCAGGCGATGAATATGAGTTTCAACTGACTTCTATTGACAGCGTTGGCATGTCTGACAGTATTATAGTATTCAAAAGTCGAAGCTGTTATTGGCCTAAGCTAAGTGGCGACTATCGAACAACTCTGATAATTAATGCAAAGACAAAAGAGCATTTCATTTTTTCGGACGAGCATCACCAATCGGAAATCAGGCAAAAGCTAAAAAGTTTGAAGGCAGAAAATACCGTTTTGTACAGCTTCGATAAAGTGAAAAGTGATTTTCAGGCAAAAGGGACATTACCACAAGGCTGGAGAGGCTGACCAATGCGTCTAACATAGGCTTTTGCCAATACAGGCAGAAGATATGGCTTAAACTAAAGAATTACTATTTTGCTTCAGTAAATAAGTGAGGCCGCAGAATACAGAATACCTGTACTGGCTAAAGCCTCTCTACGTTAGGCGTAATTCACAACCCTCAAAATAATATAAAAGGACAAACAATTCACAGCATGACGCTTTGGGATGACTTGATGCGGAACTTTAGAAAAGACGGGACAAAAGAATGGCATAAAGGCAAGATTATTTCTTCAATCATAGTTGTCTTAGCGTTGGCTGTTTTTGCTTTTTATAATAACAGACGTCTAAAGGAAAGTGCAGCAGAAAGAAAGGCAAATCTTACATATACAATCGGTGTGACAGGAAAGACGCATCACAATATTAAAAGCTCCAAACCGACAGTTGAGTATAATTATCACGTCAATAGTGTTGAGTACTCAGGCAATCAGGACATCGATGCTCAATTTGAAAATTCTGTTGTTGCAAATGGCGGAAAATATTATGTAGAGTTTTCATCCAAAAATCCAAGTAATAGCAAACTACTATTAGGTTATGCAGTTCCAGATACGGTGACAAATGCAGCCCAAGGCGGGTGGACTTATATGCCAGGTTACAATGACAAACGCTAAACTACGCCAAACAGCAGTTTTGCTTTGCTATTTTCTTTCTCCGCGAGTTTCCTGCAAGGGACTCGCGGTAGGTGAATGCGAAAAGACGGAAAATATCAAAACGTCCCCGCTGATTTAAAAGCAAAACTGTTAATGGCAAAGCCATGCAAAAACATTATCATTGACAAGCGAATTGCATTTGTTGATGGAAAAGAAAAAACTTCCGGCTTTGATTTTTTCCATTGTTGAAGAGATGAGATAGAGCCAGAAAGTCAAATGCAAGTTTCCAACTTCTAAATAATTTGGTACATGAACAAAAGACGCATCATTGTCTTACTCGTGATCATCATTGTAATTGTCGGGTCAGTTTTTACTTTCTATGGAGTCACTGCAGCTAAAAAACAAGTTCCCGTTCGGGTTGAAACACCGGTAACAAAACCAACAGATACGCCTTAAGCAACAGCCCTGCCGTGGCATCAAGGCTGATGATTCAACAGCAATCCAGATAGATGTTGAATATGACTTTATTGCTTCCCATTTACAGAAGCAACCCATCCCCCTTTGCAACCTTCTCCTTTTCTTACAATTGACAATCAAATAGTTGAGGCGAGTTAAGAAAACAGCTTTCTTTGCGGCAATTCATACTTTATGATTGGTTTTAGAAGAATGGCTTTTGCCGTCCTGTTGATTTTGCTGGTACACAACAGTGCTTATTGCCAGGCCGACAGCATCGATGTTTTTGTACAAAAACAAATGCAGCAGCGTAAAATACCCGGGCTGCAATTGGCAATTGTCAGGAATGGAAAAGTCGTGAAAACCGGCAACTATGGTTTTGCCAATGTGCAGGATTCAATCGCTGTAAGTGACAAAACAGTTTTCACCATTAACTCCATCACAAAAGCCTTTGTTGGGGTAGCTATCCTTCAGTTAGCAGAAGATGGCAAACTCAACTTGTCTGCTCCCGTTTCTACCTACCTGCATGATCTGCCCGTCGCCTGGCAGCGTGTAAACGTTCAGCAATTATTGTCTCACACCTCCGGCATTCCTGATGTGGTAGACGAAGAAGAAGCGGTTATGATTGCGCCAAGTTTGGAAGCTTCCTGGCAAAAGGTGCTGACCCTGCCCATGGACTTTGCACCCGGCGAAAAGTTTCAGTACAACCAAACCAATTACCTGTTGCTGGGCCACATCATTAACACGCTAAGTGGCACCTCTTTCCAGGAATTTATTACCAAAGAACAACTGGTTAAAGTTGGCATGCCTTACACCATCAGGGCAGGTTTTGGCGCCACAAAAGCGGTGATACCACATGCCGCTGCCGGTTATGCGTACCGGCAGGGAATTCTTTCCAATACCTTCTTTTCTTTTCCGGCACCACTGCAAACGGCAGCGGGCATGAGCGCTACCGCCAAAGAATTGGCAGATTGGGTGATTACCCTGCAAAGCGGCCGGCTTTTTAAGAAGAGGGAAAGCCTGGATTTGCTTTGGAAGCCGGCTTTGCTGAACAACGAAAGGACAGGTGGATTTAGCAGGCAACTGAATGGCTATGCGGCCGGTTGGCCAATCGTGGGCCGGCAGGAACATCCCGCTGCTGCTGCCGTAGGTGGCGGCCGTTCTGCCGTTATTGTTTACCCGAAGGATAACCTTTCGATTATTGTACTTACTAATTTAATGGGAGGTTCACCGGAATCATTTATCGATGAACTGGCCGGTTTTTTTATTGCTGATATGAAGGAGGCAAACGGGTTTGGGCTTTCACCTTTGCTAAAATCATTGAAGCTTGCCCTGGATAAAGCAGGCTATAAAAAAGCAGTAGCTGAAGTAAAGGGGCTGCAGAAAAGAAACAAGGATTTTACGCTGGCAGAGGCTGAAGTAAACAGTTGGGGCTACCAGCTTTTGAAGCAGAAACGAATAGGTGATGCATTGGAAATCTTCAAGCTGAATGTTTTCCTGTACCCTCAAAGTGCCAACACCTACAATAGCCTGGCTGAGCTTTACGCAGAACTGGGCGAGAAGCAGCTGGCCATCAAAAACTACGAGCAGGTCCTAAAACTGGCCCCGCAAAATAAAAATGCAGAACAGCAACTAAAGAAACTTAAAGAAAGTAAATAAGGCATCACACGGCTGGTGCCTTATTTACTCACGATTAATCGAGTTGCTGAAATCAATTCGGAAACTTATGGGTACGCTTCTTCACCAACCCATTTTCTTCTACCACCAACTTGCTCTCGGGGAAATCAATCTTTGTCAATTCCCTTATTTTTTCAATCACTTCGCCGCTGCCATCCAGCACCGGCACGCCTTCACCAATTTGCTTGGTAGCAATAATCTGCCCTTTTAAAAATTTCCCTTCTTTATCTACATACAGTTTCATGATAGGCGCAATGCCTGCAGGACCTTTTAAATTAAAGCGGCCATAAGTTGCAAAATTGCCAAGACTGTAAATAATAAAACGGTCTTTGTACAAATCCACCGCCCTTGTTACATGCGGCCCGTGGCCAAATACGATATCAGCACCGGCATCAATCACCGCTCTTGAAAATTTGTACACATCACCACGGTCTTCCCCTACAAAAATTTCCTTCTTGCGGGGCACATGCTGCTTGGTTGCTCCTTCGGCGCCACCATGAAAAGAAACAATGACAACATCGCAAAGGCTGTCTAAAAACCGTACAATGCGTTTTGCTTCCGTGTGGTTGTTGAGGCTTTGTGTTCCGTTGTTGGGCGCAAACGAAGCAAGGCCATATTTCACGCCGCCTTTTTCCAGCACCACAAAAGGTTTGGCCGTGGTACCCGACGATGCAATGCCTGCTTGCTGCAATACCTGCATGGTGCGTTCTCTTGCCTCCGGGCCAAAATCGCCGCTGTGGTTATTGGCCACACTCATTAAATCGAAGCCGGCTCTTTTTAAATAATTCGCATAATGCTCCGGCGATTTAAACAAATAACAAAGTGCAGGATTGGCGCATTGCTTTGGCTTGCCTTCTCCGTCAAACAAAGTGCCTTCGTGGTTGCCAAACGTAATGTTGGCGCTTTGCAAAACCTTTTCAACGGCTGTCAGCAAGGTGCGGCCATCGTCGGGCGGCAAATAACCTTCGGGGTAAGAGGTGCCCAGCATAATGTCGCCGACACCAATAATGGTAAGGGTGTCGCGGCTCTTTTGCTGTGCCTCCAACGAAAGACAATTGCTAACCAGTAAGAAAATAAAAAAAGGCTTCATGAAAATTTCAAACGTTCTTAAAAATAGTTGAATCAGGTCAACTGCCTGCGCTTGCCCTGCAATGTTGCAAATAATTTAGCAAGGGTCGGCTGCCTTTTGTTTACTGAAACCTGCCGCCGGCAAATCTGATTTAAAATTTCGCCACCGTTCTTTTGCCCGCCCTTAGTTTTGAGCATGCAAATGACCTGGCTGCTGAAAAAATTTGCCGACCTGACTCCCTTTGAATTATACGCCGCCCTGCAACTCCGCAGCGAAGTATTTGTGGTAGAGCAGAACTGCGTGTTCCTGGATGCCGATGACAAGGATCAAGATGCCTACCATTTACTTGGCTGCCAGCAAAACAAGCTGGTTGCTTACACACGGCTGCTGCCAGCCGGTGTGGCTTATGCCGAAGTATCCATTGGCCGTGTGGTTACAGCACCTGCTGTGCGACGGACAGGCGCCGGCCGCCTGCTGATGCAGGAATCGATCAACAAATCCTACGACTTGTTTGGCATCAATCCCATTAAGATTGGTGCGCAACTTTACCTGAAAACATTCTACGAAAGCTTTGGCTTTGTGCAGACAGGCGACCCCTATATAGAAGATGGGATTCCGCATATTTACATGCTAAAAATGCCTTCGTAATTCTACGAAGTGGAATCACCCTAATTTGACTTTTTTTCCTGCGCCGCTTGTAATTTAAATTGCCAGCTACTACTTTCGTGTCGAAATCTAACATCCTTTAAAAACAAATCCATCCTTATGAGAACAACTGTACAAGTTGTACGTACAACAGTACTCATCTGCGCATTTGCTTTCCTCTCGTTTTTTTCCAACGCCCAATCAATTACTTCACCTAACGGTAAATTCGAAATTGGTCTTGGCCTCGGCCCTATCTTCTTCCTTGGCGATTTAGGGGGCAACATTGGCAAAGGCACCTATTTTGTAAAAGACGTAAACCTGCCTGTTACCAAAATGCAGAAAGGTATTTTCGTTAACTACTACCCACAGGAATGGATTGGTTTCCGCATTGCCGGTAACCATGGTGTACTGGAAGGCGCCGATTCGCTGATTAAAGAAAAAGGCGGCGACGAAAGCTACCGCTACGTACGTAACCTGCACTTCCGCACCAAAATCTGGGAAGCCTACGCAGCCGTTGAAATTTACCCAACCGTGTTTTTCGAAGAATACGAAGGCCTGCAAGGCAAGGTTCGTCCTTATGGCGTAATTGGTCTTGGCATGTTCAAGTTTAATCCGCAAACACAATACTATTCTCCTAACGGCACCAACCGTTATGTTGACCTGGAGCCGCTGCGCATTGAAGGACAGGGAATGGAAGAATATCCTGACCGTCCCCGCTACAAGCTTACGCAAATGGAGATCCCAATGGGTGCCGGTGTAAAATGGTATGTAAAAGAAAACATGTACATGGGCTTCGAGCTGTTGTACCGCAAAACATTTACCGACTACGTAGATGACCTGAGCAAGGACTACATTAACCCGGCGCTGTACGACAAATACCTGACACCGGAGAATGCAGCCGTGGCAAGAGTGGTGCAAAACCGCAAGCTGGGTTCTGGCCCGTCGAGCAACGGTGGTACCATCTTCGTAGGGGAAGAAAGAGGTAACTCAAAAAACAACGATACATTTTTCTCTTCCATTCTTCGCTTTGGCTGGCGCTTGTTCGACAACAGCACGGCATCCGGAATGGGATGTCCAAAATGGTAAACCCTAAACCCTATGATACTCTTCTATCTTTCCTTGTTACTCACCACTGCCAATCCCGAACCCGTTAACACGGCTATTGTACCGGTAAAAGTTCGCAAGGCAAAAGAAGTGATTAAAGTTTATCCAACACCCAACGATAAAGGAAGTATCACCATTCGTTCAACCAACGAAAAAGCACTCACCTTTTACCTGTTTGACCTGGAAGGAAAACTGCTTTACCAGGCACAGATCAGCAAAAACGAGAAGCAGCAAGTGCAGGGCTTAACCAAAGGAACCTATTTGTACAACGCATTTTTGAACGACGAAAACCTCGAAGAAGGAAAAGTCGAACTAAAATAACAACACCAATAAGACGCAGAGGGCAGCTTAATAGAATTCGTATCCTGGTTGTAAAAAACCATAATCCGTTCCCTATCAGTAAGTACCCTAACATGAAATTTTATTAAAGCTCTCTGCTACCCTTATTGGAGATACCCAGTTTAATGTTGAAGGTTTAAAAGTTGAATGTTACTGAAGGTTCGCACAACGTTAAACATTCAACCTTAAACATTAAACTCAATTTTGTAGTTCTTTTCATTCCCATAACAGTTCGTAACAACCCGCTGGCAAAGAAATCAGCTTAATCGAATATCCGGAAGAACCGCTGCTAACCGCACCGTTCCTTGAGATTTTTCTGATCACTTTTTGCTTTTGCGGGTTTTGTTTTTTTATGGCAGGCTGGTGCAATTTTTTCTACCTTCTTCACCAGCAAACCTGCGCCATGAAACAAGTGTTGAGCCTTCTTCTTTCCTTTTTCTTTTTTGCCTGCGAAACAAAGGTGAATACTGCCACCGATGACAAACAAGCAAGCACCGACACCACTATCGCTACAAAAAGCAGCGCAAACATTCTTCACACTATTTCTTTACAGCAATCCGGCGGGCTAAAAGTTAGGCAAGCATTTCTGACGTTTGAAGACGGTAGCCTCCTGCCAAAATCGCAACAGGTAAGGCGGGGCCAAACGGTTTTGCTGCACCTTGTGATAGAGGAGGGCTGGACCATTCGTAACGGCAAAGCATCCGTTGATGCAAGTGAAAGAATCACGACCGACCAGGACCAGCTTGTGCTGAACGAACCAAGCCTGTTTCAGCACCAGCCCACAATGGCGGCAAAAGATGCTAACCGAATTGTTTTAAAAGCCACCATTACCAACACCGGTGAAAAGGTGAACTACTTTGTTGTGCACTACCGTGTTTGGGACCGCTGGAGCAACGCCGAAGTAAAAGGAAGTTACCGCCTTACCCTTGCAGAAACAGCAAACTGAGAAAGCGTTTCAGCAGCGCACCTCTTCCCTATCTTTGTCCGAAACCACTATCATCATGATAAAGAAATTGCTTCTATGTGCCGGTATTTGGGCGGCCTGTTATTCGGTTAACGCTCAACAACTGCGAACGCCAGCTCCTTCCCCTGCGCAAACGATCAAACAGGACTTCGGTCTTTCTTCCATTGAACTGAATTATTCCCGTCCCGGCATGAAAGGCCGCAAAGTGTTTGGCGACCTCGTTCCTTTCGGAAAAGTATGGCGCACCGGTGCCAACGGCGCTACTACCTTAACCTTTGGTGAAGAAGTAACCATTGGCGGAACAAAAATTCCGGCGGGCAAATACGGTCTTCTTTCCATTCCGGATAAGGATAACTGGACACTGATCATCAGCAAACAAACCGACGTGACCAATCCGGCGGCGTACAAGCAGGACATGGATGTGGCACGGGTAAGCGTAAAGCCAACTGCATCAGCAATGGCGCATGAAACCTTTACCATGCAGTTTCACAACGTCAAAGCTTCGAGTGTTGACCTGAGCATTGCCTGGGATAAAACAATGGTAACGCTCCCTATTAC
>DATKHJ010000421.1:0-10929 GCA_035510335.1 Flavisolibacter sp. | reverse complement strand
GAAATCCTACAGATTTTAGGCACTTCTCTATTGGACAAAACACCACTAAATCAACTACTTCGAAAGAAAAACAATCAAGATGTCAAAGAACTTTTATCTAACCAATTGAAAATCTTTTAGTTTAAACGAGACGCTACTGATTACTGATTATTAATTATTAATTCAAGAAACAGTCCAGAATTTAGCAGCTCATCCCGACCTTCCCAGTAGGAAGGCCATCTTCACACAGCCCTCGCTTTTCAACGGCGCCGCTCTACTCAAATTCTCGTTGAAAAGCGGGCAGCAAAGCGTTGTGCACTGGTCACCTCCCCACTGGGGAGGCGGGAGGGGCATCAAAACTTTTAATGTACCCGTACTTCGTCAAAATGGGCACTACATGCGAACCCGCTAACCGCACAGCCACACTCGAGCCTCTTGTTCTTTCAATGCGAATGGCTACCACAACGTGACCCGGTCCTTTTTGCTTTGGCGCAAAAAATACATACCAGCCATCGTTGATGCGTTCGCCTTTTACAATGCGTTCCGGCGTACCGGTTTTTCCCGCTACTGTTATGCCCAGCGTTTGTTTTTTGCCGGCGCTTTGCGCTTTCATGTATTTGGTCATGAGTGCCGCTGCCTGCGCATCTTTCAACAACGGAACGCCTTGTTGCAAGGGAAGTGCAGAGTCGCTGACCTTCATCACGTAGCGACTGTGCATCAGCGTGCCTTGGTTAGCTATGCCTGCTGCTACACGGGCCATGGATGCCGGCGTGGCAATCAATTCGCCCTGGCCCCATGCCATGCCCGAAATACCACGGCCTCTTGTACGAATAATATTGTTCGGGTTGTAGGAACGGATGCTTCCAAACTCTGTTTTGCGCCAGGTTTCCATCCACGCATCCCACTGGCTGTTGCTTGTTAAATTCGCATCGTAATAATATCCACCAATGCCGCGAAGAAACAGCCCGGTTTTCAGGTAAATCTCACCCATGTGCTCTTCCAGGCGTTGCTCATTTGCCAGGCGAATAAAGAACGGGTTGTTGGAACGAACTATCCCACGTTCGATGGTAATGTTGCCCGCTTCATCGGGTTCTGCACCGCGGGTACGAATTAAATCGCCGGGACGAATGTTGATGACTTTGTTGGCAGCCGCCAATCCTAATTTATTAAACGCAGCGGAAGCGGTAATCAATTTGGCAGTAGAACCAGGCTGTGTTGCGTAGGTAAATCCTAAATCTCTTGTGGTGATAAAGTATGGCAACCGGGCTAATTCAGCATTCGTCATCGTCATGCGTTCCATGTCGTTTACCGGTGCAACCGGGTACATGGCAGATGCCAGTACATCGCCTGTATTGTCTTCCATTACCACAACTGAAATGCGGCTGTTTTGTAATGTATCCAGGGTTTGCAAAGCAGCCTGTAAATTGGTTTGCAGCGCTGCATCCACCGTCATCTGCACATCGCGGTTCTGCTTTTTAAATTCTTCTACTTTTTTGCTGTTGATGCCTGCCAGCAACAGGTCTGCTAATGCACTGAAATCACGTTTGGCAACCGTCATTTCCGTTTCTACCCTGGGCAGAAAACGGTTCTCGCGGAAGCGGCTTGCCTTGACCTGGAATTTTGTTTCCGGTGCCGGGAAACCCCGCAATTCGGCCATGTGTTCGTATTCGGCAAAATAGCCGTTGGTGCTTCCCATAAACGCTCCGGTGTTCATGTCTCCCACCCAAAAGAACATGGATTCGTAAAAGGGATAATAGCGATCGAGCCGTTTGTGTGAAAGCGATTGCAGGCTGGTTGGATTCAACCCTGCAGAGATCAGCGAATCCTGTTGCTTGAGATAGCCTTCGGGAGTACCGGTTGCCAATATTCTTCCTTTCCGATCCAGCAAATTACCGGCACCCAAACGGTTCATTAAAACGGCAATGCGTGGATTGTAACTAAACATCCGTGCACCGCTTCTATCGGCAACAAGGGCCGGTTGTGTTACCCATTTTTTGTTGTTGAAAAGATACTGGCCAACGTTCACACCCAACAGCGCCACGCCAACAATAGCGGCTATCAATGCCGGCATAATGTTGCGGTCTTGCTGCCGCGAAATATATTTCATTTGCACCGCCGAACCCTGGATAACCGATGCCGATAAAAGAAAGCCGGCCGCAAGCATGTTGACGATGAGCGACGAACCGCCATAACTCATAAATGGCAGCGACACACCCGACAGCGGCAACGCACCAACCGAGCCACCAGCAATCAAAAGAAATTGCACAAACGTACTGATGCCAATGCCGGCACAGAGGTAGAAAAGAAACGGCGTACCGGTATGTCGTCCAATTAAAATAGAGCGGTGCAGGTAAAGCAAAAATGCAATGAACACGCAGATGATCCCGGCCCAGCCAAACTCTTCGCCCATAGAGGGAAGAATCATATCGGTATGTGCTTCGGGAATTGTTTTGGCAAACCCTTCACCAATGCCTTGTCCGCTGATACCGCCACTACTCATGGCCCATAGCCCGTTGGCAATTTGGTCGCCGCCAAACACTTCGTTGTTCCAGGGATCCTGCCAAATAGCCTTGCGATCGACCAGGCGATTCACCGGGCCAGGAAAAACTTTTTCAATCCCCGGTATCTGGTCTAACAACAGGAAGCCAGCCATGATCACCAGCAGCATCACGGCCGATTCGGTGAGTTGTTTTTTAATGAAAAGAATTGCCAGCAGCAACAAGCCAACCGTAATGGCCGTTGCCAGCCACACATTGTTATCGGTTAGCCAGATGGTGGCCACGTACACAACGGCGGTACCAACAGCGTAAGCAAAATCGCCCCGCGAAAAAGAAAACAGGATAATGAAGGTGAAGCAAGCCACCATCGCCGGGCCTAAATCACCAAGAATTAAAAACAGGAAAATAGCAGCAAGAATGGCGGCCAACGCAAAGCCAAAAAACTGCCAGCGTTTTTGCCAGCGGCCATATTCGGAAATAAATTTTTCGTTAGTAGCAAAATAACCGGCAAGAAAAACAACAATCAAAAACTTGACAATCTCACTCGGCTGAAAGCCAAACAGGTTCACTTTTACGCCGCTGCCTTCGGGTCCGGTGCCAAACAAAATAGTGAGCAACAACAAACCGCTTGCAGCCACGGCCCACGGCCAGCCATTGGCCGCCTTGGAGTTGCCGCGAAAAAGAAAAAGGCGGAACAATCCTGAGTCGGTGGTGAACTTTCGCAGGTTGAAAAACATCAGCAGGAAAATGCCAACAAATCCCGCTACCAAAAAGAACAACATGCTTTGCCCGAAGAAACGGTCACGCAAAGGATCTTGCAAAGAAAGCAGGGTAAGAAACGAAAGCCCGGTGAGCAGCATCAATATCGGGAGCAACAATTGATCGGCCTGCGGAAAACGGAATGACAGAAAAAAATGCAGCAGCAAAAAACCGGCGAAGAAAACAATCACAATTGTCCAATACCATTTTGTGACTTCATCCGGCATGCGAACCAGCAAAGCTTTTTCGCGGCGCAGGTTATTAAAATCCTGCGTAGAAAATAAACGGATGGTGTGCGGCGCCTGCACAAAATTGAAAGTGGCTGTTTCTTCCAGTTCCTGCGTGCCTTTTGAACCGCCAAATTGAAAGCCCGGCTTTAAGGGCAACACTTCAAATGCTTTTTGCGGCGGCAAACCGGTGAAAGAATAAGCGCCGTTATTGTCGGTTCGTGCATACGCTATTAACGACACTAACTGCTGGCGTTTTGAAGAATCAACGCGAAACACTTTTACCAATGTTGGCGATGAATTTACCACGGTGTTTCCTTCGTCCTGGATTTGCTCGCTGTACAAACTATCCTGCGGCAAAATCATTTGCAACCGGACCAATGTTCCAGCGCTTGCATCGCCTTCTTTTGTTTGCACATTGCCGCTAATAGTATAATTTCCTAAAGCTATGTTGGTAGCAGAAGGCAGTTGTGGCGGCGCTGTTTTTTCCTGCTGAAAGCGCAGTGAATCGTTTCCTGAAAAACCAACCAGCAACCGTGCAGTTTTTGCTCGTCGCCGGAACGATTCGCCGCCTTTTGTTTCGGCATCTTCGGTTGTTAGTTCAAATGCTTTTTTGTTTAATTCACCAATGTTATCCATTTTCGGCACCCGCAGAAAACCTTGTTCGGCCACAGAGCGGATTAGCGCAATATCGCGGGGATCTTCAAAATAAAAACCGCGTTGCAGCATGGCAGCCAGGTTATCGGCAGGCTTCGGTGCATTAAGGTTCACCATCGAACCATCGGATAACCGTTTAGGCACTTCTTCAAAATCTTTGCGCAAGACATTGAACAATTGAAGAAAAAGGTACAGCAGCACCGCGCCGAAGGCCAGCAAAAAAAAGCGTTCTAAATTCCTGCTCCTGATGAATGAGGCCATGCTTATTGGTTAGTGGGTAACGAATCTTTTTTAAGAATAACCGTGTCCCTGATAATACCCGTTAGCGGGCTACCAGTTGGCAGAAAGAATTGCCGCTGCACCGGCGTTGCCACATTCTGAAACTGCACATTGCGCAACTGTACACCTTTGCCTTGCAGCAATACAGCCGTTTCAAAATCTTTGAACGTTATATTTTCGAGGATGAGAACGCGGTTGTTTATGGTGGCTTTTATAGCCGGACCGCTGTAAGATGAATCACGTTGCAGCACAAGCCCGTTTCCATTTATATGCAGTGTATCCTGCCGCACAAATAACGTATCGCTAATGATGACGGTCTGACCAAAATTGGTGGCGTCTAGTTCAAACAATAAAGAAGCCAATCCCAAACTATCGCTCAACTTTTTCTCACCAGCATTTTGCGTTTTTACCGCTGACGCTTTTTGTTTAGCCGCTTCCAGCTCTTTGTTTTTTGCCCACAGCCAATAGCTTAAACCGGCAAAGGCTATCGCAAGAAATAAAACAGCCCACAGAATGGCGCTACTTCGTTTGCGGGCTGGCAACGGGACAGGTTTTACCGATTGGCCTGGCGTATCGGCCACGGTAACTACCTCTTCGTTATCGTCGTTTTTTTTAGACGCAATGGGTTTGGTCGCTTTTTGTTTCAGCGGCTTCTTGTCGTTCATCACCAACACCACGGTAATGTTGTCTTTTCCGCCGGCGTTGTTGGCCGCATTAATCAGCGCTTCGCTTTTATCCTGCAATGTTTTTGATGCCGCAAGAATGGCGTTCATCGTTTCGTTGTTCACCAAATCCGTTAAGCCATCGCTGCAAAGCATCAACATATCGCCGGGCAGGAACGGAGAAGAACCTGTTTCAATGTAATCATCCTTCAACTCCATCTGCGCATCAAAACCCAGCGCTTTGTTGATTTCGTTGCGTTTTGGATGGGCCATCGCTTCTTTCTCTGTCAACCGTCCGCTGTCTTCCAAAAAACCAACAAACGAGTGATCTTTGGTCACCTTCACCAGCGAGCGGTCACGCAACAGGTAAAGTCGCGTATCACCAACATGCGCATAGTAAAATTGGTTGGCTTCTACATCCACCAAGGTTAGTGTTACCACACAGGCCATCTGGTTATTGCCCCTTCCGCTCAGCTTTTCGTTGTAGATATTGATGTTGGCAAGTTGCATGCTTAGCTTCATGGCCTGCAGCACATCGCCGGCGGGTTGTTGCAATTTTTCAAGAAAGGTGCTACGGGCAATTTCGGCCGCCACTTCGCCGCCTTCGTAACCGCCAACGCCATCAATGACGCAGGCAAGAATCCAACCATTCGGCAGCTTCTCTGCAATGAACGCATCTTCGTTGTTATCCCGAACCTTTCCTGTATGGGTAATGCCAAAAAAGTTGTCAGCCATTCTTTTTGTGCGTGTTTTTGATTTCTGCAAAATGAGCAATGAGCATACAAACGCAAATGCCTAAGAGTACCAGTGAAACAACTGCCGACATAATCAGGGTTTGAAGATGTTAACGCCTACAATTCCATTCAATAAAATGCGTGAGTTGAACGGTAGTTCGGTCCACTGCGGCGACGCTACCTCACTTCGCTGCACTTCTTTTTCGTTCACTACGGTTTTTTCTCCAAACGAAGCGAGGTAAATCTTATTATCATCCTTGTTCAAACGGATTCTTAAATGCGGTGCATTCACCCAGTCGGAAGGGATTTTAAAATACTGTGCCCCTTCTGCCGTTTCTTCTTTCCCCGAAACCACAATTTCTTCGGCCGTCATCAGGTATTCAATCTTTTTCCCTGCAAATTCCTTATCGGGCACGATGGTTTCAAAACGTGCAAAGGCATTGCGACTGCCGGTTGTTGTAACCGCCGCGCCGGGAGTAGTGGTTATCTGTCTTTCATCAAACACCAGGTCTTCCCGATACGGAATTTCATAATAGCCATCGCTATAAAAATGAAAATCTTTTAAGATGTCGGGGTTAATATCGAAGGTCTGTGCAATGCCCGTCTGGCGGGGGATGTAAGTCACCCGCAGATTCTCTTCCTTCGTGTTTTGTGCAGGGTTATCGGGCAACAGTTTGCCAATAAAACTGATATCGCCGCGGGCATAATCCGGCGCCGAAACAAAGCGAAAGATCCAGCGGCTGCTCGATGGCTCAACGGTTTTGCCGAGAGAGCGGTATTCTTTTAAGAGACCGTAAATCTGTTTCAGCGATTCATGCACCACAATGCCGAAGATGCCCTTGCGGTTTTCCATGAACAGTTTGTAATCATCAGGGTTGAGACAAATAATGTATTCATGAAAAAACACAATGCGATTAGCAAACGAAAGTTCGCGAACGGATTCTTTGAATTTATCAATGATGTATTTGTAAACGTCGTCCGGGGTAAGGGAAGGCGGCGTATAGTTGACCTGCTCCGATTCTTTTTTCAAAAAAAAATCATGTAAACCAATGCGCTGCCAGAAAGACTGTTTTGACTTCATTTAAATATGTTAGTGCTATAAAAGTACGGCATCAAGTTATGAAAACAGGATACGCAAGATGGTGTAGGGATTCTTAAAATTTTATGCCGGAAGTTTTTGATCAGGGTTTTGGTGGGGGTTGAAGATGCTATAAACAATTATTTTGTCCCCTTCAATTTCGTACACAATAACGAATGGAAAAATGCGCACTTTCGCCTGGCGCACCGGTTTATCCAAGTAAGAAAGTATGCGGATTAGTCATAGGCCCGAATGGCTTCTGCAGTTGCTAATGGCTTAATTTCAAGATGATAAGCCATGTCGTTTTTCTTTATTTCGTGCCATTTCCTTTACTTCCTCCCAGGTATAACTTTTACTTCCCTGATAATGCGCCTCTCTTTCCTGCAAAATTTTTTCCCACTGCTCTTCCGGAATAATGCCTTCAGACGCATCATTCGCATCAACGAAATTTTTCACTACATGCAGGATAGATTCTTTTTGGACAATGGTGAGTTTTGACCAATAGTTGGCAAATTCCGATTCAAGTTTTGTCGCTTCCATAATTGTCCTTTCTGTAAAAATAATTTTCTTCTGAAAACACATCTTACTGCACAGCTCTGTTGGCAGGAAAATTGAAAACACTGTCCACATCCACAAAAACCGAACTTGATTAATGAAGGTTACACAATACCCGGGTTACCCCTTTCCACTTGGCGCTAACTGGGATGGGCAAGGCGTTAATTTTGCCCTGTACAGCGAGAACGCCACCGCTGTTGAGCTCTGTTTATTTGACAAGGATGATACTACCATTGAAACGGCCCGCATACGGGTGAAAGAACGCACCAACCACATCTGGCATGTGTATGTACCAACGCTTGGTCCCGGACAATTATACGGCTATCGGGTTTACGGTCCGTACGAACCACAGAATGGCCACCGCTTTAACCCGAGCAAGCTTTTAATTGACCCGTATGCAAAAGCTATTTCCGGAACAATTAACTGGAACGATTCACTTTTTGGGTATGAATTGGGACATCCCGAAGAAGACCTAAGCTTTAATGATTTAGACAGTGCACCCTACATCCCAAAATCCGTTGTCATTGATCCGCGGTTTGATTGGGAAGGCGACAAGCTGCCCCGCATCCCTTACCACCGCAGCGTCATTTACGAAACACATGTAAAAGGCTTTACAAAGTTGCACCCGGACATACCCGAGGAAATTCGTGGCACTTACGCCGCCATTGGCCATCCGGTTACCATTCAATATTTAAAAGAATTAGGTGTAACGGCCATTGAACTGATGCCCATTCACCAATTTGTACAGGATAAATTTTTAGCCGACAAAGGGTTGTCGAATTACTGGGGATACAACACCATTGGTTTTTTTGCGCCGGATGTACGGTATGCCAGCAGTGGCGCAAAAGGCAACCAGGTTTTAGAGTTCAAAACCATGGTAAAAGAGCTGCACAAAGCCGGCATTGAAGTGATTTTGGATGTGGTGTACAATCACACGGCAGAAGGCAATCACTTAGGGCCAACGCTGTCTTTTCGCGGCATTGACAACGCAGGTTATTATCGCCTGACGGAAGACAAACGTTTTTGCATGGACTATACCGGCACCGGCAACACGCTGAATGCCATGATGCCGAATGTGCTTCGTCTCATCATGGACAGCCTGCGTTACTGGGTGCTGGAAATGCATGTGGATGGTTTTCGTTTTGACTTAGCTGCTGCGCTGGCGAGAGAACTTCACGAGGTTGATCGTCTGGGTTCTTTCTTCGATATCATTCACCAGGACCCGGTCATCTCGCAAGTAAAACTGATTGCCGAACCTTGGGACATTGGTGAAGGTGGTTACCAGGTTGGAAACTTCCCTCCCGGATGGGCGGAATGGAACGGCAAGTACCGCGATTGCATGCGTGATTACTGGCGTGGCGCCGAAAGCATGTTGGGCGAATTTGCGCTGCGTTTTACCGGCAGTCCAGACCTGTACCAGGAAAACAACCGGCAACCCATTGCCAGCATCAACTTCATTACGGCACACGACGGCTTTACGCTGCATGATCTTGTTTCTTACAACGAAAAACACAACGACGCCAACGGCGAGAACAACAACGATGGCGAAAGCCACAACCGAAGCTGGAACTGTGGCGCGGAGGGGGAAACGGATGATGCGGGCATTCTTCAATTGCGGCAGCAACAAAAACGAAATTTTCTCACTACGCTTTTTCTTTCGCAAGGTGTGCCTATGATTGTAGCCGGCGATGAATTGGGAAGAACGCAGGGCGGTAACAACAATGCGTATTGCCAGGACAATGAAATTTCATGGGTTAACTGGGAAGATGCTGACCAAGACTTGCTAACGTTCACAAAAAAGCTGATTCACTTTGCCAGGCGGCATCCCATTTTCAATCGGCGCAAATGGTTCCAGGGCCAACCCATTAAAGGCGTGGGCGTGGAAGACATTGCCTGGTTTAACACCGACGGAACAGAAATGAGCGAAGAAGCCTGGCGGCAGGATTATGCAAAGACCCTTGGCATTTTCTTAAACGGTAAAGGCATTCCAACTCCTGGACCGAAAGGTGAAAAACTGTTGGATGATAACTTCTTCCTCATCTTCAACGCCTATCACGATGGATTGGAATTCAAGCTTCCGCCGGCAAAATTCGGCCGCAAATGGACAAAAGTTTTAGACACCAGCACCGGCTATTTTGAAGAATCCGGCGAAGCCTTTAAGGCGTCAGCAACAGTGCATGTAGAAGGAAGATCAGTAGTACTATTAAAAGAACCATTGAAATAAGATGCAACCAATTGATGTTAGAAAACGAACAATAGGAATCAACATAGAAAATGGAACAGCAACGGCGAATATTTGGGCGCCGCTGGCGGAAAAAGTGGAGATAGAAATGAAGGCAGAGGGAGAAAGCAAAATTCTTCCTTTAAAGAAAACCGACTACGGGTATTGGCAAACCACCAGCGGTGAAATGCGTGAAGGCACTCGTTATAAGATCAGGATAGACGATAAAGCTCCATTCCCCGATCCCGCATCTCTTTTTCAACCGGATGATGTGCACGGCGAATCCGAAGTCTTCGATGTAAATCGTTACCACTGGAGTAATACAGCCTGGAACAATCTCCCGCTGGAAGACTACATAATCTACGAGTTGCACACCGGCACCTTCACCGATGAAGGAACATTTGCAGCACTGGAAGAAAAGCTTGATTACTTAAAAGAGCTTGGCATTAACGCCATTGAAATCATGCCGGTGGCACAGTTTCCCGGAAACAGAAACTGGGGTTATGATGGCGTGGCTCCCTTTGCGGTGCAAAACAGTTATGGTGGTCCGCAAGGATTGCAAAAATTAGTTGATGTCTGTCACCAAAAAGGACTGGCCGTTATTCTTGATGTGGTGTATAATCACCTTGGACCGGAAGGAAATTACTTAGGAGCATTCGGCCCTTACTTCACCGATAAATACAACACTCCCTGGGGCAATGCCATCAATTTTGATGATGCCTGGAGTGATGGTGTACGCCGGTATTTTATAGAGAATGCGCTGATGTGGTTTCGTGATTTTCGCATTGATGCCTTGCGGCTGGATGCTGTGCATGCCATTAAAGATTTCAGCCCGGTTCATATTCTGAAAGAAATAAAACTGCGGGTAGATGAACTCGTCCAAGTGACCGGTCGTCAACATTATCTTATAGTTGAATTAGACCTGAACGACACCCGCTTTATTGACCCGGTTGAAAAAGGCGGCTATGGCATGGATGCGCAGTGGGTTGATGAATTTCATCATGCGTTGCGGGTTGCATCCGGACAGGAAAAGTCCGGCTATTATTCCGATTTCACCGGCCTTGCACACCTGGCTAAATCGTACCAGGATGCATACGTTTATGATGGACAATACTCACCGCACCGAAACAAATTTTTCGGCATCAAAGCCGATGCGGCTGAAGGTAAACAGTTTATCGTCTTCTCTCAAAACCACGACCAGGTTGGCAACCGCATGCTTGGCGAACGAACCAGTGAACTGGTAAGTTTTGACATGCAAAAACTACTGGCCGGTGCAGTGG
>DATKHJ010000420.1:0-7187 GCA_035510335.1 Flavisolibacter sp. | reverse complement strand
CACTGGCGAAGAAAACAGGCGAGTTCAGATTCAGCCTAAGCCAGTCGCTTGAGAAAACAACAGCCAGCAGCGATGAGGGTTTGCCGGCTGCAACGGCGTATTTCCCTGATGGGTTACTCGTGCAACGCACAAAAACCGACCGGCACTATTTGCTAAGGGGAACCTCTTCTTATGATTTTCGTCATGGTGATGGTTACCTGAACTCCCGCATTTTGCTGAACTATCTTTTCGGCAATCACGGTTCAAGCGTTCAATACAATCCCGGCGCCGCTTACCGTTTTCAGCGTTCGGTAAATGAAGTTGGACTGAATACCGAATCGACCTATAGGGATGGGGAGCTTGCTGCCGGACTCACTCTTACCAACCGTTCGTATTTTTCAAACACCGCAAAAGACCACCACATTTTGTTGCCCGGCTTCTCAGGCTTTGTCAGTTCCGAAAATGTTTTTGGTCTTGGATCGTTGTTCGCCAAACTAACTGCTTCTTATCATCGCTTTGCATCTGAGCTGCCTGTCGGCTCTTCTTTTTCGCAACACAGCCTGCTGAATTTTACCACTGCAGAAGCCTTGCACTATTTTCCGTTAACCGAAGCGGAAGGTTTTGATGCCTTATCGCTTATCAATCATCACGAGTCATCCATTAGTCTGCAGTTGCGCTATAAAAACCGGCTTACGCTTGAAGCAAATGTTTTTAAACGTAATACGCAAAACGATGTATTCCCATTTGTAGAAAACGGCTTGTTGCAGCTCGGCAATCTTGCTGATCACAAAAACACAGGTTTCGAAATTGAAGCCGGTTATGCCTCTTATTCACGCAATTTTCAAACAAGCCACCAGGCATCGTTTGTTGTCAACCGCTCAACTGTAACGGCGGTAAGAAACGGGTATGATTATACGCCGGTGGCAGGCTTTAAAAACGTCCACAAAGCATTGGTAAAAGGAGAACCGCTGGGTGCAATCGTTGGTAGTCGTTACCTGCGCAATGCAGCGGGAAAGATGATCATCGGCGCCGATGGTTTTCCATTGGTTGATCCGCAGTTGGGTATTGTGGGAAATCCCATTCCTGATTTTGTACTGAAGACAGCTAACAGCATCAGTTGGAAACGGCTTTCGTTTGCCATTGATCTTGAATGGCGAAAAGGCGGCGATGTTTGGAACGGGACACAGGCCGTGCTTGATTATTACGGCCGGTCAGAAAACTCCGGCGATTTGCGGGGTACTACAGGTTACGTGTATGATGGTGTGATGCAAGATGGTCAGCCAAACAAAACGGCGGTTACTTTTTATAATGCTTTGTTGCCGTTGGAGCAAAACCGCTGGGTACGTTATGGGCACAGCGGCGTGGCGGAAGATTATATTGAAAAAGCTGATCACCTTCGCATCAACAACCTTTCGCTTGCTTACAAACTAACCACATGCAAATACCTGCAGTCGGTCACGTTTTCGCTTTATGCCAACAACCTGCTTTTGTGGACGGCTTATACTGGTGCCGATTCCAATCGCCTGCTTTACGATGCCGCCAACACAACAGGCCTTGACTTCTTTAACCTTCCTTCTGTCAAAACCTTCGGCTGTAACCTTTCATTTCAATTCTAACGGTATGAAAAAGATCATCAGACTTTCGCTGCTGCTTCTCGTGCTGCAAACTTTTGCTTCTGCACTAACCGCACAAACGCTTGACTATACCACTACCAAGGAAAAAATTTATGTGCAAACCAACCACGTCTTTTTTAAGCCGGGTGAAACGCTTTTTTTTAAACTGTATGTTGTGCGTGGACAAGATCAGCGACCAACCACTGTCAGCAATGTTGTGTATGCAGAGGTAATCAACCCCGCAGGCACTGTTGTACAGAAATTAAACCTGCGGGTGGCCGATGGCTACGCCGAAGGTTCGTATGAATTTAAGCAGGAAGCAGTTGGCGGCGTGTACAAGCTTCGCTGTTACACTTCGTGGATGCAGAACGAAGAAGAGAGCCGGTATTTTACAAAGGAGGTTACCGTACAAAAAGTAATTGCGCCGCGTGTGCTGATGAGACTGGATTTCCCTGAAAAAGGCTATGGCGCCGGCAGCGAAGTATGGGCCCGTTTTTCGATACGTAACCTCAATGATCTGCCCATTGCAAACCACTCCGGCAAGTTTGCGGTTTCAATAGGTGGACAAGTCATCTCCACCGGAACATTTACAACCGACAAGGGAGGAAAGGCAGAACCGAAATTTCAGTTGCCAAAAGAACTGCATACGGCAGATGGCTTACTTAACATGACCGTTACCTATGACGGGTACACCGAAGCCATTTCCCGCAGCATTCCGATTGTGCTTAATAAAATTGATTTGCAGTTGATGCCCGAAGGTGGCACCCTTGTGCAGGGTATTGCTACCACTATTGCCTTTAAAGCTGTCAATGAAAGAGGAAAAGCAACCGACATCAAAGGCATGGTGGTTGACCAGAATGGAAAAGAAGTAACAAGCATCGAAAGCTATCATTTCGGCATGGGGCGTTTTGTACTGAAACCCGAAAGCGGAAAACGCTACCGGGTAAAAATTACATCGCCGGCAAACATTACACAAACGTATGCGTGTCCCCTTGCATTAAACAACGGTGTGGTGATGAACGTAACAAAAGGGGCGGGTAAACTGCAGGTGAAACTCACAACAACAGACGAACGAAACATGTTGCTTACCGGCGAAACAAAAGGCATTCGTTACTATGAAAGAAACCTGTCGTTGAAAAAAGGCGAGAACATTCTTCTCATTGATGAAAAAATTTTTCCGGTAGGGATAGCGCAGTTTACATTGTCCACTACTGAGGGCATGCCGCTTTCCGAACGTTTGTGTTTTTTAAACGAAGACCGCAATCTCTCCGTTTCTATTTCTACCGATAAAAAGCAGTATGCACCGCGGGAGAAAGTAACGCTTCGCCTGCGCACTGTAGATGAAGCAGGCAAACCCGTTCCGTCCAACTTTTCATTGTCGGTTGTTGATGATAAACTGTGGACGTTTGCCGATGATAAGCAAGATCATTTGCTTTCGTGGTTGCTGCTGAGTTCCGAGCTGCAGGGCAAGATTGAAGAGCCGCAGTTCTATTTTAAGAAAGATGAACCAAAAGCTGTTCCGGCACTTGACCTGCTGATGCTGACGCATGGCTACCGCTACTTCCATTACATTGACTATGTAAAGAAAGAAGGCCGTGTAAAATTTCTACCCGACCAGGACAATGTCTTAAGTGGCGTGATTGAAGATGGAAAGGGTACCCCGGTAAAAGCAACGGTATTTCTTGTTGGTAGCCGAAAGGGTGAAAAGGCCCTGCAGATAGAAACCGATGCTGATGGCTCTTTCTTCTTTTCCGGCATTGCACCCAATTCAACCTATCATCTGTTTGCACAATCGTCAACCGGGAGAGAGAAACTGGTGATTAAAGTGCTGCAGCAGGGCATTGGCTTCAATCCTAAATACAATGCGGCAGGAAGAGGCGCTGCGGGAGATGAGTTGTCGAAGTTCAAGCCTGTTATTCGTCCGGTTAGGGCCTTGCAACACGATACCGTAAACGAAGAGCCACTGGCGAGAAAAGAATTAATGGCGATGCGGCAGCAAAACCTCGATGAAGTAGTTGTCACCGGTTATGGAACGGCTTTTCGGAAAATGAATATGACTGGTGCTGTGTCGGTGATCCAGGCAAGAGAAATTCTGCCTGCAGGCAACGTGGGCTACCTGCTGCAAGGAAGAGCCGCCGGTATATCGGTTGTGCCAAGCAGCAATCCGGGTGCCGCAGCAAAAGTTCTTATTCGCGGTGTTGTTTCACAAAACGGAAACAACCAGCCGCTGGTGGTATTAGATGGCATTCCGGTTGATGGGATGAATGTGCAGTCGGTTCCGGTAGCCGACATTGAAAATATTACCGTGCTGAAAGACGCCGCTGCAAGTGTTTTGTATGGTTCACGCGGCGCCAATGGTGTAATTGTAATTGAAACAAAACAGTTCCGGACCGGACGCATTCGCTTCAGCTTTTCCAACAAAGATTATTTCGCCAGTCAAACCGTGCAGTTTGCCGGTACGCAATATGCTGTGGCAAGACGGTTTTATGCGCCACGCTACAAATCACTTGAGGTGGAAGAACGAACCGATTTCCGCGAAACGATTTTCTGGAACCCGGTTGTGCAAACAGATGCCAATGGTGAGGCCGAACTTTCGTTTTATAATTCAGATGCTTCCACCACCTTTCGGGTGTTGGCAGAGGGCATTGGTTTTAACGGAAAGCTGGGCAGGGCAGAGCAAACCTACGTGGTAAGAAATGCAGTGGCTGTAGATGCCAAGCTTCCGCCTTATTTAACCGTTGGCGATAAAGCGCTGCTACCGCTTGTAGTAAAGAACAATTCGGCACAGCCGCTTGAACTTACGCTTACGGTTCTCGTGCCCCACAACCTAACCCTTGGCAGGTACGCAACCACTATGAAGCTTGAAGCCGATAGCGCAGGGAAACTCATTGTTCCAATAGAAGCAACCGATGCTGTTAACGGTACTATCCGGCTTGTTGTAAGCAGCCAGTTGGGAAAAGAAACGCTGGTGTTGCCGCTGGTGGCGACAGAAAAAGGCTTTCCCGTAATTCAAACGTTTTCAGGCAACGCATCTGTTATTCATTCGTTCCAGGTTGGGAAAATGATTGCCGGCAGTTTAAAAACAAAGCTTAAACTGTTTAAAAACCTGGAAGGGCAATTGCTCGATGGCATTGAGTCGATGCTGCGTGAACCTTATGGATGTTTCGAACAAACATCATCCGCTACGTATCCAAACATTTTTGTGTTGAAGTACCTCCGTGAATCCGGCCGGTCAAATCCGGAGATCGAAAAAAAAGCGTTGGACTATATTGAAAAAGGTTACAAGCGGTTGATTGGTTACGAAACTTCGCAAAACGGCTTTGAGTGGTTTGGCAAAGCGCCACCGCACGAAGCCCTGACAGCATACGGACTGCTGGAGTTTACCGATATGCAGGAGTTTATAGATGTGGACAGGAAAATGCTGGAACGGACAAAGAAGTTTTTGCTTGACCGCAGGGACGGGCAAGGCGGCTTTAAACTGGCAAGCGGCGGTTACGACCGTTTTGCTTCTGTTCCGAACAAGATTGCCAATATCTACATTGTGTATGCCTTATCGCAGGCAGGCATTGGGCAGGAGATTCGTGCCGAATACAATGCTGCCGTAAAAGCGGCATTGCAAAGCGGCGATGGCTATCAAATGGCAATGATGACGCTTGCTGCCAGTAACATGAAGGCCGGGAACGACTACCGGCAACTGGTAGATGCCGCCCGTGAACTTTACCGTACAAAAGCACTTGCATCGGAAACCAGCGTGGTAAATTCAAGGCATGCTTCGCTAAAGGTGGAAACCTTATCGTTATATGCCTTGGCATTGCTGCGGGAAAAGAATCCAGACCTTGGCGAAGTAGCAAGTGTTATCTCCAAAATCTTAGGAGAAAAATCATATTACGGCTATGGCTCTACGCAGGCAACGGTACTGGCATTAAACGCAGTGGTAGAATACTCGAAGCTTGCCGGAAAATTAAGTGATAATACACCGGTGGCCTTTTATCTCAACAATATTCCAGTTTCTGAAACTGACCTGCTGTTACGCCAAATTGCGGAAGGGAAAAATGCATTTGCTGTGCAATACACAGACAATAAAACAGCAGTTCCGTACAGCCTGGAAGTGGCCTATCAAACGTTTACACCGCCCAACAGTGAGAAAGCGGAGTTGCTGCTGGAAACGCAACTGGCTGCGGAAACGGTGAAAATAGGAGAGACTGTGCGGTTGAAAATCAGCGTTACCAACAAGGCTTCGAACTTGCAGCCCATGTCTATTGCAAAAATTGGCATTCCTGCCGGACTATCGGCGCAGCCCTGGCAATTAAAAGAAATCATGGAGAAAAATGAAGTGGCGTATTATGAAATCTTCGACAACTACCTGGTGTTTTACTGGATGGGTTTTAAAGGTGGTGAAACCAAACAGCTTAACCTTGATTTGAAAGCGGAGATTGCGGGTGCTTACAAAGGAAAAGCAAGCAATACCTACCTGTACTACACACCGGAGTTCAAGCACTGGAAAGATGGGCTGGAAGTAACGATTGCAGAACAGTAAAGGCAATAAAATGGCGAAAAGCAACTGTTCGCCATTTTATACTTTCCAATCTTTTTATTTAGACAACAAATCAGCAGTCCGCCTGATAATGTTATATCAAAACCTTTTCACCTTCGCATCGTAGGCTTGCTGTGCCAGTTTAATTTCTGTTTCGGTGTATTCGCCGGTGATGGTTTTATGGCGCAGGTTAATTTTAAGATTCTTTCCTTTTAACACCTGCCTGAAATCCCAGAATTTCAGAAATGATTTGAAGACAAGTTCTACTCTCATTTAGTCTTGGTGTTTTCATTTTATGTACGGGAGTGAAGAAAAGCAGTGTAGGGTGCCAAAGTTAAAGAAACGGAGTAAAGCAGGTGATTATTTTGGAGAGGATAATTTTTTCTTACCCTTACGCTTCGTTCTCGGAAAGCTTGCCACTAACGCTAAGCATAATCTGTCGTACATTTTTTGGTTGTCCTACTTTAAAGTTTGACCGCCTGATTGCATAAAGACGGTTTTTGGCAATGCGGGTTACACAAACACAATCGCTTTGGTTGCCGCCCAAAACATGGTAGGCTGCTTCATCTTCTCCCACATAAAGCGCCACATGGCCGGCCTTTGCACCGGTATTTGTTTTGCGAATAAAGGTCAGCACATCGCCCAGCATGGCCACTGGCTGCGCCACGCCAAACGTACCCCAGTTGAGTGCCCACAACGGATCTTTGGGCAGGGCATAACCGGCTCGCTTGGCGCAGATGCCAATGAACAATCCGCACCACGGAATTTCATCGTTGGTGTAAACATCGGCTACGCTTCCGCCAATTTCTTTGGCCCACTTTGTAATGTCAGGATTATTGTCGCGGCCGCGCAGCTCCAGCGTACCGTAATGGCTCAATGCTTCACGAAGAATTTTGGGCCCCTCTTCATCGGCCAGCCACTGGTACATTTTGGGAAGTTTTGCTTTGGCAATAACAGGCGTTAAGGCAGTTGCAGGCATATGGTTGAATTTTACATATAGTTAAAACTTTTCCTTTGTTTTTGCAAGCGTTGAGTTCGTTTTATTGATCAGGAGCAGGTTG
>DATKHJ010000419.1:0-4147 GCA_035510335.1 Flavisolibacter sp. | reverse complement strand
CTACAGGAATGCTATCAGTGGTTGCCAGAACTTCAAAGCCTTGTGGCATTTCCTGGATAGAATCGCCGTGGCTCATCCAAACCTGTGAAGCAGGCAGAAGATTCTTCAACAACGCATCTTCTTTTTGCTGGTGCAGAATGGCACGGCCGTATTCCCGCTTGCTGCTGCGCTCTACTCTTCCGCCAAATTGCTTGGCGGTTAACTGGGCGCCGTAACACACACCAAGCACGGGTGTTTGCTGCGTTAGCGCCGAAACGTTGACCTCCGGTGCATTCACATCGTTCACGGAAAAAGGCGAACCGGAAAGAATAACGCCTTTCACTGTTTCGTCAAATTCAATTTGCTTAGAGAAGGGAAGAATTTCGCAGTAAACATTGGCCTCCCGCACGGCTCGGGCAATAAGCTGGGTGTATTGCGATCCAAAGTCGAGAATGATAATTTTTTCTGTCATGCGCTGCGAAGGTAAGAAAACACTCTGCTTGCCGGTAGCGGAACTATGCCAAACAAACAATTGGCAGCAATCTCCGCCTGCTGTAACCTTTTTCTCTAACTTGGCGTCAGATATCAAAACCAAACATGCATGAAACAGATTTTTTTCGCCTGCGCTGCTCTCTTTCTCCTTTCTTCCTGTCAGATTTTTGGCGGTAAAAAGGTTCGTGGCAACGGCAATATTATTTCGCAGCAGCGCCAAACCGGCAACTTTACCAATCTTGATGTAGAAGGCGCTGTTACCGTGCGGCTCAAGCAAGACCAGGCAACTACTGTAAGGGTAGAAACCGACGAAAACCTGCTGGAGTACCTGGAGATCAGCGTAAGCGGAAATACCCTGCACATTGAACCCAAGGACGGCTATAATCTTTCGCCTTCTAACAAAGTGACGGTGTTTGTTTCTGCTCCGGAGTTCAAGGAGATCGATTTGTCGGGTGCCAGTGAATTAACCAGCGAGGGTGTGATCAACGGCAACGAAATGCGGTTAGAAGCCAGCGGCGCCAGCGAGATTACCATGCAGGTAAAGCTTTCTGAGTTCACCTCTAACTTATCCGGCGCAACTACACTAAAACTTACCGGCACAGCCAGCAAATTTTCAACCGATGCCAGCGGTGCCAGCAAAATTCAATGTCTTGGGCTTTCGACGGATCAAAGCACACTTGACTTGTCCGGCGCCAGTGAAGCAGCAGTAACGGCAGAGAAAGAATTAAACATTGAAGCTTCCGGGGCCAGCACGGTGGAATACCGCGGCAATGCCAACATTAACCAGCGCAGCTCAGGTGCCAGCAACGTAAGAAAAATCAGCTAACACAGAAAAGCACCTCTTATAAGAAAATAAAGCCCGGCAAAACCGGGCTTTATTTTTTCATTGAAACTGTTTATGCTTGTGCCGTTGGTCCGCCAAACGTGAGCGGTATTTGTACTTCTTCCAAGTCTTTAATTGTTCCGTTGGCAGCTTCGTAGCGCTGCACGTTTTCCATCAATGCCTTCATAAAGCGCTTGGCATGTTGCGGGGTAAAGATGATGCGGGACTTTACCTTGCTTTTTGGCGTGCCGGGCATCACGTTCACAAAATCAATCACAAACTCCGCATGCGAATGCGTGATGATGGCGAGGTTGGCATAACTGCCTTCGGCTACTTCCTCTGTTATTTCGATGTTGATCTGGTTTTGCGGTTGTTGTTGGTCCATTAGCAATATTTATTTTTCAAAAGTATGAAATGCCGTGCCAGAATAGAAAAGAGACTGCATTGCAGTCTCTTTTCTATTTAAGATGATATCCTATTATCTGTCTCTTAAAAACTTCCAGTGTTCGGTTATTGTCCATCTGCCAAGGCTCCACTTGATATCAAATGAACGGTCGGCAGGATTAAATTTGCTTCCCGCACCAATTGTCAATGCCTGGCCATTTGCTTTGTTGATGGCAGAAACCAATTGGTCGTTTGTTGTATTAAAAGTAAACTCGGGACGAATACCAGTGTTAGCACCGCCACCTGTAGAAATGCTCACAACGATATAGTTGGGATAATCCCAGCTTAAATCGTAGAACAGAATGCTACCTGGGCCTGTGGTGGACATCTCATAAATTCTCGGAAACTGCGGATCGCCATAATCACCGGTGTAAGCACCATTTGCATCCTGAAGCGTTCCGGTAATTTCATACACACCGTCATACTTGTTCTTAATAGAAATACCCAGAACAACATTCTTCTGGTTAGCTGCGATTTTATAACCTTCAGTCACCGAAGCAATAGAAATACCTATACCATACTTTAAGTTTGGATCGAAGACAGTTGCATTAGGCACGGCCACATCGATGTAAGCAATCTTCTGCCCAGCCGGAATAGTTACAGACGTGGGTATAGTGAAACTATTGGCAGGCGCCGCTGTTAAACCACTTGGCAACAAGGCATTGTTTACCACGAGGTTTACAGTAACTGGTCCGGATGCAGCCTGATCTGCCTCGAGGGCAACTGCAACACGCATTGATTGGGCAGTAGGCACTGCCGTCAGACCAAATTCAACCGGGCTTGTTGCAGCCTGCGGAAAAGCAACTGCTTTGATGTCCTCAATCTTAGTACCATACTGCTGATCCTCAAAACCTTTATCTTTTAAGCACCCCGTTCCAACAATGCCGAGGGCTACAGCAAAAAGGGCTTTTGTTATAAATTTTTTCATTGATTCCTGTTTAATGAATGATTTAATTTAAGTCCCAGAATATTTTTCCGGTAAACACATTGAGCGTTCCCTGCGCTCCCACATTTGCCGCATTGTAGTTATACTCGGCTTGTGGGTAAAGCAAACGGCGTGGAATTGAAGTTGCGGTTCTTGACGGCTCAACCGATAATGGCGGACCAGCCTGGTAGCCTACCACACTGCCCAACACATAATCAGTTCTTCTGTAGTCAGACCATACTTCAAAAGTTGCAATTGAGTTCAAAGCAAACCATTTCTGGGAAAGGATAGTAAACAAGCCACCTCCGGGAGGAGTTGCCGTCTGCCAAGGAGCAGTATAGTCAACATCAGGATATCCTTCGTTATTTGCAAGGTAAGTGTCAGCTTGTCCGGCTGTTAACCCTAACCAAACAAATGATTCGCGGATAGCTGAGGTCAACAGGGCACCTGCAGCCGGCCCTGTGGTTAGCAAACCACGATGCCTTGCTTCTGCCTGCAAAAAGAGGCTTTCTACACTGGTTAAGATCCACGCTCTGGATGCGGCACCATCTGGCACAAGCCCCGGACCTCTTACGGTTGACAGTTTATCACCTGCCAGGTTCGGATCGCCGGATGGCGTACCAAAAGGAATGCCTTTGTGTGAAGCACCTGAAGGGGCTACATAAAAACGGCTTACCCGAGGATCGCCATTGTAATTATAATAGCCAATAGCATAGGAGTTAGCTCTCCAAACATCACCGGTTTGTGTACCAGCTTCATTGGCTACAAATGAGCGGTAGTAAGGGTTTGGTTTAGTGGCTACGAAGCCCGGATTTAAATGAGCCGATTGACCGGCACCAAGAAAGCCATGAGAGGTAACCTTTGCAAGTTGACCCGCAACATTAATACCTGGAGCTATTTGCGTAGTAGCCAGCCCGTTTACACCATGCATAGCAAGGCGCAAACGCAGGGTATTGGCAAACCGGATCCAGGAAGTAGCATTGCCCTTGTAAACCAGGTCAGCGCTTGTGATGTCGGGGTTCTTTGCTTCTTCAATAGCACCTGCATTTTGCAAAAGCGCAACAGCCTCGTCCAGTTCAGCAAAAAGACCTGCGTAAACATCTTCGGCCTTGTCATACTTTGGTGTGGCTACAGCCGTTCCACGGAATGCTTCTGAGTACGGAATGTTTCCGTACACGTCTACCAATATGCCAAAGTTGTGTGCTCTCATGATGTGGGCAATTGCCTCGTAAAAACCAGCACCGGTTTCTTTGGCTTTGTTCATCATGATCGTGTAGTTGTTGTTATTTGAATACAGGTCATTCCAGATTTGTACCTGAAAATCATTGGTAAAACGGTAGGTTTCAACATCCGTTATTGACTGGTACGACCCGCTTCTTGCCCAATAACCCATCCACGCATTCAGGAAAGGCCAGTCAGTGGCTACAATACGGGCCGTGTTTTGTAACGCACCCGGTAATAATACACCCGGCGTTACCGAAGCA
>DATKHJ010000418.1:0-3339 GCA_035510335.1 Flavisolibacter sp. | reverse complement strand
GGACAAGGTTTCCTTTCCCAAAGGAACGCGGCACGGAACAGTGCTGAAGATTTCGAGAGCGGAGTTTGAGCGGATGAAGACGCAGTTTAATAAGTAAGCCGGGTTTATTCCTTGTGAAAGGCCTTGATTAAATCTTTTAATTCTTTATCTGAGATCGTTGCTGTTTCAGCCTTGTCATAGATGGTGATGAGATTGACGGTTGTTTCTTCATCCGTAATTTTTATTTCGCCAATCAGTGTAGTTTCTACCAGGGAAATGACTCTTGCGCCACCACTTTTGCCTTTGCTTTTGCTTGAAATCTTTAGCCGGATTTTATACGCATTGTTGCCCAGGGGTGTGCCTAGTTTGGGATTTTCGGTGAGTTCTTTTTCAAGCTTTAGCAGGTCATTGGAAAGAGAAGGATACTTTTTCAGTAGGGGCTTAGCCGCCGTCTTAAAGCTTTTGGAAACACGGACAACAACACTCACTTGAGAAAGTCTTTGAGGGTTTCTAATTTCCTGCCGCTTTTCTTCGCTGCCTTTACTTCTCTCAGTCCTGCTTTTATACTGTTGAATACTTTCAGTTTCGCTTGCAGCTTTTGATAGTCTGAATTGAGGTCTTCCCAAATTTTCACCGGTACAAGTACAGATGTACGTTGTCCTTTCTCGTCAACAATATATTTCAGCGCATTGGGCATTTCAGTGCTTTTTGTAAAAATAATGAATTGATTGTTGCTGCTCATCTCATCGTTATTGGTAGCGTGTTTGCGAATGAGTGCGGGCAACTACTGTTTTGCAGAATTTAAACGTCTTAGGGCAATGCAATAATAAGAAATTCTATTGCGCTTTTTTGGAGCACAAAGAACACAAAGGTTGACACGAAGAGCCACAAAGCGTTGTGCTCTTTGTGGCTCTTCGTGTTCTTCGTGACCCATCATTGTAAACTCATCCCGATCACTTAACTATAAACCCACGGTAGGCCGCCCCTCCAAGGAGGGAATGTGTACAAAGGTTAACGGTTGCACTAAAACAGCCATTTCCTCCCCGTAGGGGCGAGTGAAAAAATGGTTTTGCTGTATAACCGGTGTGGTTTTACAATGTGCAGTACACAAACAGACTCCCTCACCTCATTGCTTTTGCTTTAGCAGTTCCGCCATTTGTGTTTTGAGCAGATGAAGTTCTTTTTGTTGCTTTTTCATCTCTTCAACGGCCAGTTCCAATTGCTGAATGCGTTCTTCCTTTTGCGCAATTTGCGCCTGTTGTTCCTGGATTGCCTTTACCAGCGGCACCACAAATTCTGCGTAGCGCAAACCATAGGTGTCGTTTTCATTTTTGGGTGCATCCACACCGGAAAACTCAAAGCCCAGCGCTTTTGCTGCTGCTTCTACTTCCTGGGCAATAAAGCCGGTGTACCGTACCTGTTCTTTCGCTGTTAATGCCTGAAGGCGAAAGGCCGTGGTTTCGTTGTCCAGGCTGTCCTTTTTGTTACGGCGTAAAAAATCGTCCAGTGCTTGCGCCTGCAGGTAATAGCTAACAGGCCGCAGCCTGGTAATGAAAGAAAGTCCCGGTACATTTTCTTCCACCCCTTTCTTAAAGCGTCCGTCACTCACGTTTGTCCAATTGGCCCAACCGCCATAGGAGGTCGTGGCTAAATTGCCAAAACGGGCCGTGCTGGAGGCGCTGACAACAACCCCTTCTCCAATGGCCACTACGTTAAAAAGGTTGGCGGCGTTTACATCTGCGTTGGCGCCAACAAAGATGTTATTGAACCCATTGTTGAAGTCATCGCCTGCACGTGAGCCAATGGCGGTATTGTTAGCGGATGCGGTGGTGTTTTGCAACGATAGGTAACCAATCGATGTGTTGTCGGCCCCTGAATTATTATTGGATTGCGAGTAATTGCCAATGGCCACGTTACGGGAACCGGTGGCGGTATTGAGCAGGGCATAGGCGCCGATAGCTGTGTTGAAGCCTGAATTTTGTGTATTGGCGAGGGCGGCCTTTCCGAAAGCCGTGTGATTAGCACCCATGCCGGTTTGCAGCGCCCCAACACCGAAGGAAGTATTGGTTAAGCCAAAGTTCAGGAACATGGCCCGCGAAGGGGCGCTGGTTTGCGTGGAGGCAATGCCGGTGTTAAAAAGGTCCATGTACATGGAGCCGCTTGCCGGGTCGAAATACTGGATGGCTGCGTAGCCATTCGCTATGTATTTTCCATTGCCCGCCGGGTTGTCCCTGTACTGGTTAAATCCAATGGTGGGCCAGTTTTGCTGAAGCGAAATACCCGTACTGCTGCCACCAAAAAGCGCGGTGGTACTGCCCGTGCCGGCCACGCCATGCACCTCTAGTTTTGCCCTGCCGGGGTTTTGCGTACCAATGCCAACATTTTGGGAGTTGGCGACAGAAGAAATACAGACTGCCGATAAAAGGCATGGCAAAAAAAGCTTCATGTTCATAGTAATGGTTGTTGGTAAAGAAGAAAGGGCCGGAACATGATCGACAGCTTTTTACCAGAATATTGTAAGGAGAAAGATAAAACAAAAATGTTGACCGATGCAGGCTTTCATTACTATGCATGGATGGATACCCTGCATAAATAATCGAAAGGGAACAAGCCAGCCATTTAGTATTTGCTGACTGACAGGGCTCGTTACAATAAAAGGAATGGCGTGGAAAGGTTTGCGATGATTATCCCTTAAAAACAAAGGCCATCCTTTGCAGGACAGCCTGTTGTTCACGAATTCTAACCAAAATCTAAATTAAAAAACCTATGCTGCTATTTTACTGACGGTATCGCTGAACAGCACCTGCTCTTTGGTTCCAATAGCGCCAACGCGGATGAAGTATTTTGTACCCGGTTGCAGCCCTGCCAAATGGCATTTGGCGGTAGAGCAGGTAACACTCATCCAGCTATCTTCTTTCAGGGCCGGGTCGGTAGAGTACTGGTGCATGTAGGCCACGGCACCCGGTACCGTTTTGATGCTCACCTGCAGTACGCCGTCCTGGTCGCCGTTTTCCACCTTCAGGCCGGTGGGTTTGGTAATGACCACCGGCGTAGGATCTTTTGCCAGCCTGAAGCCCGACTTCAGCGCTATCAGGCGGTTGCCCTGTGCGGTAAACAGAACATAATAGCCCAGCAGGTGCAGCAGGTTCACCAGTGTTTGGCGGGCAATGTTCTTTTGCGCCACCAGCACCCTGTCGCCGCCAACAGCAGCGTTAAGGGCTTCCTGGAAGTCGTCAATGGCGGAGCGTACCTGCGTAAGCGAAGGAGAAGGCGAAGGAAAAGCCGTGGCATTGGTGACCATTTCCTGGTGAATGGCAGAGGCACGTTCAACCAGCTTAGCATCGGCCATGCGGTCAAAGC